>NZ_RAWA01000301.1 GCF_003611675.1 Corallococcus sp. CA053C
CCTGCGGGGTCGGGAGCGCCGGGGGGAGGCACCGGGGCGGAGGACGAAGGCCGCGTGACGTCATTGCGCTCGCTCATGGAAGCCGGCTCCAGACACAGAAGTTGTCGAGGGGAACTGAACGGGAGTTCGTACCACGCGCTCGGCCGGCCCCTCAACTTCCCGTCTTTCCTGGTGATTTGAGTGGCGGGCAGGCGGCCAGACGGGCGCGTGGCGGGGGTTTGGGGCGCGGGTGAAGGGCTCTCGGACCCACCGTGTTGCCCGGGGCTGGAGGGGCGTGGTTGGCTCCCTGCTCCCCGTGAGCCCTCCGCAGACCGACCCCCGGATTCCCATCGCCGCGAAGGACCAGGCCGCGCTGGAGAAGTACATCGGCGTCTGCCACTCGCTGGGCCGGTACCAGGCGAAGGACGTGCTGGTGGTGCGCGGCTACGCGGGGGACCTCCAGCTGTGGGTCAGCCCGACGTACCCGGGCTACCGGGACGCGTGGATCAGCGCCTTCGGGCCCGTGGTGGCGGCGCACGACGTGGACCACATCTATTCGAAGAAGCGAGGGGCGGGGTACGGCTACGCCTACGTGCGCTTGGCGCTGGTGGATTCCAAGACGAACCAGGGCAGCGGTGAGATTGAAGCGAAGTTCGGGAAGGTGAGGGAGGCGAACGAGCAGTTCCTGGGGCAACCGCTGCAACCCCAGGAGATCCGTTATGCGGACGACGTGCAGGAGTTGAAGTTGAAGCACCTGCACTTCAAACCCAGCCAGCGGTACGCGGAGATCCAGAAGCCAGGGCAGGCCATCCTGGGAGGCACGCGGCTGGTAGGGACCACGAAGCCGGTGACACCGCAGGCGCAGCGGGTGACGGTGCCCCTGACAGCACCGCGGACGGTGGTTGCGGCAAAGCCGCTGGTAACCGCGAAGGGCTGGAAGCCGGCGCCGCCGAAGCGGGCGCTTCAGGTGACGTCGGTGACGCTGCACAGGACGGCGACTGATATCCGGATCGTGCCCGCGCCGAAGTCCTACGAGTGGAGCGGCGCCGTCGTCGAGTGGCTCATGGGCGCGTTGATCACCGCCGTGAACTACAAGAGGACCCAGGAGGCCTTGGACAAGATCCTGGCGGGAGTGGAGAAGCACATCCCGGAGAACGGCGGCGTGCTGATTGCGGTCGTGTACGAACAGCCAGGCAACGCGGACCAGTACGGCTATTCCACGGAGCTGTTCCTGTACGCGTACGTCATGGGCTACGGCGAGACGGCACTGGATGCGTACCTGAAATACCAGGAGGAAACGTCGCGCCCTGGGTACGCCACGCTGTCACCTGCGGCCAAGAAGAACTGGTCCAAGGTTGAGCACCATGTTTGGGTGCAAACTGCCGAATAGACAGAAACAGTTAGTGAAACTATGGATTTCAAAGGTGACTTGGTGGAGTTCAAAGGAGCCGGCTATCAGCGTAAGCCGTATGGGGTCTAATTCGGTCACATCTCGATGAAGGCTGCAGAGCTTCAAGGAAGAGAAGAGGGCTTGGAGTGACCGCACTGAAGTGGCGTCCCAGCATGAGTGTAGCATTGAAATGACACTAAAAATCGATATCCGCTATTACGACGATGCGCAGGAAAAAGCTTTCACGCAGTGGCCATTGAAAGAACGCATTGACGCGCTTGTGAAGAACGGGCTTGACGTTGATGAGTTGGAATTTTTGACATACAGTGTTTTTACTGAACAGCGAAATAAGATCGGTTGGCGGACCTATGCCGACATGAGGACGCTCCTTCCTCCTCGTGCGGAGATGTTTCGGCAATACTTCGATCTGTCTCTTGGTACGGTGACGTCACGGTTTCCCGCTAGCGACAGCGAAACCTCGATGACGGAAAAGGTCGGCGTCGCCACCTCGTTGCTGGCAGCCAATCGCATATTTGATCTGCACGAGGCCGATTGGACCAAGATACCCAAGGGCCAGATTAGGACGTTGGATTTTTTCTGCGCCTCTACAGGCAAAGAGTACGTCGAAATAGAAGCCAAAGGCTCCATCGTTGCGGACGCAAATATGAAGAATCCATCGGTTTCGACGCACAAAAACGGTATCCTGAAAAAGAAAGCGGTCCAGAGAGAACGAGTGGGTTCCGCGCACCCGAGCCTCATGATGGGAACTATCGCCGCAGTTCCCGAAAACACAGATCAGCGCACCGTATGCTGGCTGATTGATCCTCCAGGCGATGGGCCTGAAATGGATCCAAAGAAGTTCAAGCTGCTGACTCGGCTTGAATATTATTTGAAAGAATTGCAGCCGCTATCTCAGGCGTCTATGTTGATAGCTTTACGCAATAGGATCGAGGCAATTTTTTCTGTGTCTGATTATGAAAGGCTTGATCAATTAAGGCTCGTTGGAGCTACTGGACGACCATTTCGCTTTCGTGGCCCCTTCTTTCGAAACAAAACGATTATTGCAACCAGCAGGGGCAGGGCCATAGGTAGGGTTTTTCATCTAGCAGATCGCGAATTCATGTTTGTGGGATTTGATACTGAAGTCTATGGGCTGGTTGCTCGTCAGAGGTTTCGAGAAATCCTGGCATATAAGTCTGGGCTTGCCTCGAATGAGTCTGAACTCTATCGCGCAGAGGCGTGGCTTGAACAACGTGACTTTGGCAACGAGGATCCAGCGGCGTTCGGCGCCGAATGGATAGAGCAGAAAAAGCGATTCCGCCTGCAGTTGGAAGGACCGGTGATGTTCACGCAGTCCGGCCGAGTTGTAGGCGCCTTCAATCCAATCGGAGATCGGAAAGTGCCATTTAAGCCAAATTTACTCGGAGATGGTAATGGCGTCCGAGTTGCACGACAGGTCCAAATGGGGGGATCAGTGAACAGCCTGAATGCGCCTCCTGTTTTCATGCGCTCCTAACGCACGACGCCGCTCACGCTACCTCGGCAATGCCCCGCAGTACGTCGTTGGCAGGACGGTTACCCACGTCCGTCCCCACCGTGAAGCGCACCCGCGCTCCACTTCCCGCCACCACTTCCAGCACGGACTCCGTCGCCGTGGGCGCCGTCGCCACCTGCACTGGCAGCAGGCGCACCGGTTCGGCTCGCGTCACCTTATTCCGCCGCCTGCGGTACACCCAGGACTGCAGCGTGCTCAATCTCACGCCCCGCGCCAACGCGAACTCCCGCTGCGTCTGCCCGCTGGCCTCGAACGCTTCTGCGACGCGGGCCCACTCTGGCTTCTCCAACTGCATCGACATGCGGCGAGCGGCCGCCGCGTTCTGCTACCCCGGCAATGGCCCGCAGCATGTCGTTGGCCGGACGGTTACGACCCTGCGACGTGGTGGTCTTGGACAACCTCAGTGCTCATCAACGGCCCGCTGTTGAGACGCTCATTCGCAGCCGTAAGGCTCACCTCCTCTTCCTGCTGCCCGACAGGTCCGACTTCAATCCCATCGAGGCCTGCTGGCTGAGAGTGAAGACGCGCCTCTGGGCCATCGGCACACGAATCCACGCCGCTCTCATCCAGGCCATGCGCGAGGCGCTCTCGACCGTGCGTCCGGAGGACGCAGTTGCATGGTTCTCTTGCTGCGGCTACCCGTCTCAGTCGTCGTGATTGCCGTAGTTAGGTGTCGTGCTCAGCGGCCTTCACGGGTCAAGTAAATGCATGGCTGCGGCTACTACTTCGCTTTCTCAGCGGCCTTCGCAACTGGTTCCAGAAGTGGCCTCACCGCATCGACCGCGTCTTTGAGCCTTTTGAGTTGAACGTCAAACTCAAGCTCTTTGGGTTCATGCCTCTGATGTCGCCTGAATGCGCTTTGCTCGAAGTTGAGATAGCCATCAGCAAGCATCTTCAGGAGTTCACGTTGCTGGTCATCTCCCGGCGACGCCGCGAGCATTGCTTCTGCAATTCCTAGTGCTGCTTTGCGATCACGGTAAATAACAGCCTGTTCGGCATGAGCCCGGTGCAGATCCGCAACGTACTTTAGAGCCCATCCCGCGAGAAATAGGAATGCCATGCGACCTGTCACGAGGAGTACGACTTGGTCAACTGGGACTCGGACAGGTAAACCAGTAGAAAGAGGACCTGGGGGAATAGGTGAATGAATGAAAAGCATGTAAATGCCACTTGCAACTGCAAGGGCCATGACCACCATCGAAAAAAGCATCCAGCCAGCCTGATTGCGGTGAAAAGCCGCAGCCTCCAGGAAGGATTCTGTTTTCGTTGCAAAATCGGCCTTTACAACCTCTCTAACCTTTTCAGTGGCATCTAGTCCCCGCAGCATCGCGGATGTGTCGTCGAGATAGCCGCTCATTTCGACAATCAGGCTGTCGAATGCATTTGTTTCCTGCTCAAGGATCTTGGTGACCTCAATGTTTGCCCTGGGGGTGAGTTGGTTGATCTCTTCGGTCAGGCGTGTGAATTCTTGCTCAATGTTATGAATTCGAACTTGAGCCTTTTCGCGTTCTGCTTGGTCAATGGGATTGTGAAGTGCTTGTCGCTCTCTTTGTAGCTCTTGGTACAACTCCTGATGCTTCAGATTTGCCTTGTCGCGTGCCTCAACTGCGGGTCGTTGTAGTTCAGCAGCCACTTCGTGTGCGCGCGCTAAGGCCGACCGAGAACCCGTCCGAATGCGTGCGACCGTATCCATAAGGCGTGCAGCGAATCCAGGATGGTCGATGGAACGCCTAAGCTTTCCTTCGATGCTCTCCTGCATACTCCTAAGCGAGTCCAGCGCCTGATTCGTAGTCGGCACCGCGTCTTCCTCCTTTGCCCGCAGCCATGGAGCCTACGGCGCAACTAGTCCTTTGACTAGGTGGAGACTAACGCACGGGCTGCCGCGTATTGCCCAGATATGAGGGGCGCACACACGAAGCCGAGAAGTGAAGTTTCCTCCGTCCCAGGATTTCCTGAGACACCTTTCTGGGGGATAGCCTCCCCCCTCGTGAGGTGGATGTGAAGAAGCAGCAGAAACAGGACAGAACATCAGAGCGCGGCCGGTTTTCGGCGAAGCGGAAAAAGGAGGCGGTGCTCCGATTGCTCAAGGGCGAGGAGCTTGATGCGCTCTCGCGGGAGCTGGGTGCCACCTCAGCGGTGCTGAGCAAGTGGTGGGAGAAGTTCCTGGCCGGGGCCGAGGCGAACCTCAAGAGCCGTGAGCCCGAGCTTGCGGACGACGAGGTGCTGCGGCTCAATGCCATGGTGGGCGAGCTGATGATGAAGAATGAGTTGCTCGCCGAGAAGGCGCGGCTACTGGAGGGCAACGTCCCGGGTTTTCCCTGGAGGAAGTCGAGAGGATGAGCGCCAGCCTCTCGCCTTCCGGCGGCAAGCCGTTCGGGCTGGCGCTCGTGGCTGCCACCTGGCGCGTGCGCAGTGCCTCGGTGTGCCGGCGCCGCGCCCGCCATCAGACCGAAACCCCTGCGGCGGTCGGCGTGGCCCCAAGACGGCGTTGACGGAAGAGGAGCTGCTGGAGGCCATCCGCGGCGTGTTGGCCGCCTTTGCCTTCCTGGGTGAGGCGCACCGCAAGGTGTGGTCCCGACTTCGAACTCAGGACGTGCGCACCTCGAAGGCCCGCTGTCTGCGGCGGATGCGCGAGGCGGGACTGCTGGCACCGGGCCGTGCTCGCCGAGTGCTGGGGCCACGGCACCACGACGGCACCATCACCACGTACAAGCCCGACGTCATGTGGGGCACCGACGCCACCTGCACGGTGACGACGCGGGAGGGTCAGGCTACCGTCTTCATCGCCATCGACCAAGGTTCCGCCGAGTGTGTCGGCATCCACGTGGCCAAGGTGGGCACCCGTTTCGAGGCCCTCGAGCCCATCCATCCGTCATGGCGTCAAGGCGCGCTTCGGTGCGTACGGCCGGGGCGTGGCGACGGGCTGTCGATCCGCCACGACAACGGCAGCCCGTACACCTCCGACGCCTTCCAGCAAGAGCTGTGCTTCTTGGGCGCCCAGTCCAGTCCGTCCTTCGTCCGCAGTCCCGAGGGCAACGGCTGCACCGAGCGCTTCATTCGCACCCTCAAGGAGCAACTGCTCTGGGTGCGCACCTTCGCCACCGTGGAGGAACTCCGGCGGGCCCTGCTGGAATGGGCTCACCGGTACAACGAGCACAGGCTGCTGGATCGCCACAACTTCCTCTCGCCGAGTCAGGCCCGGCGAGAGCTGTTGCAGTCGAAGCAAGTGGACTGATTACGACCAACCTGGTGTCTCAACAATCCGGTGCGGTACACAGTCTCGACAAGCTCTGCCACGAAACGTGCACTTGGGCGAAGTAGGACGAGCGCCAGCGGTTTCGAAGTCGCTGGCGCTGCACTGTGCCGAAGGCCGAGCGAAGTTTCGCTACTGCTCACCAGCCTTCACGCCGCCAAAGGACTAAGACGTAGCCGACCGCACTGCCTCCCTCAATGCTCCGGAATCCACCAGTGCAGTCACCGCAGTGATGTCATGATGCAGCTCGCGGTCCCGGTCCATGTGCGGAACCTTGCTGCGCACCAGTTCATACGCCGCCATCACACCCTTGCCGGGCTTCACGGGCTGACGGAAGTCCAGCGCCTGCGTCGCGACCAGCACCTCAATCGCCAGACACGAACGCGCGAACTCCGACACCTGTCTCCCCTTGAGCGCCGCCGTCATGCCCATGGACACGTGGTCCTCACGGCCCGCAGAGGACGGAATCGAATCAACGGACGCCGGGTGGCTCAGGATCCGTGACTCGGCCACCAGTGCCGCCGCCGTCACCTGGGCGATCATGAACCCTGAGTTGAGCCCGCTGTTCTTCGCCAGGAACGCCGGCAGTCCTGACAGGGACGGGTTCACCATCTGCTCGACTCGCCGCTCGCTGATGCTGGAGAGCTGCGTGAGCGCCATGGCCACCACGTCCATCGCTAGGGAGATGGGCTGCCCGTGGAAGTTGCCTCCGGAGAGGATGGTCTCCGTGTCCGCGAACACCAGCGGGTTGTCCGTCCCGCTGTTCACCTCCACCTCCAGGATGCGACGTGCGAAGGCGATGCCCTCGCGCGCCGAGCCGTGCACCTGCGGGATGCACCGGAGGCTGTAGGGGTCCTGCACCTTGCTGCAGTTGACGTGCGTCTCCACCAGCTCGCTGCCCGCCAGGATTCGCCGCAGGTGGTCCGCCACCGCCTTCTGGCCCGCGTGCGGCCGCACCGCGTGGATCTCCGGCAGGAACGGCTTGTGGCTGCCCAGCAGGCCCTCCACCGTCATCGCTCCCGCGATGTCCGCCACGTCCGCGAGCATTTCCGCTCGCAGCTGCAGCAGCGTCCCCACCGCGCACATCGCCTGCGTGCCGTTGATCAGCGTCAGGCCTTCCTTCGCCTCCAACACCACCGGCTTCAGGCCCGCCTTCTCCAACGCCTGCTTCGACGGCATCCGCACGCCCTCGAAGAACGCCTCACCCTCGCCAATCAACACCAACGCAAGGTGCGCCAGCGGGGCCAGGTCTCCGGACGCGCCCACGCTGCCTCGCTCGGGCACCACCGGCACCACGTCCCGGTTCAGCATGTCGATGGCCAGCCCCAGCGTCTCCATCCGGATGCCAGAGAAGCCCTTCGCCAGCACGTTGCACCGCAGGAGCAGGAGGACTCGCGCTTCCGGCAGGGGCAGCGGATGACCCACGCCGCACGCGTGCGACAGGATGAGGTTGCGCTGCAGGTCGCGCAGGTCCTTCCGGTCGATGCGCACCTCCGCCAGCGTGCCGAAACCGGTGTTGATGCCGTACGACGGCGTGTCTCCTGCGGCCACCCGGTCCACCAGGGCCCTGGAGGCTTGCACCCGCTTCGCGGCGTCGGGGGCCAGCTCGACCGTGACTTCGTGGCGGGAGACCTGGAGGATCTCCTCCAGCTTCAGGGTGTCACCATCGATGAGCAGGCGGGGGCGGGACATGGCAGGGTGCTCCAGAAAAGCGGCTTGAAAGTGGTTCGCCGCGAACGCTAGCGGAAACACGGCGGGGTGGCAGTGGCCCTTTACACCTGGGGCCCGGGGCCCATATAGCCTGCGCCCGTCCGTGCAGGGAGGTCGTGAGCCCCTTGGCCCTTATCGTCCAGAAGTACGGCGGCACCTCGGTGGGTGACACCGAGCGCATGAAGAACGTCGCGCGCCGCTGCCTCGCCGCCCAGAAGGCCGGCCATGACGTCGTCGTCGTCGTCTCCGCGATGTCCGGCGAGACGAACCGCCTGCTCAAACTCGTCGCGCAGATCACCGACCGGCCGAACGAGCGCGAACAGGACGTCGTCGTCGCCACCGGCGAGCAGGTCTCCATCGGCCTCGTGGCGCTCGCCATCCAGGCGCAGGGCGGGGAGGCCGTGAGCTTCCTCGGCCACCAGGTGCGCATCGTCACCGACAGCACCTTCTCCAAGGCTCGCATCAAGAGCATCGACGCGGAGCCCATCCGCGCCGCGCTGGCCCGGAAGCAGATCGTCGTCGTCGCCGGTTTCCAGGGCGTGGACGAGACGGGCAGCGTGACGACGCTGGGGCGCGGTGGCTCCGACACCACGGGTGTGGCGCTCGCCGCGGCGCTCAAGGCCGATGCGTGTGAGATCTATACGGACGTCGACGGCGTCTACACCACCGACCCCAACGTGTGCCCGGCCGCGAAGAAGCTGGACCGCATCACCTACGAGGAGATGCTGGAGCTGGCGAGCCTGGGCGCCAAGGTGTTGCAGATCCGCTCGGTTGAATTCGCCATGAAGTACAAGGTGCCCCTGTGGGTGAAGTCTTCCTTCACCGAGGATCCGGGCACGCTCGTCTGTGAGGAGGACGCATCCATGGAGGACGTGCTGGTTCGAGGGGTCGCCTACGATCGGAACGAGGCGAAGATCACCGTGGTGGGCGTGCCGGATCAGCCGGGCGCCGCGGCGAAGCTCTTCGGGGCGCTCGACGCGAAGCACATCGTGGTGGACCTCATCGTGCAGAACCTGTCGCGCGACGGCCGCACCGACGTCACCTTCACCGTGGCCAAGGCGGACTTCGTCAAGGCGCACGAGGTGGTGAAGCAGGCGGCCCAGGAGGTGGGCGCCACGGGCGTGGAGGTGGATGACACCATCGCCAAGGTGTCCATCGTCGGCGTGGGCATGCGCAACCACTCGGGCGTCGCGGCGCGGATGTTCCAGACGCTCTCCCAGGAGGGCATCAACATCCAGCTCATCTCCACGTCGGAGATCAAGACGTCGTGTGTCATCCACACGAAGTACACGGAGCTCGCCGTGCGCGCGCTGCACACGGCCTTCGGGCTGGATGCGCCGCCCGCCGTCACGGGCACCAGCACCGTGTCCGAAGCAGACGCCTTCCAGGGGACCAAGGCCTGAGGCCGTTCGGGCGCACGTCCGCGCTCGCGGTGGCGTCGCTGGGCCTGCTCGCCCTGGGCTTCGTGGCCCGGGCGCGCTGGCCGGACGCGAGGCCCTCGCTCGACTGTCCGCCGGAGACCGTTCGGCTGGACCCGGCGGGGCTTGCCACGTGCGGGGCGGGGACGGTGCCCACGGGCGCCACCGCGCTCGCGCTGGGGCTCAAGCTGGACCTCAACGCCGCGTCTGAAGAAGAGCTGGCCCTGTTGCCTGGTGTGGGGCGGGACCTGGCCCGGCGGCTGGTGATGGCGCGCGAGGAGCAGGGCCGGTTCACGAGCTGGGATGACGTGGATGCGGTGCCGGGCGTGGGCGCTGCCAAGTTGCAGACCCTTCGGGCAGCCACGGTGCTGGACGCGGCGGCGGCCAGTGGGAGCGTGTGGTAAGGACGGCCGGTGCAGATCTCCTGCCCGCAGTGCTCGATGCAGTACGTGCTGGATGCCCGACTCCTGCCGCCCGGCGGCGCTTCGGTGCAGTGCACGCGGTGTGGTCATGTCTTCATGGCTTCGCCCCAGGGGGCGATCCCGCCTGCTCCGAAGCCTCCTCCCGCGGGTGGGGGTGATCGCTCGGGGGCGATGTCGTCCACCCAGGTCTTTGGTGGGGACACGGCCAACGGCATGAGGTCCACGCACCTGTTCGCGGGTTCGACGACCGCGTCCGGGTCGTTCCTCCCGCAGCCGACGCCTCCCTCCGGGCCGTTGACCTCGTCCGGCGTCGTTCCGCCTCCGCCTTCCGTGGCGCCGGTCGGTGGCACGGCCCGTCCTCCGGTGAGCACCACGTCGTCCGGGGTGCAGCCTCCGGCGATGGGAGTGACCCGGGCATTTGGAGCTGTCGGACCGTCGGCGGGTGGGGCAGGGGGACCGGGCGTCGCCGGGCCTTCGGCTGGCGCGGGGCGCAGCATGACGCCTCCGTTCGGGACGGCGCAGGTCTCTGAGACGCCTGGGGGTTCGACGCGGGCTTTCGGGGCGGTCTCCGCGTCGCCTTCGGGGGCATTCAGTGTCTCCGATCCGGGTGGCTCTACACGGACGTTCGGCGCGGTTGCGGGGCCTGCGGCATCGGATCCGGGTGGGGCTGCTCCGGGCGCAACCACCCGGGCATTCGGGGCGGTGTCTGGCACCACGCCATCGTCGTCCGGTGCGTCCGAATCCATCGGATCCACCCGGGCATTCGGGGCGGTGTCTGGCACCACGCCATCGTCGTCCGGTGCGTCCGAGTCCATCGGATCCACCCGGACATTCGGAGCGGTGTCTGGCGCCACGCCTTCGTCGTCAGGTGCGTCCGAGTCCATCGGATCCACCCGGGCGTTTGGCGCGGTCCCGGGTCCTGTGGGGTCAACGTCTGGCTCGTTCGCGGCCACCGGATCCACCCGGGCGTTTGGCGCGGTGTCCGGCCCTTCGGATCCGTCATCCGGCACGTCCGAGCCAGTTGGATCCACGCGTGCGTTCGGCGCGGTGTCCGGTCCCTCCGAGCCGTCCTTGGCCCGCGCTCCGTCCCGTTCGTTCGGGGACATCTCGCCGACGGGAGAGTCGCGGCCGGGTGATGCGGGCTCCCGTGCGAAGCTCGTCCCGGAAGGCCATGGCGACGTGCCGTGGGCGACCTCCGCGCCCACTTCGAGCCTCTCGCTGCCCGATGATCCGTCCGCGTTCGCCCGCACGGAACCCTCGCGCGCCGCCGCGCCGGGACCTTCGCTGCTGGGGGGCGCGATGGAGCGGCCCCTTCCGTCTCGCAGGCCCTCCGGGGACCTGCCTCCGGAGCTGCTCGGGGCTGCTCGCCCGGAAGGCGTGGTCACCGAGTACGGGCCCGGTGAGTCGTCTTCGTCCACGCTGACCCGCGTGCTCCTGGTGCTCGCGGTGCTGGCGGGCCTCGGCCTCGCCGGGTACCTGGCGTATCCCGCCTTCCGCGACCGCAACACCGCCATGCCCGCGGAGGCCGTCGCGCAGAAGGACCGCGCCGTGGCGCTGCTGCGCCGCGATGACTCCGCCTCGCGCGAGCAGGCCATCCAGGCCCTCCAGTCCCTCTCCGCCACCCACCCGAAGTACGCGGAGGCCCAGGCCGAGCTGGCCGTGGCCCTCACCCTGCAACTGGGCGACCTGAACGCGGACTTCGACCGGCTGCGGCTCCAGTCGGATCCGCTCCAGCGAGAGATGGATCAGCTCACCGCCAAGCACCCCGAGGGCTGGAGGGACCGCGCGGACGGCCTGCGGGACCAGGTGCGTGACCTTGAGCGCGAGCAGCAGCCGCTGCGCGTGAGCATCGAGGCGCTTCGCAAGCGGCTGGACCCGCTGATGGTCGCCGTCCGGACCGCGCCGGAGGTGGAGCCCGCCGCCACCGTGGCCGCGCGCCTGAAGGCCCAGGCCCTGTATGCGTCGGTGACGGGCCACGCGGATGCGCTGGCCCTCGCGGAGCGCCTGCGCCAGGTGGAGAGCGCCGCCGCCTGGAGCCGGCTCGCCCATGCGGAGTTCGCCCTCAGCTCCGGGTCTCCCGGCGCCACCCTCCAGACCGTCTCCCAGGAGCTGGAGGCGCTGCGCTCGGAGGACCCCGGCCTCATGCGCGCCTACGTCCTGGGCGCGCGGCTGGCCCTGCGCCAGAACGATGCGACCACCGCCCGGACGCTGCTGGACGAGCTGCTGGCCCTCAACGGCAAGCATGAGCTCGCCCGACGCATGCTCGCGCAGCTGCCCGCCGACAGGTCCTCACCCTGAAGCGTTGACCGGATCACCTCCCCGGTCACCCTGGAGAAACTCCAGTCCTCCTCCGGGGAGGGGCAGGCCCGTCCCTCTGCATGCCCCGTGAAGCCGGAGGCATGAGCTTTGCTTAGTCCCTGCCGCGAGGACTCGGGGTTCGGG
>NZ_RAWA01000302.1 GCF_003611675.1 Corallococcus sp. CA053C
CGGCCCCTGCGCGCCCTCGGGACGCCCCGCGCCACCTCCAGGCACCCGCGTGTCGGCGGAACCGTCAGCCCTTTACGGATTTACTTTCGCAGAGACGGGAGGAAGTCGCCCTCTCCCCTTCGCGCTCGGCGGGCTCGACCCTTGAAGCGAAGGGGAGCACCGCATCCAGCGCATTGCGTCACCACCTCCGGCGCATCGCATCAACGTCCGGGAGTGCACGCTCCCGCCGACGTTGAACGAATGCCCCCGCGCAGTCCACGGGCCGCGGGGGCCTCGCAGGTCACTCCACCACGCTCCAGCCGCCCCAGGCCTCTTCATCCAGGTGGCCCCAACGCAGGCCGTCCTGGGTCTCCAGGGGCACCAGCGTGCCGCCCTCGGTCTCACCGCGGAGGTCCAGATAGTCCCGCCCCTCGTCCAGGTACGTGCTCTCGTCGTGGCTCATGTCCGGCTCCTTGGCGCTCCATTCACGGGGTGTACGGCCTGCCTGCTGCTCGCATCCCCTTGGACGCCCTGCGTCGGTCATCCAGGCCGCCCCATGCGGACCCTTTACAAGCGACTCTTGACCGATTTACGAACATTCTGGGAACCCGCCCCGGTTTTGTAAAGCCCTCGGGCCTCCAAACCGTCTTTTGCGTTCCAACGAACACGCCCGGCCGCCTGCTCACCGGCAGGCCAGACGGGTTCTGGACAAACCTGTCGGACAGTCGGACCGGCTGGCGGGCAAGGCCTTCGGCACGAGGCTTGATTCGAGAATCACCCCTGCTAGGGTTGACCGTCATCCAAGCCTTGCCGCAACGCGGCAACCCGGCGTGCAACCGCCGTGCGGCCCCAGAGGTTCCCGAGGTTCCATGAACCCCATCATCACCGGCCTGCTGCTGACAGGCGCCCTTTCCATCTTCGTCATCACGATGTCTGGCCGCGTGGGCGTGCTGCTCGCGATGAAGAAGGAGAACCGGCTGGACCACATCCCCTATCGCGTGGCGCAGCTGGTGCGCTTCGGGCTGGGGCAGAAGCGCATGGTGGATCCGGAGGAGTTCACGCCGGGCCTGTTCCACATCTTCATCTACGCGGCCTTCATGGTGCTGACGCTGCGCACGGTGATGATGTTCGCGATGGGCTTCTCCACCACGGCGCTGGAGGTGCTCACCGACCTGAGCCACCCGGCCTGGGACGCGGCGCCGCCGCTGCTGTTCGCCTACCGCTTCTTCCTGCTGCTGAAGGACGTGGTCGCGGGGCTGGCGCTCCTGGGCGTGGCGTACTTCGTGTGGACGCGCTGGAAGGTGAAGCCGGACCGCATGTCCCAGTCGTGGGAGGCGTACCTCATCCTCGGCTTCATCGCGGGGCTGATGGTGACGGAGTTCATGTTCGGCGGCAGCCACATGGTGGCCGCGCACGCCGCCGCCCAGCAGGTGCAGGTGGGCGCGACGCAGGTGCCGTCCACGCTGTCCGCGCTCGTGTGGTGGGAGCCCATCACCAGCGTGACGGGCCTGGCCATGATGCCCCTGGGAACCACGGCGGCGCACGTGCTGGGCGTGGCGGGCTTCTTCATCCACCTGACCATCATCCTGGCGTTCCTGAACTTCCTGCCGCTGGGCAAGCACTTCCACATCATCACGGGCCTGCCCAACGTCTTCTTCCAGCGCACGCACTCCACCGGCAAGCTGCCCACGCCCAACCTGGAGAAGGAGGAGTTCGGCGCCGCCACGGTGAAGGACCTCACCTGGAAGAACGGCCTGGACCTGTACTCCTGTACGGAATGCGGCCGGTGCCAGACGCACTGTCCCACGTACATCACGGGCAAGCCGCTCACGCACAAGGCCGTCAACCAGGACCTGAAGCACTGGCTCTGGGAGAACGAGAAGTGGGTGGAGGAGGGCTACGGCCCCAGCGGCGTGAAGGAGCCCCTGCCCGAAATCGTCGGCAGCGCGCTGAAGGCGGAGACGGTGTGGGCCTGCACGAGCTGCGGCTGGTGCGAGCAGGCGTGCCCGGTGTTCATCGAGAACGTCCCGCGCCTCATCGACATGCGCCGCTACCAGGTGCAGGTGAAGGCGGAGTTCCCGCCCGAAATCCAGCGCGTGTTCGAAGGCATGGAGCGCCAGGGCAACCCCTGGGGCATCGGCCAGGACCAGCGCGACGAGTGGGCCTCCGACCTGGCGCTGCCCACCTGGGGTGACGGTGGCGGCCCGTACGAGTACCTGTTCTTCGTGGGCTGCGCGGGCAGCTACGACGACAAGCAGAAGAAGGTCAGCCGCGCGCTGGTGAAGATCCTGCGCGAGGCGAACGTGTCCTTCGCCACGCTGTCCAAGCAGGAGATGTGCAACGGCGACTCCGCGCGCCGCATGGGCAACGAGTACCTGTACCAGACGCTGGCGAAGACGAACGTCGAGACCTGGAACGCGATGGGCGTGAAGGCGGTCATCACCCAGTGCCCGCACTGCTTCAACACCATCAAGAACGAGTACCCGGAGTTCGGCGGCGAGTACCGCGTCATCAACCACACGCAGCTCATCAACGAGCTGCTGAAGGAGAAGCGCATCAAGCTCTCCGCGGTGATGAACACCGGCACCAAGCTGACCTACCACGACCCCTGCTACCTGGGCCGGCACAACGGCGTGTACGACGCGCCCCGCGAGGTGCTCAACAGCATCCCGGGCCTGGAAGTGGTGGAGATGCAGCGCAGCAAGCGCGAGGGCTTCTGCTGCGGCGCCGGTGGCGGCCGGATGTGGATGGAAGAGCACATCGGCACGCGCATCAACCACAACCGCATCAACGAGGTGGCCCTCACGCTCAAGCACGCGGAGGACCCGAACACGCCCTACCCCGACGCCACGGACAAGAAGAAGCCGGGCATGGTGGGCGACTACAAGGAACAGGGTGGCAAGGGCATCGTCGCGGTGGCCTGCCCGTTCTGCTCCACGATGCTCAACGACGCGAAGAACGACACCGGCCGTGAGCAGATCCAGGTGAAGGACATCACGGAGCTGGTCGCGGACTCGATGGAGACCACGAACAAGGGCGGCACGGTGTCCCCGAGCCCCGTGGTGAACGCGAAGCCGGAGTAGCCGTCCCGCGCGTCCGGATGTGACGAGGGCCCGGTGGCTCCCCGAAGTGGGAGCGGCCGGGCCCTTCGCCTGTCCAGCGGTGCACGGGGGTTACTTGCGGCCCTTGTCCGCGCCCTTTTCGGAGCGCAGCACGCGCTCCAGGCGCTTGGTGGTGTCACCGTCCCCCAGCTTCCCGGCCACATAGGCGCCCGCGGAGGCGAGCTTGCGGCGGAAGTCGTCGGGGGCGATTTCGGAGGGACGCGAGGGCAGCTCCGTGAGGCCCTGGTTGGCCAGGAGCGTGCGGGCCAGGTCCTTCTCGTCGTCGGTGGCCTTGGAGGCGAGCAGCGCGCACACCTTCACGTGGCCGTAGGCGGCGGCGGTGATGAAGGCCGTCTCCCCCAGCTTGTCGGGGAGCGCGGGCTCCGCGCCGGCTTCCAGCAGCAGCCGCACCAGGTCCTCGCGGCCCTCGCGCGCGGCGACCATGAGGGGCGTGCGCCCCTGCGAGTCGAAGGGGTTGGGGTCGGCGCCCGCGTCGAGCTGGGCGGCGAGGGCGGGGCGGTCGCCCGCGGTGACGGCATCGAACAGGGACACGGTGTGCACCTCCAGCAGCGGGGGCAGCATCGCGTTTCGGCGGACGCGATGCCAGGGAGCCCCCTTGCCGTCGGGGATTCACCGGGTTGTCATTTTCGCGCGTACCGTCCGCCCCCTGAACAGGCAGGCGCGCCCCCTGCCGGGGCGGGAAGGCCGGGGACCCATGCGTTGCTTCAGCTTCAGCTCCAGCGGGATGACATGACGCCCCGGTCACGGACGGATGGGGCGCTGTGGGTGCTGATGGGCGGCATCGTCTTCGTGATGGTCGCGTTCATCTTCCAGCGGGACCTGCGCCTGCACATGGACGGCGTCTGGGCCCAGGGCACGGTGGTGCGCAAGGAGCGCCACGACCGCAGCCGGCTCTCCCATGGCGTGGACTACGTGCTGCACTACCGCTTCCCCTGGGGGGGCGGGTGGCGGACGGATCAGCGCAACGTGTCCCGGGAGCTGTGGGAGCGGCTGCGCGCGGGCAGCAGCCTCCAGGTGCTCCACGACCAGGGCGACCCGGGGAACAGCCAACCCGAGGGCGAGGGCGGGCTGCCCATGGGGCTGGCCGTGCTGGCGTTCGTGCTGGCGGGCGGGGTCATCCTCACGGGCGCGGTCAGCCTGTCGCGGAGCCCCGGAATGGAGGAGGCGTAAGCCCATGGCGCGACTCGCGGCACGCATCCTGGGGGCGACGTTCGTGCTGCTCGGACTGACGTTCCTGGTGATGACGTGGAGGACGTACCGGAGGGACACGCGCATCGTGCGCGAGGGGCTGCACGCGCAAGGCACGGTGCTCCGCAAGGAGCTCATCGCGGCCTCGGACGACCGGGAGTACCTGCTGCACTACGCCTTCACGCCGCTGGAGGGCACCCAGCAGAAGGGGCAGCACGCTGTCTCTCCGGAGCTGTGGAAGCGCCTGCGCGTCGGGGACCCTGTCCAGGTGCTCTACGGCCGGGAGGAGCCGAGCCGGAGCTACCCGGAGGGCCACGGGGTGATGACCCTGGGCCTGGCCCTCTTCCTCAGCGTCGTGCTCGTGCTCTTGAGCCTCATCGGAGGGGTGGCGCTGCTGGGGAAGGCAGTGCCGGATGCGGACAGCCAGCGGGTTCCCCGGATTGCCACCCCCACGCGGCACCCGTCATCCTGACAACGCCATGAACTCTCTGGGTGAAGCCGTGCACGCAGTGTTCTTCATTGGCATCCCTGGCCTGCTACTGGGGGTCTTCTGGAGGCGGTACGCGACCACCCGACGTCTCCTCCGAGAAGGAGTGCACGTGCAGGGCACGGTGCTGAGCGTCAGCCCGGGTGGAGGCGACAGCAACGCGGAGTTGCACTACGCCTTCACGCTGCCAGACGGCAGGGAGTTCCAAGAGAAGTACGACGGGTCGGACGACGGCTGGTCGGGCCTGGGTCCCGGTTCCCCCATCGACGTCACCTACCTTCCAGAGAACCCCAGACGGAGCCTCCCCACAGGCAAAGGCGCCGAGCTGCCGGAAACCCTCGTCTTCACGCTCGGGCTGCTGTTCATGATGTGCTTCGGCGTCGGGGGTCTCATGGGCAACCGCCAACGGGCCGCGGACTCCCGCAGGTCTCCCCTGCCACAGTACGAGGGGGAGGCCGGGAAGCCCCCTCGCACGCCTCCTCCGAAGGGACCGCGGCCCCTGAGTGAGTACTAGGGCGCCGCCTGTTGCCTAGATGGGCCCGTAGAAGGGCTCGTTCGCGGAGGGAACCGCGAGGGTGACGGAGCTGGCCGTCGAGGACACCGGGGCGCGGTAGATGCTGGGGTCGCCGCCGGAGTCGTTGAAGAGGAAGCCCAGCGTCGTGCTGCCCACCCAGCTGGGGAAGCTCTCCTGCACGGTGCTCGCGGTGTAGTCCGTCAGCCGCCGCAGCGTGCCGCTGAGCCCCGTGGCCGACACGTTGCCCACGAAGATGCGCGTGCTGCCCGACGACAGCCGGCCGTCCAGCGCCACCTGCCGCCCGTCCGGCGACACCACCGCGCGGTTCGCGATGGCCAGCACCTCGTTGCCCAGCGATACATAGGTGGGACTGCCACCGGCCGCCGGCACGAAGGCGAGCTGGTTGTACTGGAAGGTGTTGTTGCCCGCCGGCGCCACCACGGTGTTCCCGCTGGGGAAGAAGGACGGCGCGCCGTAGGAGATGGTCGTGCCGGGCGTCAGCTCCGTGAAGCCGCTGCCGTTCACGTTGATGCGCGCCAGCGAGCTGTTCGAACCCGCCCCCCGGTCGAACGCGAACACGATGGTGCGACCGTCCGGGCTGAAGGTCGGTCCGCGGAAGTTGGTGCACGCGCCGCACGCCGCGTCGTTGCTGGAGAGCAGCGTGGCCACCGTGCCGCCCGTGGTGGGCACCGTCTGGAGGGACGTGGTGGTGCCCACCTTCTGCACGAACACGATGCTGGTGCCGTCGCGCGAAATCGAGGGGGTGTACGCGCCGCCCGACGTCGTCAGCCGCTGCGGGCTGTTCGGGTCGCCATCGTCGTCCACCACGTAGATGTTCCGGTCGCTGCGCACGAAGGCGAAGCCCTGGGTGAACAGCACGTCACCCGTGGTGCCACCGCCGCCCCCGTCCAGGGGCTCGCACCCACCCAACATCCCCAACGCCACCACCGCACCGAGCCATCGCCGCATGCCCATCATCGCTGTCTCCCGCTGTGCCGCCGGCCCTGCCGCACGTTCCGCCCGAACACTACAGGGCGCGCGGCCTGGGACGTCAACGCACGCGGCGGCATTCACGGCCGGGCTTCAACGGTTGAGGCGGTTCAGCTCATTGCGGCAGACATTGCAGGGGCCCAGCTGCTTGCGGTCGCAGTCCTGCGGGGTCTGCGGGAAGAACATCACGCAGCGCGGGTCCTCGCAGTAGGACAGGCCGATGAGGTGGCCGGCCTGGTGCACGGCCTCCACCTGCACGCGGCGGCGCAGCGCCTCACCCTCCGCGCCCTGGCGCAGCCGGTAGAGGCTCATCACCGCGACCTTGGACTCGCGGTCCGCCTCGCCGAAGACGAAGGGCGAGTCCGGCACGAAGAGGTCCGCGTCCGTCACGCCCATCACCAGCTCCTGCGGCGCGTCCTCCAGCAGCGTGCCCAGCCGCCGCATGATGGCGTTGCAGTGGTACTGGCTGCGGTCCTTGTTGAAGGCGTAGGCAGGGGACGACAGCGCCGCCCGGCTCACGACCGCGCTGACGCCCAGGTGGGTCGCCAGCGGTTCCTGCAAGGAGTTCACGAGCGTGGACGGTGGACTGCCCACGGTGACCAGCAGGAGCGTCTTCTGCGGCATCAGCCCACCGCCTTCTACCTCCGGACGGACGTTGGCCGCGTCCCCCCGGAGCGGAGTGGCTGGGGCGCAAGGATTCGAACCTTGATAATCAGAGTCAAAGTCTGACGTCCTGCCATTAGACGACGCCCCAGCAGGTTCGCACGCACACTTTCAGGCGGATACTACGGCATCTTCACGGGCACGGGAACCCACTCTGACGATGGGCCCCTTTCGCCGTGGAGTGCGGGGGGTGCGATCACCCACCGCGCGACACTCGGGACCCCCTCGACTTGCCGGCCGGGCGGACGGGGTGTCGTCCACCCGACAGGGGCGCCCCCTCCGCTCAGCCCTTGAGCACGGCCAGGGGGGTGAGTCGGACGCAGGGCGTCACGAGGTCCGCCTCGTCCTCCAGCACCTCGGAGAGGTCCCGGTAGGCGGCGGGCGCCTCCTCCACCAGGGACCCGGCGCGGCCCGCGTCGAACACCACCCGGCGCAGGGCGTGGACCAGGGCGTCCGGGCGGATGCGGGCCCGGGCCTCCGTGCGGGTGAGCACGCGGCCCGCGCCGTGCGAGCAGGAGCGGAACGAGCGCGGCTCGGCCCGGCCTTGGACGACGTAGGAGGCCGTGCCCATGGAGCCGGGGATGAGCCCCCGCGCGCCCGCGTCCAGGCCCACCGCGCCCTTGCGGTGCACCTGGAGCGTGCGGCCGAAGTGCGACTCGGCGGCGACGTGGTTGTGGTGCACGTCCACGGTGCTGTCCGGGTCCGGGGCCACGCCCAGCACGTCCGCCATCACCGCGAGGGCCCGCGCGGCGAGCGTGTCCCGGTTGGCGCGGGCGAAGCGGCAGGCCAGGGCCAGGTCCTGGAGGCACGCCACGCCCGCCTCGGTGTCGGTGCGCAGGGCGGGCGGCGTGCCCTCCCCCAGCGCCTTCGCCACGCGCTGGTGGTGCTCGCCCACCGCGGCCCCCACGCCGCGCGACCCGGAGTGGATGAGCAGCCAGAGGTCCCCGGCCCCGTCGCGGTCCAGTTCCAGGAAGTGGTTGCCGCCCCCGAGCGTGCCCAGGTGACGCGGCGCCAGTCGCGCCCACGCCTGGGAGAGCCGGTGGGTGGACAGCGTCGGGGACTCCAATCCGGGAGGCAGCGGCAGGCCGCGCCCCCGGTGGACGGCGTCGCCCACGGGCACGACGCGGGCGAGCTGGGACAGCAGCCCCTCCAGGTCGGCGCGTGACAGCGACGCGGCGGGGAAGGCGAAGCGGTGCGCGCTCACACCACAGCCCAGGTCGTTGCCCAGCGCGCCGGGGACGACGTGGTGTTCGGTGGCGAAGACGGTGCCCACCGACACGCCGGCCGCGAGGTGCACGTCCGGCATCACCGCCACGTGTTCGACGACGTAGGGCTGCGCGGCGAGCTGTTGGAGCTGCTTGAGCGCGGCGCCGGGCACCGTGCGGGCCCACGCGAGCAGGGGCACCGCGCCCGGTGGCACTTCGAGGATGCGGGGCATCATGCGTCACCCCCTTCCCCGTCATCGTCCGAGCCCCAGCCGCTGTCATCGGGCTCCGTTCGTGGGGCAGTGCCCACGTGGACGAAGCGAAGGTGCGGGGTGCGCTTGAGGTTGAGGTGCTGCGCGAGCTGCGAGCGCAGGTAGCCCTCTGCTCGGACGAGGGCCTCCTTCACTGCGGTCAGGTCGGTGGCGTCGGGCGGCAGGGTGTAGCCGATGCGCGCGGTGCGCCCTTCGGGGGACAGCTCGAAGGACGTCAAGGCGAGGCCATCGAGCACGGGGTCGGACAGCTCGCCACGGAAGAGCAGCGAAACCTCCTCGGAGAGGGTGGATTGGACGCGCAGGTGACGCGCGGACGGAGCCTGGGACTGGAACAGCGAGGAACCCGAACGCCGGGACGACGCGCGGGGACGGCGAGACCTGGATGAGGACATGAACGAAAACGGTTTCCTGTCGGTCGCGTCCGGATCACGAAGACCCGAGGACACGACCGGAGTGGCACAGCGGGGCCACCACGCGGACACCGTCTGGGGGAACGGCGAACCGTTCCCAGGCGTCACGACCGCGTGGAGCGAATCAGGTCCAACCTGGCGACACGTCCCATGGCACACCTCCCGCCGCGCACCCGCCGCGCGAACCGTGCGCGCCCGACGCGCCGGGCCCGTGGGTCCTGACACCAGAAGACAGGAGGGGCGAAGGCTGTCCGGTGGTGACCAGCCACTCTTTCCACCATCCGACTCGGGCGGCCGGTCTGATTGGCGCGGCGCCCTCACCCGTGCAAGCAGGGCCGGGGAGGCTTCATGGCCGAGACTTTCGATGTGGTGGTGATTGGGGCGGGTCCCACGGGGGAGAACGCGGGCGCGCGCGTTGCGGCGGGTGGCTTGAAGGTCGCGCTGGTGGAGCACGAGCTCCTGGGCGGCGAGTGCTCCTACTGGGCCTGCATGCCCAGCAAGGCCCTGCTCAACCCCGGCCAGACGCTGTGGCAGGCGCAGCACACGCCCGGCGTGCGCGAGATGCTCCAGGGGACGCTCAAGGTGGAGGCCGTGCTCAAGCACCGCGACAAGATGGTGTCCGGCTACGACGACAAGTCCCAGGTGAAGTGGGCGGAGGGGGCGAAGCTCACCGTGCTTCGGGGCCGCGGCAAGCTCACCGGCACGCGCAAGGTGAGCGTGGAGGGCAAGGACGGGAAGGTGCGCGAGTTGGAGGCGCGCCGGGCCGTCGTCATCGCCACCGGCAGCAAGCCGCGCCTGCCGGACATCGCGGGCCTCAAGGAGTCAAAGCCGTGGGACAACCGCGAGGGCACCGGCGCCAAGGCGGTGCCGGGCCGGCTGGTGGTGCTGGGCGGCGGCGTGGAGGCGGTGGAGCTGGCGCAGGCCTGGCGCGACCTGGGCTCCGAGGTGACCCTGGTGCAGCGCGGTCCCCGCCTGCTCACGCGCTTCGAGCCCTTCGTGGGCGAGCAGCTGGCGCAGGCGCTGCGCGACTCCGGCGTGCGCGTCTTCTTGGAAACGCAGGCGACGAAGGTGCAGCGCTCCGGCGAGGGCAAGGGCGAGTTCACCATCACGCTGACCAACCGGGACACGCTGCGCGCGGACGCGCTGCTCGTGGCCATGGGCCGCACGGCGCGCACGGACGACCTGGGCGTGGACACGGTGGGCCTCAAGCCCGGCGCCTCCATCGAGGTGGATGATCAGCTCCGCGCGAAGGGCATGGACGGCGACTGGCTCTATGCGTGCGGCGACGTGAACGGCCGCAACCTGCTCACGCACATGGGCAAGTACCAGGGGCGGCTGGTGGGCGACGTCCTGCTGGGCAAGCCCGCGAAGGCGTGGGCGGACACCAAGGCCACGCCGCAGGTCGTCTTCACGCACCCGCAGGTGGCCAGCGTGGGCCACACCGAGGCGCAGGCGCGCAAGGTGGGCGTGCCGGTGAAGACGGTGCAGTACGAGCTGGGCGACGTGGCCGGCACGTCGCTGCTGGGTGAGGGCTTCAAGGGCACCGCCAAGCTGGTGGTGGACGAGCAGCGCCGCATCATCGTGGGCGCCACGTTCACCGGCCCCGGCGTGGGGGAGATGCTCCACGCGGCCACCATCGCCGTGGCGGGCGAGGTGACGCTGGACACGCTGTGGCACGCGGTGCCGTCGTACCCGACGATGAGCGAGGTGTGGCTGCGGCTGCTGGAAGCCTACGGCCTGTAATTGCGGTGGGGCGCCTCCGCGTGGAATGGTGCGCGCCCCACCCTCCGCCTCCCTCGTGAATGAGCACCGCTGACCTGCCGCTCCTTCGTGCGTCGTCCGTGCGCGCGTCCCTGAAGGTGGAGTGGGCCTTGTTGCTGGTGCTCGCCGTGGCCGCCGTCGCCGTGGGCCAGCACCCGAGGCGCGGCGTGGACTTCCGCGTCTACCTCACCGCCGCGGAGCGCTTCCGCGAGGGCACGGACCTGTACCGCGCGGAGGACGGCACCATGCCGTTCAAGTACGCGCCCGTCACCGCGCCCCTCTTCCTGCCCTTCACCGTCGTCCCGCCGCGTGTCGCCGTGGCGCTGTGGAACCTGGGGTCCGTGCTCGCCCTGGCCGCCGTGTCCGTGCTCACGCGCCGTGCGGCGCCCGCGCCTGCGTCCGCAGAAGCAACGCCGTGGTCGTGGGCGCCGGTGCTCGCCACGCTCGTGCTGCTGCCCGCGTTCTCCTTCGAGATCTTCTACGGCCAGGTGGACGCCGTGCTGCTGTGGCTGCTGGTGCTCGCGGCCGTGAGCGCCGAGCGCGGCCGTGTCTGGGGTCCCGGCGCCGCCTTCGCCGTCGCGTGTCTGCTCAAGCCTCCCGCCGCGCTGCTGGGTCTGTTCTTCCTCTGGCGCCGGCACTGGCGCGTGGTGGGCACCACGGCCCTCTTCGGCGTCTTGCTGGTGCTGCCCACGCTGGGCCGCTACGGGTGGACGGGCACGCTTTCGCAGCTGCGTGACTGGACGGAGACGCTCGCGCGCACCACGCCGCCGTGGGCGCTGGGCCACAACCCGCAGGGCCTGCCCACGCTCCTGATGTCGCTGGTGCTGCCCGCGGAGTCGCTGCCGCCCTCGGGCGCGATGCCGCTGGCGCAGGCCGTGGCGCTGGGGCTGTTCGTCATCGCGTTGCTGTGGGCGCGGCCCGGGCCCGTGGACCTGCTCGCGTTCGGCTGCCTGGGCGTGACGCTGCTGTCACCGTTGGCGTGGCGCGCGAACTACCTGCTCGTGTGGCCGCTGATCCGCGCGGCGCTGGAAGGGCGGTCGCGGATCAACGGGGCGCTGGTGGCGCTGGTGGCGCTCACGGGCCTGCTCGTGTCGGACACGGTGCTGGGCCCGGAGCTGGCGCGACAGGTGCTGCTCACGCGGCCCTTCGCCTGGGTCTACACGGCGCTGCTGGTGGCGCTTCTGTGGCAGACGCGGCGGCGGGGCGCGCCCGTCGCCGTTCTCTCCGACAATGCCGTGACGCACCTGCCGCGTGGATTTCCGAACGCCCGCGGTTCGTGACCCAATCGAGACACGGCCGGGGGCAAAGTGTCACGGGCCCTGAACCTTCGTGACACACGGCGTCGCTATATGCGTCCCCGTCATGTTCGAAACGTTCGACAGCGCCTCCAGCGCCCCCGCCGCCGCCCGGCGGTTCGCGCTCTCCACCACCGCGTCGGTCGCCGTCTTCGGACTCATCGCCGTGGCGGCGATGACCGCGGCCAACACCGTGAAGGAAGTCATCCGGGAGAAGAAGGTCGACGTCGTCTTCCGTCCACCGCCGCCTCCTCCGCCC
>NZ_RAWA01000303.1 GCF_003611675.1 Corallococcus sp. CA053C
CAGTCATCCAGCTCCAAGACCATCCCCCATCTTCCGCGAGCCGCCCCCACCCGAAGGCAGGGGAACCCTCAAGCCTCGCGCTCGTCCGTCCCGGGCACGGCCCCCGGAGCGGCTTCCCCTTCAGACTCCGACTCCGCGGCCGAACCTTCCGGCGCCGAGCCCTCCTGCACCCCCGAGCCTTCTGTTCCCGCGGGCATGATGCCCAACAGGCGCGTCAGCCGGGGCTGCACGCCCGTCTCCGCGAGCAGCGCCTGGAGCTGCAGCCGCGCGCGCCGGTTGTCCCGGTGCACGCGCCGCCCGAGGATGAGCTCGTTCTTCAGCGAGTGCTCCCACCCGGTCAGCTCCGTCACCGTCACCTGGTAGCCGAACGACTCCAGCGTCAGCGCGCGGATGACGTTCGTCAGGTGCGAGCCGAACTCGCGCCGGTGCATGGGGTGCTGGAAGAGCAGCGACATGGAGCCGGGCCCCTTCGCCTTCTTCTCCTTCAGCTGCGCGGCCACCTCCGCCTGACAGCACGGCACCACCGCCACGTGGTCCGCGCCGTGCTTGATGGCGGCCACCAGCGCGTCGTCGGTGGCGGTGTCGCACGCGTGCAGCGCCATCAGCACGTGGATGCGCTCGGGGTACTGGGCCTCGTCGATGTGCGCCGTCTGGAAGCGCATCCGGTCGAAGTGCAGCCGCTCCGCGCGGCCCTTCGCCCGTTCGGTCAACTCCGGACGGCCTTCGATGGACAGCAGCTCCCCCGCCTGGGCGTCCTTGAGGAACAGCTCGTAGACGATGAAGCCCAGGTACGCGTTGCCGCTGCCGGCGTCCACCACCACGGGGTTCGGGTGGCGGGCCTGCACGTCGTCCATCGCGGGGCGGAGCAGGCCCACCAGGTGGTTGACCTGCTTGAGCTTGCGCAGCGCGTCCGCGTTGAGGTGTCCCTCGCGCGTGAGCAGGTGCAGCTCGCGCAGGAGCGCGGGGGACTGGTCCGGCAGCAGCTCCTTGCGGACCTGCGGCGCTTTGACGTTCCGTCTCAGACGGACACCACTTCCATCACTTCGGGGATGGCCTCACGCAGGCGGCCTTCGATGCCCATCTTCAGCGTCGCCGTGGACGACGGGCAGCCCGCGCACGAGCCCTTCATGTGCAGGTACACGATGCCGTCCTCGAAGCGGTCCAGCGTGATGTCGCCGCCGTCCTGCGCCACCGCCGGCCGGATTTCATCGTCCAGGATGGTCTGGATGCGCTGCTCCACGGAGCCTTCCAGCGACGTCGTCTGCCGCGCCGCCGCGAGCGCCGCCTCGTCCACCACCGGCAGGCCCTCCGTCAGGTGCGTGTCCAGGGTGGACATCACGGAGTCGTTGAGCTCGTCCCACTCCCCGGAGTCGCCCTTCGTCACGGTGACGAAGTTGCTGCCGAGCATCACCGCGGTGACGCCCTGGATGTCCATCAGGCGCAGGGCCAGGGGCGACTTCGCCTCCGCGTCCCCCCGGTTGGTGAAGTTCACGGCGCCGCCGCCCAGCAGCTTGCGGTCCACCACGTACTTCAACGTGCTGGGGTTGGGGGTCCACTCGAGCTGGATGTTCACGGACATTCTGTTCTCCCTACGAAAGTCTGCTTCCTCTAAGGCGCGCCGGGCCCCATAGCAACCTGTCCGGCTGTCAGGCAAACGCGCAGCCTGTTCCATTCACTCCGGATGGAGCCCGGAGCCCTTCCGATGTAAGACACCGGGTCCCCGTCCGTCCGGTCCGGGGGCCCCTCCCTCTTTCCTGCCCTCCCGGCGAGGTTTCCCCATGTCCTTCCCGCCGCGCCTCGCCCACCTCGCCACCCGGGCGGTGGTGGTCGCCAAGCTGGGGCCTACCTACGCTGCCGCCCACAGCCTCGATTCGGAGGAATCCGCCCAGCGCCTCTCCACCGCGCTCTCCGGACGGCTCTTGACGTCGCTGCTGGACGCCACCTGGGCCCAGATGCTCGGCGCGACCAAACGTCTCACGGAGGACGGTCTCCTGGAGAAGGTGGCCGCCACCCTGGGCGACCGGCCCCAGCGCCCGGGCAAGGTGGCGACCACGACGCCCGGCTGGAGCGCGTTCCTGGTGCTGGTGGACCTGGAGGCGGGCACGGCCAGTGACGCCGCGCGCCGGGTGATGGAGTCCGACGAGGGCCGCAAGCGCGGTGCCGCCGGGCTCCAGGAGGTCGCGGCCTTCCTCGCCGCGGAGCTGACGCGCGGCAAGTAGGGGCAGGGCCGCCGGGCAGGCGTGGCGGCAGGCGACACGCGCCGTTATAGGCTGGCGCTCGGCCCGTCCGCGTCGGCCTCCGCCTGCCCTGCCATGTCCGCCCCGCTCCCCACCACGCTGCGCCTGCTCACGTCCATCACCGACGTGCCCCAGCTGGCCTGGGACGCGCTGGTGGACGCGGGCTCCACGCCCTTCCTGGAGTGGGCCTTCCTGGCCGCCCTGGAGGAAAGTGGCAGCGTGGTACCCGAGCGCGGCTGGCACCCCCGGCACCTCACCCTCTGGCGGGGCTCCCGGCTGGTGGCCGCCGCGCCCGCGTACCTCAAGGACGACAGCCAGGGCGAGTTCGTCTTCGACGCCGCCTGGGCCACCGCCGCCGAGCGCGCCGGCCTGCGCTACTACCCCAAGCTGGTGCTGGCGGTGCCCTTCACGCCCGTCACCGGCCGCCGCGTGCTGGTGGCCCCCGGCGAGGACCGCCCCACCCGCGAGGCGGAGCTGTACGGCGCCGCCCTGGAGTACGCCCGCGCGGAAGGCCTCTCCAGCGTCCACGTCCTCTTCCCCACGCCGGAGGAGCTGCCGGTGCTGGAGGCGCAGGGCTACGCGGTCCGCCTGGGTGTGCAGTACCAGTGGACCAACGCGGGCTACCGGACGTTCGACGACTTCCTCGGCCGCTTCCACTCCAAGCGGCGGCACCAGCTCAAGCGGGAGCTGCGCGCGCCCCAGGCCCAGGGCATCACCCTGCGCACGCTCCGGGGCGACGCCCTGGAGGAGCTGGACGCGGCGGACGCCTGGCGGCTCTACGTGTCCACGGTGGACCGCTATCCGTGGGGCGTGCGCTCGCTGACGCCGGACTTCTTCGCGCGCCTGCTCGGCCGCTTCCGGCACCGGTGTGAGTTCGTGGAGGCGCGGCGGGAAGGCCGGAGGGTGGCGGGGGCGTTCAATTTCACCGGGCCGCGGACGCTGTTCGGTCGTTATTGGGGAGCGCTTGAAGCGCACCCGTTCCTTCACTTCAACGTGTGCCTCTACCACCCGGTGGAGGACTGCATCGCGCGGGGACTGGAGCGCTTCGAACCGGGGACCGGGGGCGAGCACAAGCTCACCCGGGGGTTCGAGCCGCACCTCACGTACAGTGCGCATCTGTTCCTCCACCCCGGGTTGGACCGGGCGGTGCGCGGCTTCCTGGCGCACGAGCGGGCAGCCGTCGAAAGCGGCCTGCCACTCTGGTGGGCGGAGACGGGTTTCAAGGAGCGGGTCTGAAGTTTTCCAGGGCCCGCCAAGGTTCGCGAAGCGAAGGCAAGGGAGTCCGCAAGCCCATGGCGCAGAAGCACCAACACGATGACGGCCAGGTCGTCACGGAGGCCGTCCCCAAGCAGAAGCTGAAGAGGCCGACGCTCTACAAGGTCCTCCTGCACAACGACAACTACACCACGCGGGAGTTCGTGGTGGCCGTGCTCAAGGAGATCTTCCACAAGTCAGAGACGGATGCCGTGCAGATCATGATGCACGTTCATTACAACGGCATCGGCGTCGCCGGCGTTTATACCTACGACGTCGCCGACACGAAGCTCAAGACAGTGGAGGCCGCGGCGAGGGACAACGGGTTCCCCCTGCGGCTGTCCATGGAACCCGAGGAAGGCTGAACCGTGGCAGGACCATCGATTGCCAAAGAATTGCAGGCCAGCTTCCGCACCGCGCTCGACGAGGCGCGGAAGATGCGCCACGAGTACCTGACGCTGGAGCACCTGCTCCTGGCCCTCACCCGTGACTCGCGCACCCGCGAGGTGCTCAAGGCCTGCGGCGCCAACGTCAAGCGCCTGCAGGAGAACCTGACCTCCTTCCTGGAGGAGACGGTCGAACGGCTGCCCGACGACGTGGACGCGGAGCCCCAGCAGACCATTGGCGTGGAGCGCGTGCTCCACCGCGCCGCCATGCACGCCCTGTCCGCCGAACAGAAGTACATCGACGGCGGCGACGTGCTCGTGGCCATGTTCCGCGAGGAGGAGAGCCAGGCCCTCTTCCTCCTCCAGCAGGAGGGCGTCACCCGCCTGGACCTGCTCAACTTCATCTCCCACGGCATCAGCAAGGACGGCGAGGAGACCGGCGACAGCAGCAGCAGCAGCCGGGGCGCCGCGCCCGCCGGGGACGATGAGGACGGCGAGTCGACGCGCAAGAGCCCGCTGGAGGCGTACGCCACCCAGCTCAACGCCGAGGCGAAGGCGGGCCGCATCGACCCGCTCATCGGCCGTGACAAGGAGCTGGAGCGCACCATCCAGGTGCTCTGCCGCCGCCGGAAGAACAACCCGCTCTACGTGGGCGAGGCCGGCGTGGGCAAGACGGCCATCGCGGAGGGACTCGCGCTCCACATCACCGAAGGCCGCGTGCCCGAGGCGCTGAAGGACGCCGTGGTCTACTCGCTGGACATGGGCGCGCTGCTCGCGGGCACCAAGTTCCGCGGTCAGTTCGAGGAGCGCTTGAAGGGCGTGCTCAAGGCGCTCCAGGAGCTGCCCGACGCCATCCTCTTCATCGACGAGATCCACACCATCGTCGGGGCGGGGGCCACGAGCGGCGGGTCCATGGACGCGTCCAACCTGCTCAAGCCCGCGCTGGCGAGCGGCCGGCTGCGCTGCATCGGCTCCACGACGTTCCAGGAGTTCAAGGCGTCGTTCGAGCGCGACCGCGCCCTGTCCCGGCGCTTCCAGAAGATTGAGGTGGCCGAGCCCAGCGTGGAGGACACCGTCCTCATCCTGGAGGGGCTGCGCAGCCGCTACGAGGAGCACCACCACGTGAAGTACGCGGAGGGGGCCCTGCGCGCGGCGGCGGAGCTGGCGGCCAAGCACATCAACGACCGGTTCCTGCCGGACAAGGCCATCGACGTCATCGACGAGTCGGGCGCGGCCGAGCGGCTGAAGCCGGAGGGCGTGCGCACCGGCAACGTCACCGCGCACGACGTGGAGCAGGTCGTCTCCAAGATGGCGAAGATTCCGGCCAAGAGCGTGTCCGCCAGCGAGGGCGTGCAGATCCAGAACCTCGACAAGGAGCTCAAGGGCGTCATCTTCGGCCAGGACAAGGCCATTGAAGAGATGGTCAGCGCCATCAAGCTGTCGCGCTCCGGCCTGCGTGCACCGGAGAAGCCCATTGGCAGCTTCCTCTTCTCCGGCCCCACGGGCGTGGGCAAGACGGAGCTGGCGAAGCAGCTGGCGCAGAGCCTGGGCGTGGAGTTCCTGCGCTTCGACATGAGCGAGTACTCGGAGAAGCACACGGTGAGCCGGCTCATCGGCGCGCCCCCGGGCTACGTGGGCTTCGACCAGGGCGGTCTGCTCACGGACGCCGTGCGCAAGCACCCGTACGCGGTGCTGGTGCTGGATGAAATCGAGAAGGCCCACCCGGACCTCTTCAACATCCTGCTCCAGGTGATGGACCACGCGACGCTCACGGACAACAACGGCCGCAAGGCGGACTTCCGCAACATCATCCTCGTGCTGACGACGAACGCGGGCGCGCAGGAGATGAGCACCAAGGCCATGGGCTTCGGTGACACCGGGGTGGTGGTGGACGGCGCGCGGGCGAAGAAGGCCATCGAGCGCACCTTCACGCCGGAGTTCCGCAACCGGCTGGACGGCTGGATTTTGTTCTCCGGCCTGCCCCCGGAGGTCATCCTCAAGGTCGTGGACAAGGAAGTGCGCCTGCTCCAGACGGTGCTCGACGAGAAGAAGGTCAAGCTGGAGCTCACGCCCGCCGCGCGCGCGTGGCTCGCGGAGCACGGGTATGACCCGGCCTTCGGCGCGCGCCCCATGGCGCGGCTCGTGGACAGCTCCCTCAAGAAGCAGCTCGCGGAGGCCCTGCTGTTCGGCGCCCTCAAGGGCGGCGGCATCGCCCGCTTCGACGTGGTGGACGACGCGCTGAAGCTCGTCTCCCAGTCCGCCGAGGCCGTGCCCGCGTAAAGGCACGGAAGACAGCTTGAAACACCGAGGCCCCGGGCCCCCACGTGATGGGGACTCGGGGCCTTCGTGTTTCCGGCGTACTGCTCGCCGGGTCTAGTCCTTCTTGGCCTCGACGCGGTAGGCGCCGACGGCGCTGGAGAGCTGCTCGGAGATGATCTGCAGCGTGGTGGCCGCCTCGCCGGTGGACCCGATGCGGGCCACGGTGTCGTCCATCATCTTGGACAAGTCGTTCACCGCGAGGGTGATCTGATTGATGCCCACGTTCTGCTGGTTCACCGCGGCGGCGATCTGCCGGACGGCGGCGGCGTTGTCCTGCACGATGGAGGACAGCTCGCGCAGGTTCTGCCCGCTCGCGCGCACCTGCTCCAGGCCCACCTCCATGCGCTCCGCGCCGCGCTCGGTGATGCGCACCGCCGCGGTGACGGAGGCGGCGATGTCGTCCAGCAGCTCCCGCACCCGCGTGGTCGCCTGGATGGACTGGTCCGCCAGGGCGCGAATCTCGCGCGCCACCACGCTGAAGCCCTTGCCGTGCTCGCCGGAACGCACCGCTTCAATGGCCGCGTTGAGCGCGAGCATGTTGGACTGATCCGCCAGGTCCTTCACCGTCTGGGTGATGCCGCCAATCTGACGGGTGCGCTCGCCCAGCTCCAGAATCTTCTCCGCGATCTCCCCCACCTGCGCGCGGATGTCGTTGAGCCCCGCCATCGTCTGCTCGATGGAGGCCTCGCCCGCCTTCGCCAGGGTGTCCGCGCGCTCGGCCACGCTGAGCACGCTCTCCGCCTTCTGCGCGGCCAGCGTGGAGGTCTGCTTGATCTCCTGCGCCGTCACCTGCGTCTCCTGCAGCGCGGCGGCCTGGCGCGAGATGGTCTGCGCCTGGTCCGTGGAGGACGCGTTCAGGTGGTCGGTGGACTGGGTGAGCGCGGTGGCCGCGTGCTGGAGGTTGATGGTGACTTCCCGCAGCTTGCCCACCATCTGCGAGAAGGAGTTCGACAACCGCCCCACCTCGTCGTTGCCCCGGGCGGTGATGGGGCGGGTGAGGTCGCCGGACTCCACGATGTGGCCCGCCACCGACGTGAGCTCCGCCAGCGGGCGCACGATGCTCCGGCCGAACAGCGCCGCCAGCACCACGCCGCCCGCCTCCAGCAGCAGCGCGAACAGCAGCATCTTCCAGCGCAGCGTGTTCACCTTGTCGTCGATGAACTCGCGCGCCATGCCCACGTGCACGGTGCCCAGCCGTCCCTCCGCCACGGGCGCCGCGACATCCAGGGCGCGCAGCGTCTTGCCCCCGCGCAAGAGCCGTACCTCCGGGATGACGTGCGTGCCGTCGCGGCCCGCCGACGTCTTCGTCTTCGCCTCGGTGGCGACCTTCAGCGCCTCCGGGAAGGCGCCCGTGAACGAGTGCACCAGCACGTAGCCCGTGGGGTCCTGGATGAAGAGGTACGCCAGGTCATCGCGCTCGCGGAAGACCTCCAGCAGCGGCTGGAGCGACCCCATGCCGGCGGACACGCCCTGCTCCGCGGCGATGGCCAGGCTCAGCGCCACGGCCTCGCCCTCGCTGGCGTGGCGCTCCTCCAGGTTGGCCTCCATCTGCCGCGTGGCGATGAGGGTGAGGAAGAGGGCCACGGTGGCGCTGATGACGGCCGTGACGAGCACGAACTTCGGCGCGAGCCCGAGCCCACGGAAGAAGGAGAGGCGGAGCGGGGCAGTCGGCTTCAAGGGGACTCTCCTGGGACCCTGGGTTCAGACGGCCGACCGTCGGCCCTCTGGCACCCGGGCCACCGCACGGGGGTGCGGCTTGCTGGCGGGAGGCTCATCGGGGGCCGCCCTCCGGCCCGCGCGAGGGGCGGAACGTGGGGCGCTGGCAGCTCTGCAGGATGAGCTCCGCCACGGACGACAGGGGCACGCCCCCGTCGGTGGCCTTCAGCTCCACCGCGGCGCGAGGCATGCCGTAGACGACGCTCGACGCTTCGTCCTGGGCGAAGGTGACGCCGCCAGCGATGCGGATGGCCAGCAGGCCCCGCGCGCCGTCCTCGCCCATGCCGGTGAGGACGCCGCCGCCGCAGCGCCGGCCGTACGCCGCCGCCAGCGACTGCAGGAGCACGTCCCCGTTGGGGCACGGCCCGCCCTGGGTGCGCTGCAGCCGGGCCAGGCCCGCGCTGTCCACCAGCAGGTCATGGCCGTCCAGCGGGAAGTACACCCGGCCCGGCTCCAGCCGCTCGCCGTCGCGCGCCATGATGACGTTGAGCTCGCACACCTGGGACAGCCAGCGCACCATGCCCTGCGTGAAGCCCACCGTGATGTGCTGGGCGATGAGCACCGGCACCGGCAGGTCCTTGGGCAGCTTGGAGAGCACCTCCGCCAGCGCGGGCGGCCCGCCGGTGGAGGCCACCAGCCCGAACACGTCCACCCGCGCCCCGGTGGGCAGCGGCTGCGGCTGACTGACGCGCGGGCGGCGGGAGATGACGGGCACCTCCGCCATCAGGCACACCGAGTGCGCCAGCTCCCGGCCCCACTTGCGCAGCTCCTCCGCGTTCGTGACGTTGGGCTTGCCGATGAGCTCCAGCGCCCCGGCGCTCATGGCCTGGAAGCCCAGGTCCACGCCGCGCTGCTCCGCCACGGCGCTCACGACCAGGATGCGCGCGGGCGCCTGGGACATGATGTGGGCGATGGCCGCCGGGCCGTCCAGGCCGGGCAGCAGCAGGTCCATGGTGATGACGTCCGGGCGCAACAGCCGCGCCAGCTGCACGGCGCGGTTGCCGTCCGCCGCCCGGCCGACGACCTCGATGCGAGGCTCCTCGGTGAGCAGCGCGGTGAGCGTGTTGGCCATGGTGGGCGAGTCGTCCACCACGAGCACGCGGATCTTCTTCGTGCTCAAGCGCGGCTCCCCCGGCGGCTCATCACGTCGAGCACCTCGGCGAGCAGGCGGCCCGCGGCGCACTCGCGCTTGCTGAGGAAGCCGTCCGCGCCGGCCGCCAGCCCCCGCTCACGGGCCTGCGCGCTGTCGTGCGCGGACACGAGGATGACGGGCAGCGTGCGCGTCTCCTTCTTCTCCCGCAGTCGGGCGATGAGCTCCGTGCCGTCCATCTCCTCCATGTCCAGGTCGCAGATGACGACGTCGTAGGTGTCCGCGGCCAGCCGCTCCAGCGCCCGGGCCCCGCTGGCCGCCAGGTGCACCTGGAAGCCGCCCGCCTCCAGCATCGCCCGGTGCAGCGCGCGCGCGGTGAGCGAGTCGTCCACCACCAGCGCCCGCCGGCTCGCCGCCGACACCTGCGTCTTCTCCGAATCCGACACCACCCAGTCCGGCCGGAGGATGAGCAGGAGCTCGCCGCGGCTGAGCGTCGCCGCGCCCTGCCAGGCCGCCACCTCGCGCACCTCCGAGGGCAGCGGGCGGATGACCAGGTCCCGGTCCCCCACCACCGCGTCCACCACCAGCGCCACGCGCCGGCCGCCGCTCTGCACGACGAGCATCGGCTGGCCCTCCGCGGGCGGCGCCGACGCGCGCAGGCCCAGCCGCGCGCCCAGGTCCACCACCGGCAACAGCTGTCCCAGGTGCTCCAGGTGCGCCCGGCGCTTGCCCACGCGCAGCGAATCCGCGCGCGCCAGCTGCGTGGACTCCACCGCCAGCATGGGCAGGCCCACGTACTGCTCCAGCGCGCGCACCATCAGCACGGGTGAGCTGCCCAGATCCACCGGCAGCGTGAGCACGAAGCGCGTGCCCTGCCCGCGCGTGCTGGCCACCTCGATGCGCCCCTGCAGCGACTCCACCGTGGCGCGCACCGCGTCCAGCCCCACGCCGCGCCCGGAGGTGTCCGTCACGTCCGAACGGGTGCTGAAGCCCGCGCTGAAGATGAGGTCGCGCACCTGGTTGTCGTTGAGGCGCGCCATCTCGTCCGCCGTCACCAGCCCGCGCTTCTCCGCCACGCGGCGCACCGCGACCAGGTCGATGCCGCGCCCGTCGTCGCTGGCCTCCAGGTAGAGGAGATTTCCCTGCTGCTCCACCCGGAGCGTGAGCGCACCCTCCTGGTGCTTGCCGGCCTTCTCACGCTCGGCGGGCATCTCCAGGCCGTGGTCCACCGCGTTGCGCAAGAGGTGCACGAGCGCGCCCTGGAGCTTCTCCAGCAGGCGCCGGTCCAGCGACACCTCCGCGCCCACCACCGACAGCCGCGCCTCCTTGCCCAACTGGCGCGACAGGTCGCGCACCATGCGCTGCAAGGGCTCCAGGATGGTGCGCGTGGGCCGCGTGGTGATGGCCTTGAGGCCCTCCTCCAGCGCGTCCACGATGTCGCTCGTCTCCTCGCCGTCGGTGCGCAGCGAGCGGCCCGTGCCGGACAAGAGCGTGCGCGCCTCCGCCGTCTCCGCGAGCAGGCCCTGCTTGGCCAGCAGCGTGGACACCCGCTCCAGCTCCCGGCTGCGCTCCTCCACCCGCAGGCGCACCTCGCGCAGGCGCTCCACCTCGCGCATCAGCGACGTCACCTGACGCGCGCTCACCCGCCAGCCCGAGTCCGCGGACTCCCCCTGCGGATCCGACGAGGAGGGAGCACCGGGCTCCGAGGGGCCCGCGCCCACCAGGGACGGCGCCTGGGGTTGCGCCTGCGTGTGGGCGTGCGCGAAGGCCCCGCCCGGCAGCACCGAGGCGGCCTCCGGCGGCGGCGCGGACGCGACCAGCTGGGCGAGCGCGGCGGCGGGGTCCGGCAGGTAGTCCCCCCGGCCATCCGCGTGCGCCTGGGCGCGCAGCATGAACAGGTCCAGCCCGTGCAGCAGGATGTCCACCACCGTGCGCGGCATCTTCTGCGTGGTGGCCTTGAGCGGCGCCAGCGCGTCTTCCAGCCGGTGCGCGATGTCGCCCAGGTCCTGGAGGCCCAGCGACGAAGCGCTGCCCTTCAGCGTGTGCAGGTGCCGGCCCAGCCGGGTGTAGATCTTCGCGAGCGCGTCGTTCTCCAGCCCCTCGCGCTCCAGCTCCAGCAGGTCCATGGTGACCTTCTGGATGACCTCCTGCGCCTCCACGGCGAAGCCCGCGACCAGGCCCTGCAGCATCGGATCAACGGCCATGGCGCACCCCTGCTTCCGACACGGAGAACAGGCGCTTCGGGTTGATGAGGTGGATGAGCTGCCGGTCCTGCGTGAAGACCTCCATCACCGGCCCTTCCGACCGCGCGCGCGCGGCCTCCACCGACGCGAGCGACAGCGTGGTGGGGCGCGGGATGGCCTCGCAGTCCAGCGCGCACAGCTCGCCGTCGCCCCGGTCCACCACCAGCAGCACGGCCGGGTCCTGCCGCCACCCGTGGCCGCCCAGGAGCGACGCCAGGCTCAGCGCCGACAGCACCTGCCCCTGGAAGCGCAGCACGCCGATGACCGCGGGCTCCGACAGCGGCACGGGCGTCACCATGCGCAGGGGCAGCGCGGCGCGCAGCGACTCCAGCGGCAGCGCGTAGCGCTCCTCGCCCAGGGGGAACTCGGCGATCCAGTGGACCGCCTCCTCCACGGACGACTCGCCCTGCTCGCGCAGGCGCGCGGCCCGGCGCGCGAGCAATTCGCGCGTCTCTTCTGCCAGGGCCTCGTCCACCATCCGCGGCGTCCCCTTCATTCCAGCGCCCCCAGATTCAGGTAGGCGTCCGCGGACGCCAGGTAGAAGCGCGCAGGCAGCGCCTCCGGTCCATCCACCAGGGTGTCTGGCGGCAATTGTCCGGCGCGCGTGCGCAGCGCGCGCATCAGCGGGAAGGCCGCGTCCCGGGCTCCGGCGCGCTCACGCAGCAGCGCCAGCTCCAGCAGGCCCGGCAGGTAGTCCGGCGCCTGCTTCACGAGCAGCTCCAGCACCGCCGTCGCGCCCGCCACGTTGCCCTCTTCAATCCGCTCCAGCGCCTGCAGGTGCAGCCGCGCGGGGGACGGCGGCGGCGACGGAGGCGGCGGGGGCATGGCCGCCAGCGGCGCCGACAGCCGGCGCGGCGGGGGCGTGACGCGGGACAGGGGCCCGGCCAGGG
>NZ_RAWA01000304.1 GCF_003611675.1 Corallococcus sp. CA053C
GGAGGGCCACGGGCTCCGAAGCCAACACCCGCGCCGTGGAGTGGGCGCTGGAGCGCTTCCGCGCCGCGGGCGTGACGGCACGCGCGGAGCCCTTCCCCATGCCGGCACTGTGGCTGGAGCGCGGCGCCACGGCCTCCGTGCAGGGCCAGGGCGTGCGCTTCGCTTCGCGCGTGGCCGCGATGCCCTTCTCCGCCGCCACGCCCAAGGGCGGCCTCACCGCGCCGCTGCGGGAGGTGGGCCGCGGCACCGAGGCGGACTTCCAGCGGGTGGGCGCGAAGGCCCGGGGCGCCTTCCTGCTGGTGGAGACGGACGAACTCAAGGACGTCGACGGACTGTTCCGCGAGTACAACGAGGCCGCGCTCATCGAGTCCCGCGCGTTCGCCGCGGGCGTGGCGGGCGTCGTCTACATGGGCAGCCGGCCGGGCAACCAGCTCTACCGGCACAGCGTCTCGGTGGGCCCCAGGAACACCCGCCCCATGATGGTGATGGAGCGCGACGGCGCGAAGCGCGCGCTGCGGCTGCTGCGCGCCGGCACGGCCCTGAACCTCACCGCGGCGCTGGACCTGCGCACGGGCGGCCCGTACACGTCGCGCAACGTCATTGGCGAGCTGCGAGGCACCACGCGTCCGGACGAGGTCGTCGTGCTGGGCGCGCACCTGGACAGCTGGGACCTGGGCGGCGGCGCGCTGGACAACGGCGCCAACGTCGCGATGCTCCTGGACCTCGCGCGGCAGATGCAGCGCCTGGGGCTGAAGCCCGCGCGCACCCTGCGCTTCGCGCTGTGGAACGGCGAGGAGCAGGGCATGTACGGCTCGGCCGGTTACACGCGCACGCACGCGGCGGAGCTGGACCGGCACACCCTGGCGCTGTCGGTGGACATCGGCTGCGGACGCATCACGGGCTTCTACACCAACGGCCGGCCCGCGCTGGTGCCGCTGGTGGACCGGGCCCTGAAGCCGGTGACGGGCCTGGGGCCCTTCACGCAGGTGGACGTGCCGGTGGTGGGCACGGACAACTTCGACTTCATGATGCACGGCGTGGCCAACCTCATCGCGAATCAGGAACCGGCCACGTACGGGCCCAACTACCACGCGCGCTCGGACGAGTTTGAACAGTGTGACGCGCGCACGCTGCGCGCCAACGCCGCCGTGGTGAGCGCGCTCGCGTGGGGCTTCGCCACCATGGACGAGAAGCTGCCCCGCCAGAGCCGCGCCGAGGTGGAGGCGCTCGTGCGGGACACCGACCTGGGCCAGCAGATGCAATCCTTCAACGTCTGGGAGGAGTGGGCCGCCGGCACCCGGGGACACCCCCTCGAGGCCAGGCCCACTCCCGCCCCGCGCTGAAGTGCTCCGCGGGGTGTGTCAGCCTGGCCGGGAAGGATGCTTCCCGGTCGCGAATGCGCGGCCAGTCCAGCGGTCACCTCTACGAACGGAGCATCGACTTGTTTCTCAAGGCGTTCTTGAAGCATGCGTGGATGGGCGGGGTCATGGCCGGTGCCGTGGCGTTGTCTGGCTGTGGCGGTGAGGTCCCGGGGGAAACGGCTTCGATGGGCGCTTCGCCGATGAAGGCCGCTCCGACGGCACTGGTCGGGGATGGCTGTGTGTTCGGTGATGGGTCTGCCATCGCCAGCGGTACGAGCAGGACGCTCTACCCGGTGTCGTGTCCCTCCGATTGCAATGACTTTCCCAACGGCGGGCTGGATCTGGTGTTGTTCTGCAAGGACGGCGTCCTGGGCGAGAACGATCCGAGCTTGACCGGCGGAACCGTGGGCCCTCCTTTCAGGAATGCGCTCCTCTTCAACGGGTCCAGGCGGTGCACCGCGCTCCCGACGGACCAATGGGCACAGAGCGTGGACAGGCTGACCTGCGTCAGGCGCTGATGCCCGCCAACAGGAGGGCAGGAGGAGGTGTCAGAGAACTCGTTCCGACACCTCGCACCCTGCCCTCCCTCTTCCTCAGCGGGCCTGGCTCGAACTTCCCACCGGGCAACCCTCGGGTGCCAGGATGTGAACGAGGACGCCACACCCAGCGCTGTTGCCGGCCGCGTCCACGGCAGTGACGGTGAACACCCGGTCCCCCACTGGCAGGAGGGCATCGAGCGGCTCACTGTAGGAGAGGGTGACCGGGGAGAGCGCATCGGTTGCACTCACCGAGAGACCCGCCAGCACGGCGCCCTCGCACGAGCTGGCCTGCAAGGACAGCTCCGACTGGCACGTCAGCAGGGGCGGCTCAAGGTCCTGGATGACGTCCACCTGGAAGCCACACGACGCGATGTTGCCCCGCGCATCCGTCGCGGTGACGGTCACGGTGCTCCGCCCCAAGGGGAAGAACCCACCACTGGGCAGGTCATAGAAGACGGTCGAGTGAGAGACCGCGTCCTTCGCCGAGGCCGGCATGTAGGCGACCGGTGCCCCGTCGGCTGAGGTCCAGGCCGTCACGTCGGGCCCGCACTGGAGCACCGGGGCCGTGGTGTCATGGACGGTGACGGTGAACAAGCACGTCGCGCTGTTTCCGGCCACGTCCCTCGCGGTCACGGTGACGGGGGTTGTCCCCAGCGCGCTCTTGATGGCGCTGACTGCGGCCAGATTGGCCGGTTAAATGTAAACCAACCGGCCAGTCCGCCCGGAAGTACGGAGGCTGTTTCGCGTGGTTGGGACGCACAGCCCACGACGGCCAGGCGTCGCTGCCCTGGCGGTGGGTTCACGCCGCTCGCGTCGCTCCACCTGCCCCTGGAGCCTTCTGCAGACGTCTGCGCCGCAGAGGGCGCCTGCCAAACGCAGGCGCCCAGCCTCTCGTCAGAGACTCAGGCCCTGCACCTGCACTTGCGTGGGTCGGTCGGTGATCGTCCCGTCGCCGAGCTGGCCGACGTTGTTCCATCCCCAGGCCCAGACGGTGCCGTCCTGCTTCAAGGCAAGCGTGTGGAAGTCGCCAGCGACGAGGGCCGCGACGCCCGTCACGCCCGTCACTTGCACCGGCGTGGAGCGGTTTGTCGTCGTCCCGTCGCCCAGTTGGCCCTCTGAGTTGCGGCCCCAGGCCCAGACGGTGCCGTCCTGCTTCAAGGCGAGCGTGTGGTAGCCGCCAGCGAAGAAGGCCGCGACGCCCGTCACGCCCGTCACGCCCGGCACCTGCACCGGCGTGAGGCGGCTCGTCGTCGTCCCGTCGCCCAGTTGGCCCTCTGAGTTGCGGCCCCAGGCCCAGACGGTGCCGTCCTGCTTCAAGGCGAGCGTGTGGAAGTCGCCAGCGACGAGGGCCGCGACGCCCGTCACGCCCGGCACCTGCACCGGCGTGAGGCGGTTCGTCCTCGTCCCGTCGCCCAGCTGGCCCTCTGTGTTGCAGCCCCAGGCCCAGACGGTGCCGTCCTGCTTCAAGGCGAGCGTGCGGTTGTCGCCAGCGACAATGGCCGTAACGCCCGTCACGCCTGGCACCCGCACCGGCGTGAGGCGGTTCGTCGTCGTCCCGTCGCCGAGCTGGCCTTCGTTGTTCCATCCCCAGGCCCAGACGGTGCCGTCCTGCTTCAAGGCGAGCGTGTGGAAGACGCCAGCGACGAGGGCCGCGACGCCCGTCACGCCTGGCACCTGCACCGGCGTGGAGCGGCTCGTCATCGTCCCGTCGCCGAGCTGGCCCTCTGAGTTGCGGCCCCAGGCCCAGACGGTGCCATCCTGCTTCACGGCGAGCGTGTGGCGGCCACCAGCGAGGACGGCCGCGACGCCCGTCAAGCCCTGCGCCTGCACCGGCGTGGAGCCGTTTGTCTGCATCCCGTCGCCCAGTTGGCCCTCTGAGTTGCGGCCCCAAGCCCAGACGGTGCCATCCTGCTTCACGGCGAGCGAGTGGTTGAAGCCCGCTGCCAGCTTCGACGCTGAGGCGACGCCGCAGGAGGTGCCCTCGTCCACCTGTCCGTCGCAGTCGTTGTCCACGCCGTCGCAGACCTCCGGCGCGCCAGGGTTGAAGGCAGGGTTGTTATCATTGCAGTCCCCGCCATTCGGGACGTGCCCCGCCGGCTGGAGGCACGCCAGCACCGACGTGGACGTCAGGCCGTAGATGTCCCCGTCCTGGTCGCGGTACCACGCCTGGAAGGCCAGCCCGTCGTCCGACTGCCCGTCGCAGTCGTTGTCCTTGCCGTCGCACACCTCGCTGGAGGCCCCCTGCGTCGGCACGCACTCGAGGGCGCCGTGGGTGCAGTACGTCACCCCCTCGCCGCACACGCCCTGCTGCCCCGTCGCGCACGCCAGGAGTCCTCCCGGGTTGCCTTCGTCCGTCGCTCCGTCGCAGTCGTTGTCCAGGCTGTCGCACTGCTCGGCGGAGGCGGCCTGGCGCTGCTGGCACACCATGCTGCCCTGGGTGCACGCCGTCACTCCTGCCGCGCACACGCCCTGCTTCCCCGTCGCGCAGTCCTCCCCACCGCTGGGGTTGCCGTCGTCCACCACGCCGTCGCAGTTATCGTCCGCGCCGTTGCAGGTTTCCGTCGCGCCGGGATGGGTGGTGGTTGAGTAGTCGTCGCAGTCGAGCTCTTCGACGAAACCTGGAGACGGATCGCAGGCCTGCTCCGCGATGTACTCGTCCCCAAAGCCATCCATGTCGCCGTCGAAGTAGAAGGTGTTGGCGATGAGGGCCGTCCCAGGCGCTGTCACTGGCGTAGAGGAGGTGCTGCCCGTGCCGAGTTGGCCCTGGCCGTTGTTGCCCCACGTCCAGACGGGGCAGCCGGGCCGTAGCGCCATCGCATGCTGGGCCCCGGCCGCGAGCGCCGTCGCGTCCGAGACGCCCGTCACCCCCACCGGAGAGGCACTGTTCGCCGTGCCGCCGTTGCCCAGTTGGCCCGACACATTGTGGCCCCATGCCACCGCCAGGCCGTTGCCGATGAGGGCCATGGAACTGTTGTGCCCTGCGACAAGGACCGTCACGGCGAAGACGCCGTCCACCGGACGGGGCGTCACCACCGGCGTCGCGCTGGTGCTGCCCGTGCCTACCTGGCCGAAGGTGTTCTGCCCCCACGCCCACACGTTGCCGAACTGCTCATCGACGATGAGGGAGTGGCCCGTGCCGGCAGCAACAGCCTTGGCGCGCGGAAGCCCTCCCACCTGCACCGGAACCAGCACCGCGGCGCTGGTGGCGCCGGTTCCCACCTGGGCGGATGTATTCTGTCCCCAGCCCCACACCTTGCCGTCCGCATCCAGTGCGAGCACGTGGTTGACGCCTGCGGCCATGGCACGCACGGTGGGCAGGCCCTGCACCACGCCTGGTGTGGTCACCGAGGCGCTGGTGGTGCCCGTGCCCACTTGCCCAGAGGCATTCTGGCCCCAGGCCCACAGCCGGCCGTCCGCGCCCAGCGCGAGCGAGAAGTTCCCATTGGCCGCGATGGCTTGGATGCCGGAGAGCGCCGCGACCCGGGTGGGGATGAGCACTGTGCCCCCCGCGGTACCCAGGCCCGCCTGTCCAGACGCATTCTGGCCCCAGGCCCACACGTGGCCGTCCACGTCCAGCGCCAGCGAGTGGGCGATGCCCGCGGCAATCGCCTTGATGGCGGGCAGTCCATTCACCTGGGAGGGCTGGGACAGGGGCGTGCTGTTGGTGCTTCCCGTGCCCAGCTGCCCGGCGACGTTCTGTCCCCAGGCCCAGACAGCGCCATCCTTCCTGAGGAACAGGGAATGGTAGGCGCCCGCGGCCACGGCCTGCGGCACCTTCACGGCGGTGATGGCCTGACTGGCGGTAGTCACAGCCCCGACGTCACCGCCGGACTCAGTCTGCGGCCCACCACAGCCTGCGGCCGCGAGAATGCCGACGGCCAGAATCACCACCCAACTGCCTCTTGTTCGCCTCACGGAAGCCCCCTCGTGTGTGACTCATTCCCCTTCCCGGAGACAGCGCCGAGCCCACTGATGCACAGGCGCGCTGGGAAATGAGCGGGGGAACCTCTACCCGAGGTGTGAGTGTTTGCGCCTCTGAGTCGACCTGGCCCCCCTTGGGAGTCAAGGGCGACCATCCTCCCCCCGGCGTGAGCCGGATCGGTCGTGCGCGGCGCTCCAGGTCGCGGATGGATTGGCCGGTTAAATGTAAACTAAACGGCCAGTCCGCCCCGGAGGTCGCCCACGTCCTCGCGAATCCGCTTGAGCTGCTTCACCAGCAGTTCCGCTTGGTGGCGCTGCTCAGGCGCGTCCCCCGCCCGCTTCTGGACTCACCAGATTGAACCCATCCAAGGCACGGGCTGTCTTTGCTGGGACTCAGCCGGGCGCGCGTGTCCATCCCGAGGGCCAGGCTGTGATGGCGGAGGCCGGCGGGGACTGGACGTCCAGCCCTGGCTCCTCACCGATAAAGCGCAGACGTCTGCGACGTGCTGGGCGCTCGCCAAACGCAAGCGCCTGGCGCCTCGTCAGAGGTTCAGGCCCGGCACCTGCACGGGCGTAAGGCTCCGGGTGATCGTCCCGTCGCCGAGCTGGCCGTCGCCGTTGTAGCCCCAGGCCCAGACGGTGCCGTCCTGCTTCAAGGCGAGCGTGTGGACTTGGCCAGCGGCGAGGGCCGCGACGCCCGTCAAGCCCGGCACCTGCACGGGCGTGAGGCGGTTCGTGCCTGTCCCGTCGCCGAGCTGGCCATGTGCATTGTAGCCCCAGGCCCAGACGGTGCCGTCCTGCTTCAAGGCGAGCGTGTGTTCCTCGCCAGCGGCGAGGGCCGCGACGCCCGTCAAGCCCGGCACCTGCACGGGTGTGGGGCGGCTCATGGCTGTCCCGTCGCCGAGCTGGCCAAATACGTTGTTCCCCCAGGCCCAGACGGTGCCGTCCTGCTTCAAGGCGAGCGTGTGGTAGTCGCGAGCGGTGAGGGCTGTGACGCCCGTCAATCCCGGCACCTGCACGGGCGTGAGACGGTTCGTGCCTGTCCCGTCGCCGAGCTGGCCAAATCCGTTGTCCCCCCAGGCCCAGACGGTGCCGCCCTGCTTCAAGGCGAGCGTATGGAGGTAGCCAGCGGTGAGGGCCGCGACGCCCGTCAAGCCCGGCACCTGCACGGGCGTAAGGCGGCTCGTGACTGTCCCGTCGCCGAGCTGGCCAAATCCGTTGTCCCCCCAGGCCCAGACGGTGCCGTCCTGCTTCAAGGCGAGACTATGGTAGTAGCCACCAGCGAGGGTCGCGACGCCCGTCAGGCCCGGTACCTGCACGGGCGTGAGGCGGGTGGTGGTCGTCCCGTCGCCGAGCTGGCCCTGTGCATTGTAGCCCCAGGCCCAGACGGTGCCGTCCTGCTTCAAGGCGAGCGTGTGTTGGTCGCCAGCGGCGAGGGCCGCGACGCCTGTCAGGCCCGGCACCTGCACGGGCGTAAAGCGGGTGGTGGTCGTCCCGTCGCCGAGCTGGCCCTGTGCATTGTAGCCCCAGGCCCAGACGGTGCCGTCCTGCTTCAAGGCGAGAATATGAATCCCGCCCGCCACGAGACGAGCCCCGGGGCTCGCAGCGCAGGCCGAGCCGCCCTGGAGGGCGAAGGCGAAGCTGGTGGAGAGGCCGAGCGCGTTGGTGACGGTGGCCGTCACCGAGGGCGAGGTGCCCGCCGGCACACAGGATGGCGCCGTCCACAGGACTTCGCTCGTCGTCGCCGCGCTGGTGGCGGTGCCCAGCGTCCCCGTGCTGGTGGCCCAGGTGAAGCCGAGGGCACTGCCCTGGGCGTCCTTCGCCCGGACTCGGAAGACGACGGTTCCGCCCGCTGCTGGCACCGTGGCGGGGGACTGGAACGTCTCCACCACCTCGGGCGGGAAGCGCCCGGTGGTAGGTGGGCCCACGTGGACGGTGAGCGTCCCCGTCCCCTGCCCGCCGCGGCCGTCCTGCACCTTCACGGTGAGGGCGCAGGTGCCGCCCGAAGACTGGGCGGAGGGGGTGAAGGTGGCACTCGCCGAGGAGGCATTCGTCCACGTGCCCGCGCACGAGGCCGTCCACTGGTAGCCGAGGCCGTCCCCGTCATTGTCGCTGGCCACCGCCTCCACCACGGTGGACTGCCCCACCGCCACGGAGGACGGAGTGGCTGTCACCGTGGCCACCTGGGGCCAGGTGTTGACGGTGACATTCACCTCCGCACTGCCGGTGCCGGTGCTCACCGTCACCGTGACGCTGAGAGAGGCGGAGGCGCCCTTGGAGTCCGTCACCGTCAGCGTCAGCACCACCGGGCCCGGAGAGGCCGGTGCCGTCCAGGTGGTGGAGAGGCTGGAGGCCGCGCTGAAGCTGCCCGTGCTGGCCGTCCAGGCGTAGGAGAGGGTGTCACCCGCGTTGGCGTCCTGCGCGGTGGCCTGGAGGGCCACAAGGCCACCTGGGGCCACGGTGGCGGGGCTGGCCACCAGGGAGGTGATGAGGGGCGCCGTGTTGTCGAAGGCCGCAGGAGGATTCACCTCCTGCAGCAGCAGCGTCACCGCCGTCGTCTGCCCGGCCTGGATGGTGACGTTGGCGACTTGGCCGGAGTAGCGCACGATGTTGGAGGCGTCGTAGGCTTGCGCGCTGAAGGTGCGGCCGGTGCCGGCGGGCAGCTGCCCCAGCACCCCGCCCCACTGGGCGCCTGACTTCACCAGGGCGTCGGTGCGCGTCGTCATGCCCGCACCGCTCACGGTGAGCTCCACCCGGGCCACGTCGCTGGCACTCAAGCCCTGCGGCACCGTCACCACCGCTTGGGCGCTGCCCTCCGCCATGTCCTGCTGCGCGCCGCACCCGGCCAACGCCAGCACCAAGCCCAGGGCCAGCAACGCCAGCCCGCTTCGACTCTCTCTTCTCATGCACTTCTCCGGCGCGTGGGACGGTGACGGTGAGGCCCCGCCGGAGAGCGGGCCTGCCCGGCCACGCCTCCCGGTGGCCCACCGGCGGAGGTGCGCCGGACTCTACGGGTAGTCCCCTCTTCCACGCCTCTGAGTCACTGCCGCGCCGGGGAAGTCACTCGAGACTCTTCCGACTGACGCACCTTCCTGCTGGCCAGGAGGGTGATTGTGCAAAGCCAGCCGCCTCTGCCTCGCGTGGCCCGGGCGCCCGTCCCACGACTGCCGGAAGCACTGCCGCTGCCTAACGTAAGCGCCCGACGGCCGGCCCAGGCCACCTTCCCCTCCTCCAGCCCCTGGACCCCTGTCACAGACGTCTGCGGCGGGATTGTCCGGTCAACCGTCAACTAACCGGGCAATCCGCCTGAGCGGGGCGAGCAGGAAGACGACGGTGCCGTACACGGACGCCTTCAAGAGTCAGAGGGTGAAGCGGATGCTGGGGCCCCCGGCGATGACGGCGACAGAGCTGTCGAAGCAGGTGGGCGTGACGCAACCTGTCAGGGGCCGGGTCAACGGACCGCATCCGGGTCGGCCAAGCGGATCGCGACTCCTGATCGCTCAGGACTGGCCGCTTGCGGCCGGTTGCCCTTTGCCCGCGCGCGGAGGGAGGGTCAAGGGCCCAGAACTGTTCAGGTTTCGGCGTAGCCGACCCTTGACGCTCCCGAGCACGCGGGCTGGTCGGACTGATCAGGACTGCGATCCGAGGAGGTGACCCACGAGCGATCCGATGGGGCGGCCCATGACACGCAACCGACCCTCTCGGTGTGGCTGCGGGAGGCGAGCCAGCGCGACGGGCTCCAACGAGCAACGTGCCGGGAGCCCCCTTTACAAGCACTTCTCGGTTGGAACACAGGTAGGAGCCCTTGTTGGGGGCGTCGACTCCAGGTCCGGCATTCCGGGCGTGCAGCAACAGCAGGGGGCTGGGGGAGCACCGCAGTGCTTGGCTGCGGCCCGGGCTCTTTCACCGAGTTCCTGCCTAGAGCGCCGATCAGGTTTCCGTCCGAGGAAAGTCGAATACTTGCGCGAGCGATCGACGCGGGCTGTCGTCGCGTGATCAGGTCGCCACCTCACGGAGGTGGCTCAAGCGCTGGAAGCCGGCTGTGGAGCAGAGCGCACGGGAGCAGCGCCTGCTGAAGCTCGCGGGGAAGAGCAGGAAGCTTTTCGTCTTCCTGCGCGAGCATCGGCACGAGTTGTTCGACGAGGCCTTTCAGGACGAGCTCGAAGCGATGTACCGACAGACGGGCCAGGGGCAAGCGCCGCAGCCGCCCGCGATGATGTGCATGGCGCTGCTGGTGTACCCAGGCCGCGTCCGGCAAGGGTCGCAGCGTCACGATGGGCGACGACGAGCGGCTCCAGAAGCGCCTTCGCTCACATCTGCAGTCGCGCGCGGGCCGCGCAGGACTCCGCGAGCGTGTCGGCGTCGAGCATTGCCTGGCACATCTCGCCAACCGCCAGGGCCCGAAGGCCCGTTATCGAGGCACGCGCCGCAACCTCTTTGATCTCAGGCGACTCGCGGTCGTCCAAAACCTCGAGGTCGCCGCGCGCTACCAGCTCGCGGCGTGACCTAACCTGTTCGGTGCTCTAGGCGAAAACCACCCCGACGTCGCCAACTCTCTCAACAACCTCGCCATCCACTACATGGAGCAGGGGTTGTACGACCGGGCCGAGCCGCTCCACCAACGCGCGCTTGCCATCCGGGAGGCGTTTTTCGGCAAGAACCACTCCGCTGTTGCCCAAACACTCGGCAACCTCGCCATCCTCTACAAGGAGCAGGGGTTGTATGATCGGGCCGAGCCGCTCCACCAGCGCACGCTCGCCATTGAAGAAGTGGCTCTCGGCGCGAACCACCCCGCCCTTGCCAAAACGCTCAATAACCTCGCCGTCCTCTACATGGAGCAGGGGCTGTACGACCGGGCCGAGTCGCTCCACCAGCGCGCGCTCGCCATCCGGGAGGCAGCCTTCGGCAAGAATCACCCCGATGTCGCCCAGACGCTCGGCAACCTCGCCATCCTCTACGCGGAACAGGGGTTGTATGACCGGGCCGAGCCGCTCCACCAGCGCGCGCTCGCCATCCGGGAGGCAGCCTTCGGCAAGAATCACCCCGATGTCGCCCAGACGCTCGGCAACCTCGCCATCCTCTACGCGGAACAGGGGTTGTATGACCGGGCCGAGCCGCTCCACCAGCGCGCGTTCGCCATCGAAGAAGGGATCTTCGGCGAGAGCCACCCCGCCGTCGCGAAGACACTTCACAACCTCGCGAGCATCTACGCGAACCAGGGGCTGTACCAACGGGCTGAACCGCTCTACCAGCGCGCATACACCATCCTGGAAGCGACCTTCGGCGACAACCACCCCTTCGTCGCCGACTCGCTCTACAGCATCGGGGCCCTCTACGTGGCCCAGGGGCTCAACAGCCGGGCACTCGCAAGGAGGCCGAGAGCATTCAACGCCTCCTCCCCCAGGCGCAGGTCTTCCTGGGCGCGGAGGCGACCAAGGAGCGGCTGCTCGGCCTTTCCACCCCAGGCATCCTCCATCTGGCCACTCACGGCTTCTTCCTTGAGGACGCCCCCGTGCCCAAGGACTCCAGGGCCTTGGTCCATTTCGGTGCTCTCGACGACAACCTCCGGGCGCCGCTCCTCCAGGAGCCACTGCTGCGATCCGGCCTCGCCCTGGCGGGAGCCGCCCGAGCCTTTGCGCCCGACACCGCCACGGCCTCCAGGCCCCCTCCCGGAACGGCGCTGGTCACCGCACTCGAGTTGGCCGGGCTTGACCTCTGGGGTACCCAGCTTGTGGTCCTCTCCGCCTGCGACACCGGCCGCGGGGACGTCAAACTGGGCCAGGGTGTCTACGGCCTGCGCAGCGCCCTGCTGGTGGCCGGGGCCGAAACCGTGGTCATGAGCCTCTGGAAGGTCAACGACGACTCCACCCGGTTCCTCATGGACAGCTATTACCGCAACCTGTTGGCCAGCCAGGGCCGAGCCGCAGCCCTGCGCGACGCCATGCGTTCGCTCCGGCGCTCCTGGCCCCATCCCCACTATTGGGCCCCCTTCATCGCATTATTGGGGAGTGACGCGCCCCTGCGTGCAATCACTCCGTAAGTCGCTCAAGAATTCCTCGTGATGTCTCCAAGCGGGATGCGAGCCCCGCGCCTCATTCATGGCCCGGAAGAATTCGTAACGCCGCGAACTCGAACAGTGGCTGCATGACGAACTCGTTACCCCGCTCCGCTTGGCCGACCCTCATGCTGAAGACCCTCCGGACGTTTCTGGGACTGGCCCTCCTCGTGGGATGTGCCGAGCCGGTGCGTTCCGCTCCCCACACCGAGTCCCCCGC
>NZ_RAWA01000305.1 GCF_003611675.1 Corallococcus sp. CA053C
GCTCCTCCTCCAGGCTCGTGCGCACCCCGGCGGGCATCGGCTGCCACGCGGGCTGCGCGCGCAGCGTCGCCAGGTGCTCGAGCGTGTCGTCCACCATCCGGTGCGCGAGTTTGCGGAACGCCTCCCAGTCCTCGGGGTCGAGCGTCAACTCTGGGGAGGAGCGGGTCGGTGCGGCGGACATGAAGGACTCCAGGGAGAGAGGGCGCCTACGTACCGCCGAAGTCGCCGGCGGCACACGTCGAATCAGGCCTTGCTGGCGGTATTCGCGGGCGTGGGGGCGGAGAGCCCGAAGATGGCGCGCGAGCCGACTGGCGCGTCGGGGCGCTCCTTCCGGAAGAAGATGAGCTGGTTGTAGAAGCCGTCCATCGGAGGCTGGCTCCCCTGGAAGAGCGCGCGCACCCCCTGGACAAGCTCAGCGCCGCGCGGGGTCGGGCCGCCCTCGCGCTGATCCACGTGGCCCTGCAGCGTCTTCAGCACGCTCTCCACGGTGTCCGGCGCGCGGTCCACGTAGGCGCTGGTGCTGAAGCCCTCCTTCTCCAGGCGCTCGGAGGCCCTGCGCAGGGCGGCGGTCGACCCCTGGTGGCCCACGGCGCGCCAGGTGCCCAGGATGCCCCGGGCCCGGGGTGACAGGTGGGCGGGCAGTCGCTCCAGCACCGTCCACAGGACGCTGTTGCCCACGCCCTCCACGGAGGCCGGCACCTCCAGCGCGCCGAGCATCGGATCATATGGGGTGTTGCACACGACGAAGTCGAACGTCTCCCCGTCCTTCACCGCCGACAGCGCGTTGGACGCGCGGAACTCCACTCGGGCGTCCAGTCCGTTGAGGTGCGCGTTGGCGCGGGAGATGAGGACCGCGTCCTCGTGCAGTTCCAGCCCCACGACGTGGGAGGCCCCGCGCGCGGCGCACAAGAGCGACTGGAGGCCGCTGCCCGAACAGATGTCGAGCACGCGCTGGCCCTGGAGCGAACCCGGCAGGGCCCGGGCCACGACGAAGGAGGACAGGTCGAACCAGGTGAGGCACGGCCGCGTCAGCGTCGGGTACGACGCCGGGACGCTCACGATGAGGTTCATCCCCTCGGCGGGGACGATGAGGAGGCTGGGCGTGCGCCACTGCCCGGACGCCTCCCGCTCCAGCAGCTCCACCTCCTGGAGGGCTTCGAGGACCCGGCCCGGGATGGCGGCGCGGACGGCCGCGTCGTCCACGGCCTCGCCCACCCGGAAGAGGCGGAAGAGCACCTGGTGCGACGCATCCAGCCGGCCCACGATCTGCTGGAGGGGCTGGAAGCGGGGGAACCCGGTGGGAGCCCGCTCCACCTCGAAGGACAGCCGCAGGTCGACGAGCGCGTACAACGCGTCGTCGAGGAACTCGCGAATCACCGACAGCGCAGGTGCATGGATCTTCATGGTGATGCTCCCCTTCGTTGGTTGGTGTGACGTGCCGGAAGACGCCGCGCCCTAGGGGCCGCGCGCGCCGCCCCGCTCCCGCCGCGAGTCCGCCGCGTCCAGGTACCGCCTCAACTGCTCCGCCAGCTCCCGCACCCCGGCCCCCTGGAGGATCGTGAAGTGGTCGCCCGGCACCTCGTGCCGTTCGACACCGCCCGTCGCCCACGCCGCCCATTCGCGCGCGAGCCCCTCCGGCGCCTCCGACCGCGTCGCCTGGAACATCACCGCGCGCAGGTCGCTGCGCCGCAGGCGATACGCCTCCAGCGCCCGGGTGTTGCGCGTGAAGACCTCCAGCAGCTCGCGCAGGTCCTCCACCGAGGACTCCTCGCCGAGCACCCCGGCGCTCCGCAGCGACTCCAGGGACAGCGTGCGCTGCTGCTCCGGCTCCAGGCGGAGGAAGCGCTCCAGGAACGGGCCGGGATCCTGCTGGCGCATGCGCAGCAGCTCCGCCGCGAACCGCGCCATGACGGGCAGCGCGTCGTGTCCGTCGACGACCGCGCGGTGGCCGGGAGGCAGGTGCGTGTCGAGCAACGCCAGGGTCGCCACCTCCTGGCCCTGCTCGGTCAACTGCCGCGCCATCTCATAGGCCAGCACGCCGCCCATGGACCAGCCGCCGAGCAGGTATGGGCCCTGCGGCTGCACGCGCCGGAGCTCCTCGTTGTAGAGCGCCGCCAGCTCCTCCAGGGCCCGGGCCGGAGCGTCGGGCGCGGGGGCCTGGAGGCCGTAGACGGGCCGGTCGGGACCCAGCTCGCGGGCGAGCCCCACGTAGCCCAGCACGTTCCCGCCCACCGCGTGCACGAGGAACAGGGGCGTGCCGGCGCCTCCAGTGCGCAGCGTCACCATCACCGGAGAGCGCCGCGGCTCCGCGGACGACTCCAGCAGCGTCGCCACGTGGGCGATGGTGGGGTTGCGGAACAGGCCGGCCAGCGAGATGCCCCGGCCGAACCGGTGGCGGATCGCCGCCAGCAGCTTCACCGCCAGCAGGGAGTGTCCCCCCAACTGGAAGAAGTTGTCGGTGATGCCGACGGGCCTTGTGTCCAGCACCGTCTCCCAGACCTCCACCAGCTGGGCCTGGAGCACGGTGCGCGGAGGCACCACCGCCTCGCGCGGCGCCGACTCGCCCGAAGGCACCGGCAGGGCGTTGAGCGCGACCTTCCCCATCGCGGTGAGCGGCAGCGCGTCCAGGAGCATCACCTCCGCGGGGAGCATGTAGTCCGGCAGCCGCTCCCGGAGGAAGTCGAGCAGCGCGCGCGACAGGGCCCGCGGCTCCCCGGCGTCAGGGCGCGCGGGGACCACGTAGGCCACCAGGCGCTTGTCGCCGGTGCCCGTCTCGCGAGCGATGACGACGGCGCTCTGCACGACGTCGTGCTGCTTGAGCGCGGCCTCGACCTCACCGAGTTCGATGCGGAAGCCGCGGATCTTCACCTGGTGGTCGGTGCGCCCCAGGAACTCGATGTCCCCTTCGGGCAGCCACCGTGCCTGGTCGCCGGTGCGGTACAGCCGTCCTCCGGGCGTGGCGCTGAAGGGGTCGGGGACGTAGCGCTCCGCCGTCAGCTCCGGGCGGTCCTGGTAGCCGCGCGTCACGCACGCCCCACCGATGAAGATTTCGCCGGTGACGCCCACGGGCACCGGTTGCATCGCCGGGTCCAGGACGAACACCCGCGTGTTGGGCAACGGGCGACCGAGCGGCACCCGGACGCCGCGCTGCACCGCGGAGGGCCGGATGGCGTAGGTCAGCATGCCCACGGTCGTCTCCGTCGGGCCGTAGTGGATGTGGAAGGCCGTGGAGGGAGCCAGCGGCTGCACGGCGCGGATCCACTCCCAATGCGAGGCCTCGCCCCCGAGGGCCAGCACGGCGTGGGGGAACATCTCGCGCTGGGGGCAGGCGTCCACCAGGGCCGCGAGGTGCGACGGGGTGATCTTGAGCACGTCGATGTGGCGACGCTGGAAGTACTCGCGCACCGCGAACGGATCCGACGCCCGCTCGCGGGACATCACGTGCAGCGTTCCGCCCGCGCACATCGCGGGGATGAACACCGTCTTGCAGGAGTCCACCGCCAGCGGTTGCAGCATCGCGTACTGCGCACCGGGCTTGAGGCCGAAGCGCTCCACGATGGCGTGCAGGTAGTTGAGGACCTGCCGCTGTTCGACGACGACGCCCTTGGGCATGCCCGTCGAACCGGACGTGTAGATGACGTAGACGCGGTTCTCGAGCGTCACCGCGTTGGGCAGGTTGCTGTCGTCCTGGGCGGCCAGGACCGCGTCGGCCTGGTCCAGGCAGAGGACGTGGACGCCGGGCGCGGAGCCCGCGTCCCGCAGGGCGGACACGGTGAGGAGCACCGGGACCCGCGAGTCCTCGAGGATGTAGCGGACGCGCTGCGCGGGGAACGAAGGCGCGATGGGCACGTACGCGCCGCCCGCCTTCAGGATGCCCAGCACGCCCACCAGCATCTCCAACGACGGCTCCATGAGGATGCCGACGCCGACCTCGGGCCCCACTCCGAGCGACTGGAGGTGACGCGCCAGCCGGTTGGCCCGGCGGTTCACCTCGCGGTAGGAGAGCGCACCCTCCTCGCTCGCCACGGCGAGTTCGTCCGGCGCACGCTCCGCGTGGTCCTCGAAGAGCTGGTGCACGTAGCGTGTCGACGGAGCGGGCCGCGTCTGGCCGTTCCACGTCACCAGCAGCGTCTGGCGCTCCTCTTCACTGAGCAGTGGCAGCGTCGCGATGGACTGCTCGGGCTTCGCGACAATGCCTTGCAGCAGTCGCCGGAAGTTGCCCATCAACCGCGCGACCGTCTCCTCCTCGAAGAGGTCGGTGCTGTACTCCAGCCACCCTTCCAGCTCTTCGCCGTCCACCAGCGACAACGTCAGGTCGAACTTCGACGTGCCGCTGTCCACCGCCAGCGTCTCCAGCTTCACCTCGCCCAGTTCCAGTGACGGTGCCGGAGCGTTCTGCAGCACCAGCATCACCTGGAAGAGCGCCGTGCGGGCCAGGTCTCGCGCCGGGGCCAGCACCTCCACCAGCTTCTCGAAGGGCACCTCCTGGTGCGCGTACGCCTCCAGCGTCGTGCCCTTCACCCGGCCCAGCAGCTCCGTGAAGCCCGGTGCGCCGGACAAGTCGCCCCGCATCACCAGCGTGTTGACGAAGAAGCCGATGAGCCCTTCCGTCTCCACCCGTGTCCGGTTCGCGATGGGTGAGCCCACCGCCACGTCCACCTGCCCCGTGTACCGGTGCAGCAACGTCTGGAAGGCCGCCAGCAGCGTCATGTACAGCGTCGCGCCCTGCTTGCGGCTGAGCGCCTTCAACTCCCGCGTCAGCGCTCCGTCCAGCTTCACGCCGTACTGCGCGCCCTTCGACGTGCGCAGCGCCGGCCTCGGCCGGTCCGTCGGCAACTCCAACGCGGGGGGAAGTCCCTGGAGCTTCGTCTTCCAGTACCCCAGCTGCGCGTCCAGCACCTCGCCCTGCAACCGCTCCCGCTGCCACGCGCTGTAGTCCGCGTATTGCAGCGGCAGCTCCGCCAGCGGGGATTCCTTCCCCGCCACGTACGCCCCGTAGAGGGCCGACACTTCCTTCACCAGCACGCCCAGCGACCAGCCGTCCGAGACGATGTGGTGCATCGTCAGCAGCAGCACGTGCTCCTGCGCGTCCAGCTTCAGCAGCGTCACCCGCAGCAGCGGGCCCTGCTCCAGATTGAACGGTGCTCGCGCCTCTTCGCGCGCCAGCCTCTCCACCTCCGCCTGACGCTCGGTTGCGTTCAACCCCGAGAGGTCCACGTGCGCGAGGCGCAGCGAAGACTCCGCGAGGATGGACTGGCGCGGCTCCCCTTCCACCGACGGCAGCACCGTGCACAGCACTTCATGCCGGCGTACCAACTCCTGGAAGCTGCGCTCCAGTGCGCCCACGTCCAGCACTCCCTGGAGACGAAGGGCCCCAGGAACGTTGTAGTCGGAGTTGCCCGGCTGCAACTGCTCCAAGAACCACAGTCGCTGCTGCGCGAACGACAACGGCAGCACGCCGTCACGCCCGCGCCGCTCCATCGGCGTCGACGCCTCGCCGCCTCGCTGCGCCTGCTCCACCTGTCGCGCCAGCGTCGCCACCGTCGGCGTCTCGAAGAGCGCTCGCAGCGGCAACTCCACGCCCAGGGCCTTGCGCACCCGCGCCATCACCTGCGTCGCCAGCAGCGAGTGCCCGCCCAGCGCGAAGAAGTTGTCCTCCACTCCCACGCGTTCCAGCCCCAGCACCTCCGCCCACGCTCCTGCCAGCAACTCCTCCACCGCCGTGCGCGGCGCCGTGTAGCCCTCCGCCACCACCAGTCCTTCGGCCGTCGGCGCCGGCAGTGCCTTGCGATCCACCTTGCCGTTCGACGTCAGCGGCATGGCTTCGAGCAGCATGAACACCGAAGGCACCATGTACTCGGGCAGCTGCTGGCCCAGGTACTGCCGCAGCTCCGTCGACGTGGGAGCCGGCTGGCTTCGCGGCACGACGTAGGCGACCAGTCGCTTCTCGCGGGTGGCGGTGTGGATCACCTCCACCACGCCAGCGGAGACACCGGGGTGGTCGCACAACACCGCTTCGATCTCCGCCGGTTCGATGCGGAAGCCGCGGATCTTGACCTGCTGATCGATGCGACCGAGGAACTCCACCCGCCCATCCGGCAGGTAGCGCGCGAGGTCGCCCGTCCGATAGAGGCGTGAGCCCGGAGGGCCAAAGGGGTTGGGGATGAACTTCTCGCCCGTCAGCCCCGGGTTGTGCAGGTAGCCCCGGGCGAGTCCCGCGCCACCGGTGTAGAGCTCGCCCGGCACGCCGACCGGCACGGGCTGGAGCCGGCCGTCCAGCAGGTACACCTGGGTGTCGTCGAGCGGCCTGCCGATAGGCACCGGCGCCCCATCACGCAGCACCTCCACGGGACCGCAGCAGGTGAAGGTGGTGTTCTCGGTGGGCCCGTAGCCGTTGATGATCCGGCATCCCGGCAGGGCTTCCATCGCGCGCAGCACGTGCGCGGGCGACAGCACGTCACCGCCTGCCAGCAGGTTGCGCACCCCGCGCAGATCGTCGAGGTGGTGATCGACCATCTGGTGGAACAGCGGAGCGGTGAGCCACAGGGTGGTGACCTTGTCGCGCCGCAGCCCCCGGCCCAGTTCCTCCAGCGACAGCGTGCCCGCATCCGCCACGGCCACGGAGGCGCCGTTCAGCAAGCCGGCCCAGATCTCGAATGTCGCGGCATCGAACGACACCGGAGCGAACTGCAACAGGACGTCTTCCCGGGTGATGCGGATGTAGTTGGACGCGAGGGCCAGCCGGACCACCGCGCCGTGCGGGATGCTGACGCCCTTGGGGCGCCCCGTCGATCCCGAGGTGTAGTTGATATAGGCCAGCCGCGCGGAGTGGCCCCGGACATGGGCCACCGGGCTCGCGGAGGCAATCGCGGCCGACGCCTTGTCGGAGCAGACGACGCGGGCCGCGGACTCCGGCAACCGGTCGAGCAACGAGGACGTGGTGAGCAGCACCGAGGCGCGAGCGTCCTCCAGCATGAAGGCCAGACGCTCGCGCGGAGCCGCCAGATCGAGCGGCAGGTACACGCCCCCCGCCTCCAGGATGGCCAGGAGCCAGATGACCGTCTCGGCGGAGCGCTCAAGGTACAACGCAACGACAGTCTCCGGCCCCACCCCGAGCGACTGGAGGTAGCCAGCCCGCACGCGAGCGCGCTGGGCGAGGTCGCCGTAGGAGATGCGTTCCCCACCTGCGATGAGGGCGACGGCGTCCGGAGTCCGGGCCGCCTGCGCCTCGAAGAGCTCGTGGATGGTCTGGTCCACCGGCCGCGCTGTCGCCGTGGCGTTCCACGTCACCAGCAGCGTCTGGCGCTCTTCCTCACTGAGCAACGGCAGCGTCGCGATGGACTGCTCCGGCTTCGCGACAATGCCTTGCAGCAGTCGCCGGAAGTTGCCCATCAACCGCGCGACGGTCTCCTCCTCGAAGAGGTCGGTGCTGTACTCCAGCCACCCTTCCAGCTCTTCGCCGTCCACCAGCGACAACGTCAGGTCGAACTTCGACGTGCCGCTGTCCACCGCCAGCGTCTCCAGCTTCACCGCGCCCAACTCCAGCGACGGCGCCGGTGCGTTCTGCAGCACCAGCATCACCTGGAAGAGCGCCGTGCGGGCCAGGTCACGGGCGGGGGCCAGCACCTCCACCAGCTTCTCGAACGGCACTTCCTGGTGCGCGTACGCCTCCAGCGTCGTGCCCTTCACCCGGCCCAGCAGCTCCGTGAAGCCCGGTGCGCCGGACAAGTCCCCGCGCATCACCAGCGTATTGACGAAGAAGCCGATGAGGCCCTCCGTCTCCACCCGCGTCCGGTTCGCGATGGGTGAGCCCACCGCCACGTCCACCTGCCCCGTGTACCGGTGCAGCAACGTCTGGAAGGCCGCCAGCAGCGTCATGTACAGCGTCGCGCCCTGCTTGCGGCTGAGTGCCTTCAACTCTCGCGTCAGCGCCCCGTCCAGCTTCACGCCGTACTGTGCGCCCTTCGACGTGCGCAGCGCGGGCCTCGACCGGTCCGTCGGCAACTCCAGCGCCGGAGGCAGCCCCTGGAGCTTCGTCTTCCAGTACCCCAGCTGCGCTTCCAGCACTTCGCCACTCAACCGCTCCCGCTGCCACGCGCTGTAGTCCGCGTACTGCAGCGGCAGCTCCGCCAGCGGGGATTCCTTCCCCGCCACGTACGCCCCATAGAGGGCCGTCACTTCCTTCACCAGCACGCCCAGCGACCACCCGTCCGAGACGATGTGGTGCATCGTCAGCAGCAGCACGTGCTCCTGCTCACCCAGCTTCAGCAGCGTCACCCGCAGCAGCGGGCCCTGCTCCAGGTTGAACGGCGAGCGTGCCTCTTCCCGCGCTAGCCGCTCCACTTCCGGTGCGGACACCTCCAGCGCGGAGAGATCTACCTGCCTCAAGTGAAGTGTGGACTCCGCGAGGATGGACTGGCGCGGCTCTCCTTCCACCGACGGCAGCACCGTGCGCAGCACTTCATGCCGGCGCACCACCTCCTGGAAGCTGCGCTCCAGCGCGCTCACGTCCAACGTCCCGCGCAGTTGGAGGACCGCGGGGATGTTGTAGTCGGGGCTGCCCGGCTGCAGCTGCTCCAGGAACCACAACCGCTGCTGTGAGAACGACAACGGCAGCACGCCGTCACGCCCGCGCCGCTCTATCGGCGTCGACGCTTCACTGCCTCGCTGCGCCTGTTCCACCTGCCGCGCCAGCGTCGCCACCGTCGGCGTCTCGAAGAGCGCTCGCAATGGCAACTCAACCCCAAGCGCCTTGCGCACCCGCGCCATCACCTGCGTCGCCAGCAGTGAGTGCCCGCCCAGCGCGAAGAAGTTGTCCTCCACTCCCACGCGCTCCAGCCCCAGCACCTCCGCCCATGCTCCCGCCAGCAGCTCCTCCACCGCCGTGCGCGGCGCCGTGTAGCCCTCCGCCACCGCCAGGCCTTCGGCCGTCGGTGCCGGTAGCGCCTTGCGGTCCACCTTGCCATTCGGGGTCAGCGGCAACCGCTCCAGCGCCACGAACACGGACGGCACCATGTACTCGGGAAGCTGCTGGCCCAGGTACTGCCGCAGCTCCGCGGGCGTGGGGGCCGGCGTCTGGTGGGCCACGGTATAGGCCACCAGCCGGGGCCCGCCCGGGGTTGCCGCGTGCAGCGCGACCACCGCGTCCCGCAGGGCGGGATGTTGCGCGAGCACCGACTCGACCTCACCGAGCTCGATGCGCATGCCACGCAGCTTCACCTGACGATCAACGCGTCCGATGTAATCGAGGGTGCCATCCCGCCGGTACCGGCACAGGTCGCCCGTGCGGTAGAGCCGGGCTCCGGGCACGCCGGAGTACAGGTCCGGGATGAAGCGCTCCGCCGTCAGGTCCGGGCGGAAGAGGTAGCCCCGCGCGAGCCCCGCGCCGCCAATGTACAGCTCCCCCGCCACGCCGAGCGGCACCGGCTGCAACCGCGCGTCCAGCAGGTAGACCTGCGTGTTGTCGATGGGCCGTCCGATGGGAACACCGGGGACGGACTGCGCCGACGTCACCTCCACGGCGGTCGAGTCGGCGGAGACTTCCGACGAGCCATACAGGTTCAGCAGCTTCCGGCCCGGCAGCACCTCTTCGCACAGCCGCACCAGCTCCAGGGGCAGCGCCTCGCCGCTGGACGTCCAGTAGCGCAGCTGGGACAGGCGTTGTGCCAGTTGCGGTTCGTCCTTCAGCAGGACGCTGAGCAGCGAGGGGACCAGCACGATCCGCGTGACCCGCTCCGCCTCCAGTGCCTCCACGAGCAACCGCGGACTGCGCACCGTCTCCTCGGAGAGGATGACCGACGGAACGCCCTGGAGCATCAGGCCGAAGGTCTCCCAGACGGAGTCGACGAAGTTGCTCGACGTCTTGAGCGCGGAGACCTCGTCCGAGCCCGCGGGATAGAGCGCCCACATCCACCGGAACCGGTTGACGGCGCCACGGTGGAGCCCGACGACGCCCTTCGGCGTCCCCGTCGAACCGGACGTGTAGATGATGTATGCCGCAGCGTCTGGCGGAACGTTCAGGCCGGGATTGGTCCCGCGCTCCGCGGCGACCGCCGCGTCATCCACGTCGACCCACTGAAGAGTCGCGCCAGGGCTGACGAGCGCCGTCTCCCGCTCGCCATGCGCGAGCACGAGCGAAAGGCGCGCATCGGAGGCGACGAAGCGCAGGCGCTCCACCGGGTAGCCCGGATCGAGCGGCACATAGGCGCCTCCCGCCTTGAGCACCCCCAGCATCGTGATCACCACTTCGGGAGAACGCCGGATGAAGAGCCCCACCCGTGCGTCGGGCCCGACGCCATGCCGCAGCAGGTGATGCGCCACCTGGTTCGCCCGGCGGTTCAGCTCCGCGTACGAAATGCGCCTGGGGCCCTGGATGAGGGCGACGGCGTCCGGAGTCCGGGCCGCCTGCGCCTCGAAGAGCTCGTGGATGGTCTGGTCCACCGGCCGCGCTGTCGCCGTGGCGTTCCACGTCACCAGCAGCGTCTGGCGCTCTTCCTCGCTCAGCAGCGGCAGCGTCGCGATGGACTGCTCCGGCTTCGCGATGATGGCTTCCAGCAGGCGCCGGAAGTTGCCCATCAATCGCGCGACCGTCTCCTCCTCGAACAGGTCGGTGCTGTACTCCAGAAACCCTTCCAGCTCCTCCCCATCCACCAGCGACAACGTCAGGTCGAACTTCGACGTGCCGCTGTCCACCGTCAGCATCTCCAGCTTCACCGCGCCCAACTCCAGCGACGGCGCCGGTGCGTTCTGCAGCACCAGCATCACCTGGAAGAGGGCCGTGCGCGCCAGGTCACGGGCCGGGGCCAGCACCTCCACCAGCTTCTCGAACGGCACCTCCTGGTGCGCGTACGCCTCCAGCGTCGTGCCCTTCACTCGGCCCAGCAGCTCCGTGAAGCCCGGCGCTCCGGACAAGTCCCCGCGCATCACCAGCGTGTTGACGAAGAAGCCGATGAGCCCTTCCGTCTCCACCCGCGTCCGGTTCGCGATGGGCGAGCCCACCGCCACGTCCACCTGCCCCGTGTACCGGTGCAGCAACGTCTGGAAGGCCGCCAGCAGCGTCATGTACAGCGTCGCGCCCTGCTTGCGGCTGAGTGCCTTCAACTCCCGCGTCAGCGCTCCGTCCAGCTTCACGCCGTACTGCGCGCCCTTCGACGTGCGCAGCGCCGGCCTCGGCCGGTCCGTCGGCAGCTCCAACGCCGGAGGCAGCCCCTGGAGCTTCGTCTTCCAGTAACCCAGCTGCGCGTCCAGCACTTCGCCACTCAACCGCTCCCGCTGCCACGCGCTGTAGTCCGCGTACTGCAGCGGCAGCTCCGAAAGCGGCGACTCCTTCCCCGCCGCGTACGCCCCGTAGAGCGCCGTCACTTCCTTCACCAGCACGCCCAGCGACCAGCCGTCCGAGACGATGTGGTGCATCGTCAGCAGCAGCACGTGCTCTTGCGCACCCAGCTTCAGCAGCGTCACCCGCAGCAGCGGGCCCTGCTCCAGGTTGAACGGTGCGCGTGCCTCTTCTCGCGCCAGCCGCTCCACCTCCGTCTGACGCTCGGCCGCGTTCAATCCCGAGAGGTCCACGTGCAGCATTCGAAGCGTGGACTCCGCGAGGATGGACTGGCGCGGCTCTCCTTCCACCGACGGCAGCACCGTGCGCAGCACTTCATGCCGGCGTACCAACTCCTGGAAGCTGCGCTCCAGCGCGCCCACGTCCAGCACTCCCTGGAGACGAAGGGCCCCGGGGACGTTGTAGTCGGAGTTGCCCGGCTGCAACTGCTCCAGGAACCACAACCGCTGCTGCGCGAACGACAACGGCAGCACGCCGTCACGCCCGCGCCTCTCCATCGGCGTCGACGCTTCGCCGCCGCGCTGCGCCTGCTCCACCTGCCGCGCCAGCGTCATCACCGTCGGCGCCTCGAAGAGCGCTCGCAGTGGTAGCTCCACCCCAAGCGCCTTGCGCACCCGCGCCATCACCTGCGTCGCCAGCAGCGAGTGCCCACCCAACGAGAAGAAGTTGTCCTCCACCCCTACCCGCTCCAGCCC
>NZ_RAWA01000306.1 GCF_003611675.1 Corallococcus sp. CA053C
GGGGACGTGCTCCACGTGGAGAGCGAGGTGGTGGAGATCAGCCCTTCGCGCACGAAGCCGGACCGGGGCATCGCCACCGTGCGCAGCGAGACGCGCAACCAGCACGGGGACGTGGTGCAGGTGCTCACCGCGAAGCTGGTCCTGCCCCGTCGCCCGGCGGGCGGGTGAGCGGGAACGAAGGCTTTTCGCAAGCGCGGACGAAGGCTAGCGTGCGGCCCGTTACCGACCGTGCCCGTGGTTCCCCGCCCTGCTCCCGAGGAGTCCTTCCATGTCCCGCGGCACCCCCGACTTCAACCTCGCCTCCGTGGACGCGGAGGGCTTCTACCGGGAGCTGAAGGAGATCCGCGCCCAGGTGGATGCGTCCCTGGGCGAGGCGGACGCGGCGCACCTGCGGAAGCTGGAGCGGTGGGGGCGGGTGGCGACGTGGCTGGGCGTGGCCACGGCGTGGATTGCGCCCAACCCGTTGAGCGCGGTGGCGCTGGGGCTGGGGCGTTCGACGCGCTGGCTGCTGATGCACCACGTGGGGCACCGGGGGTACGACCGGGTGCCCGGCCTGCCCGTGTCGCGCACCAGCAAGGGCTTCGCGCGAGGGGCCCGGCGCTTCGTGGACTGGCTGGACTGGATGCTGCCGGACGCGTGGGTGTTCGAGCACAATGTGCTGCACCACTCGCACACGGGCGAGGACGCGGACCCCGACCTGCTGGAGCGCAACGCGGAGGGCACGCTGCGGGACACGGGCCGGCCGCTGCCGCTGCGCTACGTGCAGCTGGCGCTCCTCGCCGTCACCTGGCGGGCGAGCTACTACGCGCCCGAGACGCTGGGGTCGCTGCGGCGCAAGGGGCGGCGTGAAGGGGGTTCGCTCACGCGCGCGGAGGTGTGGGAGCTCGTCACCCGCTGCTACCTGCCGTACGCGACCGTCTACTTCGGCCTGTACCCGGCGGCGTTCCTCGTCGTGGGGCCGTGGGCGGCGTTCAGCGTGCTGTGCAACTCCGTGCTGGCGGACGTCGTCACCAACCTGCACACGTTCTTCGTCGTGGGGCCCAACCACACCGGCGAGGACCTGTACCGCTTCGACACCGCGCCCGCGAACAAGGCGGAGCGCATGGTGCAGCAGGTGCTGGGCAGCGCGAACTACCGCACTGGCGGGGACCTCAACGACTTCGCCCACCTGTGGCTGAACTACCAGATTGAGCACCACCTCTGGCCGGACCTGCCGATGCTGAAGTACCGCGAGGTGCAGCCCCGGGTGCGCGCGCTGTGCGAGAAGTACGGCATCCCCTACGTGCAGGAGAGCGTCTGGACGCGCGCGAAGAAGATGGTGGACGTGGTCGTGGGCAAGGCGTCCATGAAGCGGCTGCCGAGGGCCGGGGCGCCGGCGGTGACCAACGCGAGCGCGGAGGCGAGCGCGGCGGAAGCCTCCGCGGCCTGAGTCACGCGGGCGGCGCGCGGCGGCGGCGGGGCAGGGGGACGAGCGCCACCGGCGTGGGCTCCACCGCCGTCTCCTCGTGGCGGATGGCCTCCGCGTTCACCACGCGCACGCCGTCCGGCTGCACGGGCAGGCCAATCGTCTCCACGAACAGGCGGTAGCTCTCCTCCAGCCGCCGGTGCAGCGCGATGAAGGTCTGGTGCGCGGTGCCGGGCATGTCCTCGGTGTAGGTGAAGTACCAGCGCAGCTCGTCCAGGCGCGAGTAGAAGTGGTCCACCACCGCCTGCTCCTGTTCGGTCAGGTGGATGAGCTGGATGAAGGCGCCCTCGGCGTAGTGCGACGCCACCGTCTCCAGGAGCGGGCCCCGGCTGCGCAGGCGGGAGAAGAGGATGAACATCTCCTCCCGGCGGGCGGCCAGCCGGCGCATGATGCCGGCGGCATCCAGGGCGAGCAGGTTCCGCACGCGAGCGGTGGTCTCTTCGGCCTTCTTGCGGCGAGCCATGGTGAGACGCAGCCTACCGTCAGTGGCCCAGGGGCCGTGAGGCCCGAGGCGTCCAGGCGTCGCCTTCCTCGTGGGAGGCCAGGCGACCGGGCCCGCGCCTGCCTCACGGCGATGCGGCGCGGCAGTGGAGCGGTTGCTACGGTGGGGCCACCATGGTGCTCAAGATCGTCCAGGCGGGGGAGCCGGTGCTGCGACAGCGCGCACGCGAGCTGACCCCTGAAGAGATTGGCAGTGCGGAGACGCGGCAGCTCATCACGCTGATGCGCGACACGATGCGGGACGCGCCCGGCGTGGGGCTGGCGGCACCTCAGGTGGGGGTGGGCGTGCGGCTGGTCGTCATCGAGGACCGGCCGGAGTACCAGGCCGGCGCGGCGCCCGCGGACCTGGCCTCGCGGGAGCGGGCACCGGTGGCCTTCCACGTGTTGATCAACCCGCGGCTGGTGGTGGAGGACCCCACGCCGGTGGAGTTCCACGAGGGGTGCCTGAGCGTGAATGGGTTCGCGGCGCTGGTGCCCCGGGCGCGGGGCGTGCGGGTGGAGGCGCTGGATGAGCAGGGCCAGCCGGTGACGCTGTCGGCGCGAGGCTGGTACGCGCGCATCCTCCAGCACGAGGTGGACCACCTGGACGGCACGCTCTACGTGGACCGGATGGAGACGCGCAGCCTCACCACGCAGGACAACCACCGCCGGCACTGGATGGGCAAGAGCACGGCGCAGGTGCGCACGGCGCTGGGTTTGGAGGACAAGTCATGAGCAACAGTCGGTTGTTCACCCCCTTGAAGCTGCGGGACATCACGCTGCGCAACCGCGTGGTGGTTTCGCCCATGTGTCAGTACTCGAGCGACGACGGCTTCGCCAATGAGTGGCACGTGGTGCACCTGGGCAGTCGCGCGGTGGGGGGCGCGGGGCTTGTGATGACCGAGGCCACGGCGGTGGAGCCGGAGGGGCGCATCTCGCCGCAGGACCTGGGGCTGTGGAAGGACGCGCACGTGGAGGTGCTGGCGCGCATCAACCGCTTCCTGCACCAGAACGGGGCCGCGTCGGGCGTGCAGCTGGCGCACGCGGGCCGCAAGGCCTCCACACTCCGGCCCTGGGACACGGGGACGCACGGTGCGACGGTGACGCCGGAGCACGGCGGGTGGACGCCGGTGGGGCCCACGGCGGAGGCGTTCGACGAGGGCTATCCGAAGCCGGTGGCGCTGGACGAGGCGGGCATCGCGCGGGTGGTGAAGTCGTTCGGGGATGCGGCGGCGCGGGCGAAGGCGGCGGGGTTCCAGGTCATCGAGCTGCACGCCGCGCACGGCTACCTGCTGCACGAGTTCCTGTCGCCGCTGTCGAACAAGCGCAATGACAGGTACGGCGGCTCGTTCGAGAACCGGACGCGCTTCGCGCTGGAGGCGACGCGCGCGGTGCGAGCGAAGTGGCCGGAGTCCCTGCCGCTGTTCATGCGCATCTCCACCACGGATTGGGTGGAGGGGGGCTGGACGGTGGAGGACTCGGTGGCGCTGGCGAAGCTGGTGGCGAAGGAGGGCGTGGACCTCATCGACTGCTCGTCGGGCGGCGTGGTGCCCGGGGTGAAGATTCCGGTGGGGCCGGGCTACCAGACGCCGCTCGCGGAGAAGGTGCGCAAGGACACGGGCATCCTGACGGGGGCGGTGGGGATGATCCGCTCCGCGATGCAGGCGGAGCACGTGCTGGCCACGGGCCAGGCGGATGTCGTCATCCTCGCCCGGGAGCTGCTGAGGGATCCGTACTGGCCGCTGCGCGCCGCGAAGGAGCTGCACGCGGATGTGCTCTGGCCGCACCAGTACGAGCGCGCGAAGAACTGAGCTGGAATGGGGGACGCTGGTTCAGTCGAGGAACCGGCGCTCCCACCGTAGGAAGGCGTCCTCGGGGCTGAACCCCGGGCAGGATTTGGGATGGTAGGCCCAGGGTTCCAGGACCCGGGCCAGCTCGCGGTAGGCCGGAAGCGGCTGCCCCTCCTCGCCGGTAGTGGGCGCGGGCCCCAGGGTGATGACGGCTCGCTGCGGGTCGATGGCTTCCACGGTGGTTCCGGGGGCGTGGAGGCGGGCACGGAGCGCTTCAATCCCTCCCACTTCCTTCAAGACGGGGTCGCCGAGGAAGGTCAGCCAGTGGGGGACTCGGACACGTGTGCCGATTTCCCAGCTCTCACGTGAGAGCTCAAGGATGTCCAGGCCGGGATACTGAAAGGCTTCCTTTGAGACGGCCTCCATGACTCCGGCGATATGGAATGGTGCATTGAACGAGAGTCCTGCGTGTCCTGAGCTGAAGGGCAGCAGCGAGCCCAGTTCAACGGCCAGGCCTCGGATCCGGTCGGGTCCATGCGAGCCCAGGAAGCTCATGGGCAGCCAGAAGGAAGCCGTGCTGACCGCGTTGGGGCGATCCCGAAAGAACTCATCCCCCGGGTCCTTGCCGTCATAGTCAAAGCCAAATTCGCTCGGGATGCTCTCGTTTCCAAGAAGCGAGACATGCGCGCGCTGGGGACGGAAGAGGTTCTTCCACGTCACCTCCCAGCCGTGCGAGTCAAGCTCCTGCCAGTCGCCCTCCAGATCGGCATAGAGGCAGAGCGTGTCGGTTCCCACGAAACGCCGATAGGCATCGAGTGACAGCCGGACTGAAGGGGCGAGCTGTGACGTGGGGCCGGCCACGTAGAAGACGATGTGGATCCCACCCTGGGCCATGATGCGCCCCTTGTGATGCCGGATGAGGATGGGCGGAGGAGGGGGCATCACGGTGACGCTCCAATCCAGGGGGCAACCTGGGCGATCCACCGGACCTTCAAGGCCTGCTTGTACATGACGTCCTGCCTGATGCCCGCGAACGGATGTCCTGGCGGATATTCCCTCCAACGTCCGTGTTGGGTGAGGTCAACACAGGGGAACTTGAAGTCGAAGACGGCCTGCGCCTGGACCGGGTTGCCTGAGTGGAGCACGACATCAGGAATCAGCGTCCCCTTCAATTCGCCCAGGTTGCCTTGCCGACGCAGCAACTCGATCTCCTCCTGTGTCACCCATCGCGTCGTGTCGGTGGATCGGTCATAGCGATAGGTCGGTTCGATGCTGAACCCACCAGGACGGAGGTCTTGAAGCCGCTCGGCTGCGCATTGGAGCGCAATGCGGTGCATCTCTTCTCCGAGTTGCATGGCCAGGGTGATGGCACGAGCGTCAGGACCGATGGGCTTCCTGCATTCATCGGGGGTAGGGATCCTGCCTCCGAATCGTTCGAGAATCACCTGGGTCCGGGCCTTGTTCGCGCATTCCTCCAGCGCCTTCGTGACCTCCTGCTTCGAGGTCGCATCCAGGAGTTTCACGGCTGCGACCGCGGAGCCTCCCGCTGTCGCGAAGGTCCGCACCGCGCTGGGGAGGACGGCCTCCTGTCCCGCCGCCTGGGCGCACGAGGCGGGCTGGTGCCGGCAGGCGTTCGTCGCGGAGTCGAACTGGTACGACTGCTTGCGCGCGTGCGCTCCTCCGCAGCCCTGGAGCAGCACCGCTATGGCCAGGAGCCGCACGGTCCACGGTGGTCTCAAACGCACGAGCGCCTTCCCTCTGAAGACCGCATAGGCTTTTCGCTCGCTCAGTCGAGGAACCGGCGGTCCCACCGGGGGAAGGCAGCCTCGGGGCTGAACCCGGGGCAGGACGCGGGATGGTACGCCCAGGGTTCCAGGACCCGTGCCAGCTCGCGGTAGGCTGGCATCGGCTGCCCCTCCTCGCCTGGCGTGGGCGCGGGCCCCAGGGTGACAACAGCCCGTTGGGGATTGATTGCCTCAACGGTGGTTCCGGGTTCGTGGAGGTGGGCACGGAGGGCTTCAATCCCTCCCACTTTCTTCAAGACGGGGTCGCCGATAAAGGTCAGCCAGTGGGGAACCCGGACCTGGGTTCCGATCTCATTGCCTGCGTGCTCCAGCTTGAGGATATCGAGCCCGGGATGACGGAGGGCCTCCTTCGAAACCGCCTCCATGACGCCAGCCAACTGGAAGGAGGCGTTGAATGAGAGGCCCGCGTGTCCTGAGTTGAAGGGGAGCAGGGTGGCAACTTCGGTAGCCAGGGCCCGGATCCGGTCAGGCCCGCGAGTCTCCAGGAAACCCATCGGCAACCAGAAACGGAGGGTGCTGACTGCGCGGGGCCAGTATTGGAAGGCCGGCTCGCCCAGTTCCTTGCCGTCGTACTCAAAGCCAAAACCACCTGGGGATGTGTCGTTCCCAACAAGATGGACGCGGGCGCGAATGGGATCGAGAAATTCCTTTCGGATGGGCTCCCATCCTTCTGTTTCAAGTTGCTGCCATTCGCCGTCCATATCGGCGTAGAAGGAGAGCGCCTCGGGTCCCACGAAGCCCTTGTAGGCCTCCAGGGCTTGCGCGGCGGCTTGCGCCACCTGGGATGTTGGTGCGGCCATGTAGAAGGCGATGCAGAGGCCACCCTGGGCCATGATACGTCCGTTCTCGCCCTTGATCAGGATTGCTGGGGGAAGGGGCATCACAGCGATGCTCCGATCCACGGACTGATCTGGAAGATGAACTCTACCTTCAAGGCTTCTTGGTACATGGCGTTCTGGGTCGAGCCCTGGAACGGGTGCCCGGCCGGGTACTTCCTCCAGGGGGGCGATTGGGTGAGGTCAACGCAGGGAAACTTGAAGTCAAAGACGGCCTGGGCCCGAAGAGGGTCACCTGCGTGGAGCACGACATCGGGTACCAGTGTTCCCTTCAGTTCGCCCAGGTTGCCCTGTCGGCGTAGCAATTCGATCTCCTCCGGTGCTATCCATCGCGTCTTGTCGGCTGGCCTGTCATAGCGATAGGTCGGTTCAATGCTGAAACCACCCGGGCGGAGTTCTTCGAGCTTCTGGGCGGCGCATCGGAGTGCGATGCGGTGCATCTCTTCTCCGAGTTGCATGGCCAGGGTGATGGCACGAGCGTCAGGACCGATGGGCTTCCTGCATTCATCGGGGGTAGGGATCCTGCCTCCGAATCGTTCGAGAATCACCTGGGTCCGGGCCTTGTTCGCGCATTCCTCCAGCGCCTTCGTGACCTCCTGCTTCGAGGTCGCATCCAGGAGTTTCACGGCTGCGACCGCGGAGCCTCCCGCTGTCGCGAAGGTCCGCACCGCGCTGGGGAGGACGGCCTCCTGTCCCGCCGCCTGGGCGCACGAGGCGGGCTGGTGCCGGCAGGCGTTCGTCGCGGAGTCGAACTGGTACGACTGCTTGCGCGCGTGCGCTCCTCCGCAGCCCTGGAGCAGCACCGCTACGACCAGGAGCCACACGGTCCACGGTGGTCTCAAACGCACGAGCACCTTCCCTCTGAAGACCGCATAAGCTTTCCCCATGCTGACCGAGGTGCAGGCGGGACCCTATACCGTGCGCGGTGTGTCCGTGGGCGGCGTGTACACGTCGCTCCTGGTGCCGGAACTGGGGGTTTTGCTGGATGCCGGCATCCCCATCCGCTCCTTCGCCGGCGTGGACCGCATCTTCCTCAGCCATGGCCATGCGGACCACGCCAGTGCCCTGGGTTCACTCCTCGGCATCCGTGCGCTGGTGGGGAAGGGGCCGCCCCTCGTCTATCTGCCCGCGGAGATTGAAGCGCCCGTCCAGGAGGCCATCGCGGCCCTGGCCCGGCTGCACCGCATGAAGGCGGAGATCCACACCGTTCCCCTCCGCCCCGGTGACACCACGAAGCTCCAGCAGGACCTGTGGGTGCGTGCCTTTCGCACGCACCACCCCGTGCCCTCGCTGGGCTACCAGTTCCTCCGCCGCGTCTCCAAGCTCAAGCCCGAATACCGCGAGCTGCCTCCCGCGGAGATCGGCCGCCGTCGTCTTGCCGGAGAGCCTCTCTTTGAAGAGGTCGAACGTCTGGAGCTGGCCTACTGCACCGACACGCTCTCCAACGTATTGGAGCGCCAGCCATCCCTGTTCGACAGCCGCGTGCTCATCCTCGAGTGCACGTTCATCGACGCGGAGCGCACCGTGCGCGATGCGCAGGAGCGGGCCCACATCCACCTGGAGGAGATCGCCTCGATGGCGGACCGCTTCCAGAATGAGGCCCTGGTCCTGATGCACTTCAGTCAGGCTTACAGCCCCGCTCAGGTGCACGCGACCCTCAAGGCCCGCCTGCCTGCGTCGCTGCTGGAGCGCGTGCGAGTCTTCGCTCCGGACTCCGGCCGCTGGTTCGGTTGACCTTCAGCGCCGGCCTTCCTGAAAGGTCGCCATGGCCTCGCCTTCCACATCGTCTCCGTCCGGTCGCCATGTCCTCATCGCGGGGGCCGGCATCGGAGGACTCACGCTGGCGTGCGCCCTCCACCGCGCCGGCCTGCGCGCCACCGTCTTCGAGCGCGCGGAGGCACTGCGACAGGTGGGCGCGGGCCTCATCGTGCAGATGAATGCCGCGCTCGCCCTGCGCCGCATCGGCCTGTGCGACGCGGTGGTCGCGGAAGGGGCTCGGGCCGAGCAGACCGTCATCCTCGTGCCGTCAGGGGCCCGCCTCACCGCCGTGGACGTGGGAGGACTCCAGCGCGAGCTGGACGCTCCCATGGTGGCGATGCACCGCGCCCGGCTCCAGGCGGTCCTCCATGCCCACTCGGGCCCGGCGGAGACCGTGCGGCTGGGCGTTGCCGTGACGGGCTTCCAGGACGACGGGGCGCGCGTCACCGTGTCCCTGTCCGATGGCACCACCGCTTCGGGGGACGTGCTGGTGGGCGCGGATGGCCTGCGCTCCGCCGTGCGCACGGGACTGTTCGGAGAACAGCCGACGCGCTACTCCGGTTACACGAGCTGGCGCGGCGTGTGCCCGGCCGAGCACTTCGTGACCCCCGGGCGCTTCAGCGAGACGTGGGGCCCCGGCGCCCGCTTCGGCATCGTGCCCATCGGCCATGGCGAGGTGTACTGGTACGCCACGCTCAACGCGCCCATGGGGACGGAGGATGCACCAGGGCAGACGCTCAACGTCCTGCGCGAGCGCTTCGCGGGATGGCATGCGCCCATCGCGGACCTGCTCGCGGCGACGCCTCCCGAACGCGTCCTGCGCACGGACATCCACGACCGCCCGCCGCTCCCGCGGTGGAGCCGGGGCCGCGTGACGCTCCTGGGAGACGCCGCGCACCCGATGACGCCGAACCTGGGGCAGGGCGGGTGTCAGGCCATCGAGGACGCCGTGGTGCTGTCGGAGTGCCTCGCGGCCCCGGGCCCGGTGGAGGACGCGCTGCGGGCCTACGAGGCCCGCCGGGTGACGCGCGCCAACCAGATGGTCGTGCGCTCGCGACAGGTGGGCCGGATGGGCCAGTGGGAGAACCCGGCCGCCCGCTTCTTGCGGGATGCGCTGCTCCGGCTCGTCCCCGCGCGCACGGCCGCTCAGCAGCTGCGGGAGCTGGTGCGCTCCACGTCCTGAGACGGCCTACAGGCCCGCGACCTTCGCGGCGCTGGCGACCGTGTAGCCGAACGCCAGCGTCTGCCGTGAGCGCGGTGCCACGTCCACTTCGAAGCGCACGATGCCCTCCGGGCTCACCTTCGTGGGCGCGGGCTTCGCGGCGTCCTTGAGCAGCGCCACCTCCACCGCCTCCACCTCCGACACCGGCATGCGCTCCTCCACCGCCAGCGCCGCCGGCTTCGCGCCCATGTTGGACACGAACAGCTTCACCCGCTGCGTGCGCGTGCGCCGGCCGGTGATGCGCGCGGTCTCCTCGCCCACGTCCACCTGCCGCGCCACGCGCAGCGAGTCCTCGCTGCCGAAGCCCAGCTTCACGCGCTCACCCCGGCCCGCGAACCGGAGCTGCGCCCGGCCCACGTAGCCATTCGCGCGCACCAGGTCCACCGGCCCCGCCAGCAACACCGACGGCCCGGTGTTGTCGAACCGCGCCACCCGGTGCACCAGCGGCGACTGCTCCGGACACGCCACCAGCTCGGACGTGGCCGGCGCGGTGAACGTGAACAGCGCCACGCGGTGCGCCTCGCCATCCGACGGCACCGTCGCCAGGTGGGCCGCCGACAGCGTCACCGGCTCGCCTCCGTCGTCCATGCCGGGCAGCGCGTCCGCGGCCTTCGCCGCCCCGGCCTCGCCCGTCGTCTGGAGGACCTCCTCGCGCACGGACACGTCCACCACCTGCTTCTCGCGCACCGTCTTGTCCCGCAATGACAGCCAGTCTTCCTCAAGCCGGGGCGGTGTCGCGCCCAGCGTGGGCCTCGCGGTGGAGAAGGCCAGCGTCACGTCCTTCCACGCCTCGCCCGTGTTCTGCCAGACGACCGCTTCGCACTCCATCGTCACCGTCGTCGCCTCCGCCGTGAAGCGCAGCGCCGCGCGATAGGCCGGACGCCACGCGGCGCAGGGCACCAGGTACGTCAGCGTCAGCGTCGCCGGGCCTCCCGCGGCGTGGCTCACGTCCAGCTCCGCGCGCACGTCCAGCGTCGGCTCCGGCAGCTGCGTGCGCGAGAGGATGTCGCGCGTCTCCTGCTGGTGCTGACGCTGCAAGCGGCTCTCGTGGCGGCGGGCCTGCCGGAGCGCATCGTCCGTCGCCGTCAGCTCCCGGCGGAGCGTGTCGAGCTGCTCCTTCCAGTGATTCGGGTCCGCCTCCCCCGCGCCGGTGCGCTCTGCGATGGCGCGGAACACGTCCTCGCGCGCGGCCTGCACCAGGTTGCGCTTCACCTCCAGGCGACGCACCTCCGCCTGGGCGCGCTCCAGCACCTGCTCGTGCTCGAAGGCGCGGCGGGCCAGCTCCGTGTGCTGTTCACGCAGGGCCTCCGGCAGCACGGCGCGCTTCGAGCGGCGCAGGCTGGCCTGCGTCACCACGCCTCCCGTCAGCTTCGCCTGGAGCGAGCGGTCCACCGCCACCGCCGGCAGGCCATCCACCACGAGGCGGGTGGTGCCCTGCGGCAGCGACACCTCGCCCCTGCGCTCGATGAGGGCCCGATCCTCCAGGACGGTGACCTTGACCACGGGCAACACAATGGAAGTGTTCATCACGTCCTCCGGTTTCCGCCGAGCAGCATCTTGCTGGCAGGCAGCTTCACGACCCACGTCGCCTTCATCGAACGCTTCTCTCCGGCCGGGACGCTGACGCGCCAGACGCGCTCGCCCTCCACCACCGCCTCACCTGGAATCGGCGTGGGCTTGTGCCAGGGCGGGACGACCTCGCTCTCCTCCACCTTGATGTCCTTCTGCGACTCAGGGACCGCGCCCACGCGCTCGGAGATGGCGATGGCCGCGGGCCGGGAGAGGTGGTTGACCACGTCCACTGTCACGTGGTGCGTGAGCACCGTGCTGTTGCCGAACATGCCGCCCGTGGCCTCGTCGAACCGCGTGTTGCGCGCCACCTGGAGCGCCTCCTCCACGCCCAATCCCAGACGCTGCGTCTCGCCGGGCCCCAGCGTGGGCAGCGGGGACGTCATCAGGAACTCATCCTCCAGCGTCACGTCCACCGGCCCCGCGAGCAGCGGGTGCGGCGTGGGGTTGTCCAGGCGCACCGTGCGGAAGACGCGCGGCTCCACCGAGGGCACGCAGACGTACTCGGCCTTCAGCTCCACCGGCAGCGTCAACATGGGCACCGTGTGCCACGCGCCGTCCGACGGCACGTCGGTGCTCGCCTCCGCATCGAAGCGCGCATCGAAGTGCCGGGCGGACTCGCGCGGCGGAACGGACCAGGTCGGTGGCGGCAGCTCATTCACGGCGTTGGCGGTGAAGGTCGCCTGGGCCACGAGGCTCACCACGTCCACCCGCACGCTCACCGCCGTCAGCGCCAGCATCGCCTGGGTGACGTGCGCCGGACGGGGACGCAGCCGGCCGCGCTGCGCCGGAGCACCGGGCGGGGCGAGCGTCAGCGAATCGTAGTCGAGCAGGCCGTCCGCGGGCTCCAGGCTGGCCGCACCGGACCCGCCCTCCTCCTCGTCCATCGCCAGGTCCGCCATGGGGGCGCTTTCGAACTCATCGTAGGCCTTGCGCTTCTTCGCGCGCTCCATCCCTCCGCCCCCTTTGGGCGAGGCCTCCTTCATGGGTCTGATGCCTCCGACCGCGACTTCGCCGGTGACACTCCGGTCGGACGGGGCGCCCGACATCCGGCGCTGAGGCATCCCTCCACGGGAGGCCATCGGAGCAGGTGGGGGCA
>NZ_RAWA01000307.1 GCF_003611675.1 Corallococcus sp. CA053C
CGCGGGAACCGCCCGTGCCCTTGCTATCCATGCCGTTGCTCATGAACGTTCTCGTTTCCTGGAAGGTTTGGGGAAGGACCCGAAAGGAGGCTTACGCCTCCTCGGGGGCATCCTCTTCCGCGTCGGGGCCAACGAAATCGGGGGCCTCGGCAGCACCACGGAAGCCGCCACCCTCGCGCTCCGCGGGGGCACCCGGACGGGTCTCCTCCACGTCACCGGCCAGCTTCAGGTCCTCGAGGACCGGACGCGTCTCCGGGTCCACCTCATCCGCGATCTTCACGGAGATGTACCGGGTGACCTCGTCGAGGTTGCGCAGGTTGCGCTCGATCTCCGCCACCAGCTTGCCGCTGCCCAGGAAGCTCGTGTGGACGTAGATGGCGCGGGGCTGCTTGGCCACGGGGAACAGGGTCTTCTTCTTCCCCCACACCGTGAAGCGCAGCACCTTGCCCTGCTCGCGGTCGACGATGCCCCGGACGCGCTCCTTGAGCTTGTCCACGGCGTCATCGGTCAGGTCCGGCTTGACCAGGAAGATGGTCTCATACTCACGAAGCCGCTTGGCGGCCTGCGTCTCTGCCATGTTTCTCTCCCCTTGGGGTCGAGTGCCCCCCGGACCATCCGGGGAGCGGGGAAACGGGTGCTGGCCCTCGAAAGGCCGCCACCGGGGATGGGGAAATCACGCGCGCCCATCACCACCGCGCCTTTTCCCGCTCAACAACACGGGAGGAGGGGGCTTCTAAGAGGACCCCCCCGCGAAAGTCAAGCAATGCCCGGGGAGGGGGCAGCCGGCCGGCCGTCCTCGCGGGCGCTCAGGCCTTCCGGTTGTGCCGGTTCATCGCCGTGGCCAGCCCGTCCCGCACCCAGCTCTCGGTCATGTCCGCCGCCCGGGAAATCAGCTCCTCCAACTGGCGGCGCTCGCCGTCGTCGAAGTTGGACAGGACGTAGCCCGCCACGCGCTCCTTGGCGTTGGGCCCCTCGGGCTTGCCAATGCCCACCCGCACGCGGATGAAGGCGTCCTCGCCCAGGCAGGACACCATGCTCTTGAGGCCATTGTGGCCGCCCGCGCCGCCGCCCGCCTTGAGCTGCAGCCTGCCGAAGGGCAGGTCCAGTTCGTCGTGGATGACGAGCACGTCCTGCACGGCGACCTTGTAGAAGCGCGCGGCCTCCGCGACGGCGCGGCCCGACAGGTTCATGAAGGTCTGTGGCTCCACGAAGAGGATTCGCTCGCCGCCCAGCGTGCCCTGGCCCACCCGGGCCTGGAACTTGTCCTGGGTGAGCTCCGCGCGGGCGCGGGCCAGCAGCGCGTCCACCACCATGAAGCCGATGTTGTGCCGGTGGCGCTCGTACTCGCGCCCGGGGTTGCCCAGCCCGCAGATGAGCTTCATGGAAGGCTCCGTAAAGACCGCGGGGCAGGCCTTTGCAAAGGCCCGCCCCGCGAGGAAACAAAGGACTGCGAGAAGGGGACGACTACTTCTTCGCAGGGGCCTTCGCAGCCGCCGCCGCGGGGGCCTTCGCGTCGGCCGCCTTCGCGTCGCCCGCCTTGCCCGTCGCCGCCGCGGCAGGAGCCGCCGACGTGATGGCCGCCGGGGCCGCCACTTCCGCCGCCTCGGGCGCCGCGAGGACCGCGATGGTGTAGTTGACGTTCGTCTTCACCGACACGCCCTCGGGCAGCTTCACGTCATTCACGTGGATGGCCTCGGCGATGTTCAGGTTGCTGACGTCCACTTCAATCTGGAGCGGGATGGCGGTGGGGAGCGCCCAGACCTCCAGGTTGCGGCGGATCTGCGAGAGCAGACCGCCCTCGAGCACGCCCGGGGCCTTGCCCGTGAGGACGACGGGCAGGTTGACCTTCACCTGGTCCGTGTCGCGCACCGCGATGAAGTCCGCGTGCAGGATGTCACGGGTCAGCGGGTCCATCTGGTAGTCCTTCAGCAGCACCTGCTCGCCGCCGCCCTCCAGCTTGATCTGGATGAGCGTGTTCAGCTTGTGCGGGGTGTTGATGGCCGTGCGGATGGCCTTCGGATCCACGGAGATGTGCAGCGGCTTCGCCAGGTGCTTGCCGTAGACGACCGCGGGGACCTGACCCTGCGCACGCAGGCGGCGGGCGGCGCCCTTGCCGGAACCTTCACGCGCCTTCGCCTCGAGGATGCTCTTGTCGGTGGCCATGGAATGCTCTTTTCAGTGGGGACTGCGGGTGCGGCCGGTCCCGAAGGGCACCCTCGGCATCCCGCCACCATGGCGGGCCCCGAAGACGGCGCCCGGGCCGTGAAGCCCGTGGAACCAGCAGAGGGGGCCGGACATGCCAGCCCCAGGGGTGTTCCGTCAAGCCAGCCGTCATCCAGGCGCTCCCAGGCCCGTCACCCGGGAGCCCGGGGAGCCTGGGGAGCTGGAGCCCGGGCGTCAGACGAACAGCGAGCTGAGCGAGTCCGCGCGGTGGATGCGCGCGATGGCTTCGCCGAACAGCGAGTCGGTGTGGAGCGCGCGGATCTTCGGGCACGCCTGGGCGGCAGGCGACAGCGGCACGGTGTCCGTGAAGACGACCTCCTCCAGCACCGAGTCGGTGATGCGCTGGATGGCGGGGCCGGACAGGATGGGGTGGACGGCGTACGCCAGCACCCGGCGCGCGCCCTTGTTCTTCAGCGCGGCGGCCGCCTGGGCGAGCGTGCCCGCGGTGTCCACCATGTCGTCCACCAGGATGGCGTCCTTGCCCATCACGTCGCCAATGAGGTTCATCACCTCGGAGGCGTTCGCGCGCGGCCGGCGCTTGTCGATGATGGCCAGGCCCGTGTCCAGGCGCTTGGAGTAGGCGCGCGCGCGCTCCACGCCGCCGGCGTCCGGGCTGACGATGACGACGTCGCTCAACTCCGGGAAGCGCTTGCGCATGTCCTCCAGGAACACCGGCGAGCCGTACAGATGATCCGAGGGCATGTTGAAGAAGCCCTGGATCTGCCCCGCGTGCATGTCCATGGACACCACCCGGTTGACGCCCGCGACCTCCAGCATGTCCGCCACCAGCTTGGCGGTGATGGGGGTGCGCGCAGCCACCTTCCGGTCCTGCCGTGCGTAGCCGTAGTACGGCATCACGGCGGTGATGGAGCCGGCGCTCGCCCGCTTGAGGGCGTCGCACATGATGAGCAGCTCCATCAGGTGGTGGTTCGTCGGTGGGCACGTGGACTGGACGATGAAGACGTCCTGTCCGCGCACGTTCTCGCCGATCTCGACGTGGATCTCCCCGTCGGAGAACGTGTCGACGACCGCCTTGCCCAACGGGCGCTGGAGATAGTCACAGATGCGCTGCGCCAACGCCGGGTTGGAGTTCCCGGCGAACACCTTGAAGTCACGCTGCTGCATGGGGGCGCTGACTAACCCGTGCGCGCCCCGAAGGGAAGAGCGTTAGTCGAGTTCCGCAGCCACGGGAACGAGCGTCCCCGTCTGCGCCTGGTGGAGGTGTTTCTCGTACTCAATCAAGATGACCCGCTCCATCTGGCTCCGCGTGTCCGCGTTCAACGGATGGGCAATATCCTTGTAGGTCCCGTCCTTCCGTTTTTTCGCGGGCATCGCGATGAAGAGCCCGGTGGAACCGTGGATCACCTTCAAGTCGCGTACGACAAAGCAGTGATCCAACGTGATGGTGACGTACGCCTTGAGCTTGTCCTCTTCGACCGGAAACACCCGGACGTCGGTGATGTTCATGGTCCCCCCCCGAACCCGAAAGGCCGGAGCTATGGGGAAGCCTGGGACAGACTGGTGGTGAAAAGCAAGCACCCCCTACCCGACGCACCGGGTGACCGTTCACTGGACGCGGGGGCTCAAGCCCCGAAGGGCCAGTGACTCACCAGGTGGGCCAGGAACGCCAGGTGGTAGACGACGATGATGGCGTAGACGACGGCGCCCGCGCGGATGGCGAAGCGGCTCGCCTTGAGCTTGCGGTGCAGGCACAGCAGGCACAGGCCCGCGTTCACGATGAGCAGCTTGGAGAACATGAAGAGCAGCGGTGACTGCTCATACGCCACGCGCATCACCGGGTTGAGCTCCTCCGCCACCCCCAGTTGCAGGAAGAGCAGGGTGAACAACCCATCCAGCAGGTTCAGCATCAACAACGCCACCGACGCGGGTGACATGTAGAAAGAAGCACCCTGCGTCCACGTCCCCGTCTGCATCCCGCTCGCCGTCGCCGCCACGCCCTACCCCCTGGTCCCGTCCGTGTTGCCCGGGGCCCTCCCTATTCAATTCGCTTGCCAAGGCTTCCGGGGCTTCCGGGAAGCGAGCGGGCAGGCGGCGACGAATGGGGGGTTGGCAGGCTGGAAACGAAATTGACGGGAAGGGGTGGGTGCCCGAGATTGGCCCCGAATCCGACCCTCCCCGACGAGCGCCCCTTGCATCAATTTCCCAAAGATATCGGGTGGATAGAGGTCATCTGCGGCTCCATGTTCTCCGGCAAGACGGAGGAGTTGATCCGCCGCGTCAAGCGCGCGCTGTACGGCCGCCAGAAGGTCCGCGTGTTCAAACCGCGGATCGACACGCGCTACGACGAGACGCAGGTGGTGAGCCACAGCCAGTTGAAATTGACGTCCATCCCGGTGGAGAGGGCTGAAGAAATTTTCCGACACCTGCCTCCCGACATCCAGGTGGTGGGCATCGACGAGGTCCAGTTCTTCGGCGGGGAGGTGGTGCAGGTGTGCGAGGCGCTGGCCCACCGGGGCGTGCGCGTCATCTGCGCGGGGCTGGACCAGGACTACCAGGGCCGCCCCTTCGAACCGATGCCGCAGCTGATGGCGGTGGCGGAGTACGTCACGAAGGAGCTGGCCATCTGCGCGGTGTGTGGCAATCCGGCCAATCGCTCGCAGCGCATCATTGGAAGCGAGGAGCGGGTGGTGGTGGGGGCGGCGGGCGAGTACGAGCCGCGCTGCCGCAAGTGTCATGTGCGCGAACCCACCGAGGCCTCACCCCCGCAGACGCTGAAGCTGTTCGACTGAAACCCCTGTTGCTTTCGCCTGGAGCTGGATTCCGATGCGGGACACCCTGTACGCGAACGTGCCGTTCCGGCTGAACGAGATGACCCACCACTATGGGCCGCAGGTCCACCTGGTGGGCAATCCGTTCCTCCTGTCGCAGCTGGCCACGCTGTGCGCGAAGGGCACGCTGCAGCCGCAGATCAACCGGCTGGTGGAGCAGCTCTACGCGGACCTGGTGAAGACGGTCATCAACGCGGAGTTCCCGCGCAAGATGGTCACCATCCCCACGCGGATGATCGACTCCACGCCGCTGGGCATCTACCAGGGCGAGGTGGTGGACCCGCAGCTGCGCGTGGTGACGGTGAACATCGCGCGGGCGGGCACGCTGCCGTCGCAGGTGACGTATGACTTGCTGAACTTCACGGTGGATCCGTCGCTCGTGCGGCAGGACCACATCATCATGAGCCGGATGATCGACGCGGCCCAGGCGGTGGTGGGCTCTGAGATTGGCGGCGCGAAGATTGGCGGGGACGTGGATGACGCGTTCGTGCTCTTCCCGGACCCCATGGGGGCCACCGGGGGCAGCCTGTCCACGGCCATCCAGCTCTACAAGACGAAGGTGCCCGGCAAGGCCCGGCGCATCATCACGCTCAACCTCATCGTCACGCCGGAGTACCTGCGGCGGATGACGAAGGAGCACCCGGACGTCATCATCTACGCGCTCCGGCTGGACCGGGGCCTGTCTCCGCCGGAGGTGTTCGGCACGGAGCCGGGCCTGCTCTGGGAGAAGGAGCGGGGCCTGGATGACCGGCAGTACATCGTCCCCGGTGGCGGCGGCTTCGGGGAGATCATGAACAACGCCTATGTGTAGACAAGGGAGTTCCCGGTGACGTTCCACGAGAAGGATGTCGGTGTCCTCATCTCCGAGGAAGCCGTGCAGGCGCGCGTGAAGCAGTTGGGCGCCGAAATCACCCGCGACTACCAGGGCAAGGAGCTGACGCTCATCTGCGTGCTCAAGGGCTCCGCGTTCTTCGCCATCGACCTGGCGCGCGCCATCGACCTGCCGCTCACGGTCGAGTTCCTGGGCGTGTCCAGCTACCACGGCGGCACGGAGACGACGGGCGAGGTGCGCATCACCACGGACGTGTCCAAGCCGATGGCGGGCAAGCACCTGCTCGTCATCGAGGACATCATCGACACGGGGCTCACCATGAGCTTCCTGTTGGAGAACCTCCAGGCGCGCCACCCCGCGTCGCTCAAGCTGTGCTCGCTCCTGGAGAAGCCCGCGCGCGCCCGGACGAAGGTGAACATCGACTACAAGGGCTTCGTCATCGACGACCTCTTCGTCGTCGGGTACGGCCTGGACTACGGGGAGAAGTACCGGAACCTGCCGTTCATCGGCATCTGGAAGAAGGCCTGAAGCAGGCGCAGCGGTGCCCGGGCGTCCCTCCCCGCGGGGTGGGGGCCCCGAGGCGCCAGGGGCCCCGCCCATGCGCCGCAGGCCGGCCGTGGGGGCCGCCCGCGCGTGGCTCGCCACGGTGTTCGTGCGCAGCATCTTCCTTGGAGGGCGCGAGGAGGCTGCGCATGCGTGAAGAGATGGTGAATGCGGCCCGGCCGGCCCCCGCGGGCGGAGCCGCCGCGATGCAGAAGTACCTGGCGGAAGGCGTGGGCACCTTCGTGCTGGTGCTCGGGGGCGTGGGCGCGGCGGTGCTGGCGGGCGACCGCATCGGCTTCCTGGGGGTGTCGTTCGCCTTCGGCCTGTCGCTGCTGGCGATGGTCTACACGGTAGGCCCCATCTCCGGCTGCCACGTGAACCCGGCGGTGACGGTGGGCCTGGTGCTCGCGGGCAAGTTCGACCGGCGCCACGTGGCGGGCTACGTCGTCGCGCAGTGCGTGGGGGCCATCCTCGCGGCGGGGCTGGTGCTGCTCATCGCGAAGGGCGCGCCGGGAGGCTACTCGGCGGGCGCGGAGGGGCTGGGGAGCAACGGCTACGGGGCCGCGTCACCGGACGGCTACGGCGGCGGGGCGGCCTTCCTCGCGGAGGTGGCGCTCACGTTCCTGCTGGTGCTGACGGTGCTGGGGGCCACGGACTCGCGCGCGCCGGTGGGCTTCGCGGGCGTGGCCATTGGCCTGGTGCTGACGCTCATCCACCTGGTGGGCATCCCCATCACCAACACGTCGGTGAACCCGGCGCGCAGCCTGGGGCCGGCGCTCTTCGTCGGAGAAGCCGCGCTGGGGCAATTGTGGATGTTCATCATCGCGCCGCTCCTGGGCGCGGCCTTCGCCGCGGCGGTGTACCGCACGGTGAACCGGCCGGCGGTGCAGATCACCGCCACGCGCGCGGAGCAGGCGCTGGAGGACGAGCGACGTCAGCGGCTGGCCGGGCAGGATGTGGAGCACCCCGTCTAGCGTTTGGAAGCACGAAAGCCGTGCCTCGCGTGAGCGGGGCACGGCTTCCTGTGTGGCGGCAGGGGAGGGGAGGCCTAGAAGGCGGCGTCGAAGACGACGTCGTTCGCGGCGCCCACGCCCACGCCCACCTGGTAGGACGACACGCGGCGCTCGAAGAAGTTGGTGAGCTCCTGCACGTCCTGCAGGTCCATGAAGTGCAGCGGGTTCTTGGTGTGGAAGATGGGGGACATGCCCAGCATCTGGAGGCGCTGGTCGGCCACGTACTCCAGGTAGCCGCGCATCTCCTGCACCGACAGGCCCATCACGCCGCCGCCCAGCACGTCCTGGGCGAACTGTGTCTCGCACTCCACGGCCTCACGGAGCATCTGCACCACGTCGCGCTCGAGGCTCGCGTCGAAGAGGTCCGGCTCCTCCTTGCGCACCGTCTGGATGGCCTCGAAGGCGAACGCCATGTGGGCGCTCTCGTCGCGGAACACCCAGTTGGTGCCCGCGGCCAGGCCGTTGAGCAGCCCCTTGCTGCGCAGGAAGTACACGTACGCGAAGGCCGCGAAGAAGAAGAGGCCTTCGATGCAGCCCGCGAAGCAGATGAGGTTCAACAGGAACTGACGCCGGTCCCCGCGCGAGCGCACCTGGTCCATGGACTGGATGCTGTCGATCCACTTCATGCAGAAGCGCGCCTTGCGCTGGATGGAGGGGATGTTGTCCACCGCCGCGAACGCCTTGGCGCGCTCGGCCGGGTCCGGCATGTAGCTGTCCAGCAGCGTCAGGTAGAACTGGACGTGCAGCGCCTCTTCGTAGAGCTGGCGCGACAGGTACATGCGCGCTTCGGGCGCGTTCAGGTGCTTGTAGAGGTTGAGCACCAGGTTGTTGCCGACGATGGAGTCGCCCGTGGCGAAGAAGGCCACCAGCCGGTGGATGAGGTGACGCTCCGCGTCCGTCATCTTCGAGCGCAGGTCCACCAGGTCCGTGGAGAAGTCGATCTCCTCCACCGTCCAGGTGTTCTTGATGGCGTTGCGGTACATCTCGAAGAAGACGGGATACGCCATCGGGCGCAGCGTCAGGTTCATTCCCGGATCGAGCAGCATTGCTTCAGCACTCCCTTACAAAAAACGGCACGGGACGGATGGGGCGAAAGGAACGACGCGGGCCCGTGACTACTGGCACGCCTCGCACGCCTCGGGGTTCTCCAGCGAGCACGCCACGGCTTCGGCTTCCGCGGTGACGACCTGCGACATCACCTGCGCGGGCGCGGGCGTGGGCGCGGCCGACACCGTGGGGCCGCCCTGGTTCACGGTCGTCTTCGCGATGCGGGTCGCCGGACGCGAGCGCATGTAATACGTCGTCTTCAGCCCCTTCTGCCACGCGTAGAAGTACATCGAGGACAGCTTCCCGATGTTGGGCGTCTCCACGAAGAGGTTGAGCGACTGGCTCTGGTCGATGAAGGCGCCGCGGTCCGCGCCCATGTCCAGCAGCGAGCGCATGGGGACCTCCCACGCGGTGCGGTAGATGGCGCGCAGTTCCTCCGGCAGCTCCGTGAGGTCCTGCACGCTGCCTTCCGCCATCTTGATGCGGTTGCGCGTGGACTCGTTCCACAGGTTGAGCTGCTGCAGGTCGCGCACCAGGTAGCGGTTCACCTGGAGGAAGTCGCCCGACAGCGTCTCGCGCTTGAAGAGGTTGGACACCTGCGGCTCGATGCACTCGTAGCAGCCGGCGATGGACGCGATGGTGGCCGTGGGCGCGATGGCGATCATCAGCGAGTTGCGCAGGCCCACCTTCATGATGCGCGAGCGCAGCGCGTCCCAGCGCAGCGTGTCCTCCGGGACGACGCCCCAGCTGTCGAACTGGAGCTCGCCCTTGGCGGCGCGCGTCTCCGGGAAGGCCGGGTGGGCGCCGAACTGCTCCGCGAGGTCGGAGGAGGTGACGAGCGCCGCGTAGTAGATCTCCTCGGAGATCTTCTTCGACAGGTTGCGCGCCTCCACGGAGTCGAAGGGCAGGCGCAGCTGGAAGAAGACGTCCTGGAGGCCCATCAGGCCCAGGCCCACCGGGCGCCAGCGGCGGTTGGAGTCCGCGGCGGTGGTGATGGGGTAGTAGTTGAGGTCGATGACGCGGTCCAACTGCTTGAGCGCGAGCATCGCGTTGGCGCGCAGCTGGTCGAAGTCGAACTTCCCGTCCTTCACCATGCGGCTCAGGTTGAGCGAGCCCAGGTTGCACACCGCCGTCTCACCCTGGCTGGTGACCTCCAGGATTTCGGTGCACAGGTTGGACAGGTGGATGACGTTGCCCGGCTGGCCCGTCTGGTTGCTCTTGCGGTTGGCGATGTCCTTGAAGGTCATCCAGCCGTTGCCCGTCTGGGCGAGCACCTTCATCATCCGGGCGTACAGGTCGCGCGCCTTCACCTTGCGCACGGCGAGCCCCTGCGCCTCGGCCTCCGCGTAGGCCTTCTCGAAGGCTTCGCCGAAGAGGTCGGTGAGGTGCGGGGTGGCCTTCGGGTCGAAGAGGCTCCACTCCTGGTCGGCCTCCACGCGGCGCATGAACAGGTCCGGCACCCAGTTGGCCAGGTTCAGGTTGTGCGCGCGGCGCGCGTCGTCACCGGTGTTGTCGCGCAGCTCGAGGAAGTCCTCGATGTCCGCGTGCCACGTCTCCAGGTACACGCAGCACGCGCCCTTGCGCTTGCCGCCCTGGTTCACCGCCGCCACGGACGCGTCCAGCGTCTTGAGCCACGGGACGATGCCGTTGGAGTGGCCGTTGGTGGACTTGATCAGCGAGCCCCGCGCGCGCACGCGGCTGTACGCCACGCCGATGCCGCCGGAGAACTTCGACAGCATCGCGATGTCCGAGTACTTCTTGTAGATGGCGTCCAGCTCATCCGCGGGCGAGTCCAGGAGGAAGCAGCTGGAGAGCTGCTCGTGGCGCGTGCCGGAGTTGAACAGGGTGGGGGAGCTGGGCAGGTACTCCAGTGAGCTGAACAGGCGGTAGAGCTCAATGGCCTCGCGCGCGTTGTCGCCGGAGAGCGCGCACGCCACGCGCAGGAAGAAGTCCTGGGGCGTCTCAATCACTTCGCGCGTCTGCGGGTTCTTTAGCAGGTAGCGGTCGTAGACGGTGCGCAGGCCGAAGTACTCGAACAGGTCGTTGCGGACCGGGTCGATGGCGGCGTTGAGCTTGCGCGCGTTGGCCTGCACGAAGGTGAGCAGGCGCTCCGCGATGAGGCCGTGCTTGTGGCCCGCGGCGACGGACTGGCTGAAGGACTGGATGTCCTGGTTGCTGACCTCCTTCTGGATGAAGGTGGACAGCAGGCGGGCGGAGAGCCGCGCGTACTCGGGCTCCTCCACGATGAGGGCCGCGGCGGTCTGGATGGACAGCCCGTCCAGCTCGCGCGTGGTGGCGCCGTCGTACAGGCCGCTGATGGTCTTGGTGGCCACGCGCATCACGTCCACGCGCGACAGGCCCACGCAGGACTTGCCCACCGCGCGGACGATCTTGTTGAGGTCCACGGGCTCCGCCGTGCCGTTGCGCTTCTTCACCCGCATCGTGGTGGCGAAGTCGCCGGCGCCCGACGAGGCCGGGGCGGTGGTGGCCGCGGGCGCGGCGTCAGGGGGCGGCGAGGTGACGACGGTCGGCTTCAGGGGCGTCTGGACGGTCACGGGCGTCTCACTTCCGGGCAAGGCAATGGCGCAGCCAGCAGGGCGGACGTGGCCGTCCTGCACGGGGCGGACGGCCCCCGTTGGAATGACTGGGGATGTGCGGGGGCGGGACTGAGTTGGAATCAGGTCCCGAGGGCTTGGCGACAACAGTCCGACATGTAGCGATTTGTGGGGCAGAAGCAGGTGTCGCGCAAGAAAACCACACCGGCCTCCAGGGCTTGGGCGCGGACCCCCGGACAGGGGGGCGACCGCCCGACCTGACCCAAGCTATGGGGGGTCCACCGATGTGTCAACGCTAGATCCTGTGTGAGCCTGCCCGGCCGGTGGGATCGATCATTGCAATCTATGATCACTCACCGAGGCACTTTGGGACGTTGGGCGGCGGACATTTCCGTGTCACGAAAGGGGGGTCCAGGCGCGCGTTCCGGATGGGGTCTTCCAACCCCCCAAGATCAGGGAGGCGTCCCCCCGTCGGAGGTCGTGGCGGTGGGGAAGGGCTGCAGGGAGGTGTCCCCCGTGGGCCGGGGCGCGGGGGCGGGTGCTACAGGGATGTTGTCCGGGGCGCTCTCGGTGTGGACGGCGCGGCGCAAGGAGTCCTCCAGGGCGCGGGCGGTGGGGCCCACGGTGGTGAGCATCTGGTTGGCGGCGCGGGCGTGGCGGTTCTCGGTTTCGGCGGCGAGCTTGAGCTGGGCGAGGCCCTCGGAGACGAGCCGGCGCGCGTCCTCCAGCTTCTGGCGGGCCTGGTAGAAGGCCACGTCGGTGAGCATGGACTGGAGGCTGCGGCGCTGCTCCTCGGTGATGCCGGAGAGCTTCTCCGCGCGGCGCAGGTAGTAGAGGCCGCGCTCCACCTTGGGGGGCTCGCCGGACGCGATGCGCGGGCGGGCCAGGGTCTCCAGGAGGGGGAAGAGGGCGCGGTCCAGGTCGTCGCGGTCGGTGAACTTCTGCTGTGAGAGCAGGGTGACGTCCTGGCCTTCCAGCGGGAGGGGCGCGTAGGTGTC
>NZ_RAWA01000308.1 GCF_003611675.1 Corallococcus sp. CA053C
TGGTGAAGAAGGCCCCGCCTCCGCGTCCCGCCGAGGCGCCACGTCCGAAGCCGCCGCCAGAGCCCAAGAAGGACATCTCCGACTGGGATCCGAACGGCGACTGAGCAAGCCAGGACCCGGGGGGGTCCCCAGTCCATACATACACAGAGTGAAATGTTCTGATATGCTGGAGGTCCCAAAGCCACTCGCCCAAGGACATCCGCATGGTTGCGCCAGCGTTCACGAGCCAGGGTGTCGGAGGGGTTGTGGAGGAGGCCCCGGAGCGCATCTGGGAGGGCCGCGTGGGACGCATCATCGGGACGGATGAGCAGGGCCGGCCCCTGGTGGACTTCGAGGGAAATGCCCGGGGCCCCCGGGTCGCCCGGAAGGTGGTGCCGCTGGACTCCGGGACGCTGCGTTCCTCCATCGAAAGCGGCCGGCCCGTGGAGCTGCGCTTCGAGGAGGGGGACGCCCGGCTCCCCATCATCATCGCCCTGTCGCCTTCCAGGGCCGAGCCGCCGGCTCCCGTGACAGCGTCCGTGGACGAAGGGTCGGCGCCCCTCCGGATCATCGAAGGACAGGACGAGCTGGTTCTCCAGTGCGGAAAGGCGAGCATCACGCTGCGGCGCAACGGCAAGGTCATCATCAAGGGGACCTACGTTGAAACGCACTCCGAAGGCGTGAACCGCATCAAGGGTGGTTCCGTCCAGTTCGGCTGAGCCGGTGCGCCCATGCCCCTGATGACCGACGTGTTCGAGGAGCACCTCGACGAGGCGAGCTGGCTGTGGACCCGGTGGGAACGCGCCCTGATGGCACCGGACTACGACCTGGCGGAGACGGCTGAGTTGGAGGAGCGGCTGCTGGCCCATCTAGACGGGCTGGTGGAAGGGGGGGCTCCGGTGGCGGAGTCGCTGCTCCGGCCGGCGCTGGAGTCCGAGGAACGGTCGCGGGTGTGTGCAGCGGCCTTCGTCCTGCTGGCGGAGGCGGCGCCCGAGGACATCCACGCGTGGGTGCGTGGCGCGGGTCCCGGACAGCGTGCCGCCGTGCAGCGGGCGCTGGAGCTGTGTGGCCAGGAACAGCTGGGTGCCGTGCTGTCTCCGCTGCTGGCATCGGGGGATGCACAGGTGCAGGCGACCGTGCTGGAGGCGCTCGTCTTTCGGGGGGCCGTCCAGGACTCCATGCTGTCCGACCTCCTTTCGAACGAGGATGCCCGGGTGCGCATCGCGGCGCTGCGCGGGTTGAGGGAGCTGCCCCGCTCGGCCCCCCCGAAGCTGCTGTCGCACGCGCTCGCCTCCGCGCATCCAGGCATCCGCGACGCGGCCATCGAGCTGGGGCTGGCGCTGGGGGCCCACGAGGCGTGGGAGGCCTGCAGGAAGGCCCTGGAGACCGGCGACGCGCACGCCCGTGAGCCCATGGTGCTGTGGGCGCTCGGTTGCGAGGAAGCGGAGCTGGGGCGGCTCATCGCGATGCTGCGCAGACCGGAGCGGCGGACGCAGGCACTCTGGGCGCTGGGCTTCAGTGGGCGGGCTGCCGCCGCCGAGGCGTGCCTGGAGTGGATGGGGGACGAGGACAGGGACGTGGCGCGCCTCGCGGGCGAAGCCTTCAGCGCCATCTCCGGGCTGCGGCTGGAGGGGGTCTATGCGCTGCCCCCGGAGGAGCCGCCGGAGGAGCCCCTTCCCCTGGAGCAGGAGGACCTCGATGCGGACCTGGTGCACCGACCCGAAGACGACCTTCCGTGGCCCGCCGCCGAGCCCGTCGCCCGGTGGTGGCACGAGGCCAAGGGAAACTTCGCCCCGGGGACCCGATACCTGATGGGCCACCCCTTCCAGGCGGAGGCGCTCATTGCCGCACTGGAGCAGGGCCCCATGCGACGCCGGCACGTGCTGGCGCGGGAGTTGGCCCTGCGCAGTCGGCGGACCCTCTTCGTTCCCACGCGCGCCCTGACAGGTCGGCAGCGTGTCGCGCTGGCGCGGGTGAAGGCCGCGGCTCCCCACTTCCGCCGTCCCGCCTGGCGATGACTCGCGAGGGTTGAGGTCCCGGACTCCCCATGCTTCAGCTCCGCAACGACTCTCCCTTCGTCCCCGGCCTGTTCCTGTTCCCCGATGAGCGGGGCGTGGACACGCTCTACACGGTGGTCAAGGCGACGTTCGACCTTGCTGGGGACGCCCTGTCCATCGCGCCCAGGCAGCGCCCGCTGGTGATGGCGGCCGAGCACTGGGGCGAGCCCGGTCAGTCGAGCCTGAAGTACGCAGGCGAGGCGCACCTCCTCAAGCCGGGCACGGACGTACTGCTGGTGGGTGAGGCCCATGCGCCACGTGGGAAGCCCGTGGACTCGTGCCAGGTGTCCGTGCGCGTGGGGACCGTCCACCTGGCGCTCCAGGTGTTTGGAGACCGTCAATGGCGAGGCGGGATGATGTCGCCCTCCCCTTCGTCCCCCACGCCCTTCTTGAAGATGCCACTCGTCTGGGAAAGGGCCTTCGGCGGCATGCACGTCCTGGAAGGGGGAGCCGTGCTCGGTGAGGCGCGCAACCCGGTGGGCCAGGGCTTCCGGGGGAAGCGGAGCGCTTCGGAGATGAAGGGCCGCGCCCTGCCCAACCTGGAGGACCCCGCGAAACTCGTCGGTGGCATCTCGGATGCCCCAGTGCCCGTGGGCATGGGGCCGTTGGCCCCCTCCTGGCAACCACGCAAGGCCAGCGCTGGAACATACGACGAGGCGTGGCGGACGACGAGGGCCCCCTACCTGCCCCGGGACTTCCAGCCAGACTTCTTCCACGTCGCCCCGCCCGCGCTGCGCGCACGCGAGGGGTTGAAGGGGGGCGAACCGGTGGAGCTGCTCAACGTGTCTCCCCAGGGAGTTCAGCGCTTCGTGCTGCCCCGGTGTGAGCTGGACGTCGAGGTGCGCATCGCCGGGAAGGTGGAGCGGCCCTCCCTGCGGCTGGAGACGGTGTTGCTGGAGCCGGGCGCGGGGCAGGTGTGCCTGACGTGGCGGAGCGCGGTGGGCTGCGACAAGCGCGCACTGAAGGTCCAGGAGGTCCGCTTCGGGGTACGCACCCTGGAGGGAGTGAAAGGCTAGATGACCTTGCTGCCGCCAGCGGAAGTCCTGGGATTGGGGATGGTGTCACCGGTGGGGCTGACAGCGGCCACCACGGCGGCGGCCCTCCGCGCGGGCATCACCCGGGTACGGGAGACGCGACTGAAGGACAGCCAGTTCGAACCCCGGATCGCCGGAGTCCTTGAAGAGGAGCACCTGCCCCCGCTGCGGGAGGGCCTGGTGGAGGCCATGAAGCGGATGACCTCACGCCACCGTCGACTGGTGCGGCTGGGCGCCTGCGCGCTTCAGGAAGTAGCCGGAGCATGCGGAGGGCCCCTGCCGCTGGTGCTGGCCCTGCCAGAGCCCCAGCCCTGGGGTGACCCGATGGGAGACGCCTTCCTGGAGCACCTCCAGTCGCAGGCCGGCGTGGAGGTGGAGGCCTCCAGCCATTTGCTGCGACAGGGGCGCGCAGGCGGCCTGATGGCGGTGGCGCGGGGGCTGGAGCTGCTGGCCACCCGGCGTGCCAGACAGGTGCTGGTAGGCGGCGTGGACACCTACTGGGATGCGCGACTGCTGGCGCACCTGGACGCGGAAGACCGGTTGAAACGACGGGACGTCGCCGATGGGTTCATCCCGGGCGAGGGCGCGGCCTTCCTCTGGCTCGGGGTGCCCGGCACGGCGAAGCGCCTGGGCCGCGAGCCTCTCGCGAGCATCACGGGCGCGGGCCTGGGAAGAGAGCCGGGACACCGCTACAGCACCGAGCCCTACCTGGGAGAAGGGCTGTCGCAGGCCTTCCAGCAGCTCTTCGCGGGGCTGCCACCACAGAGCCCCAAGGTCCGCTGCGTCTACGCGGGCTTCAATGGCGAGAGCTTCTGGACGAAGGAGTGGGGCGTGGCCTACCTGCGACACGCCCAACGCTTCGAGACGGAATTCCGCATGGAACACCCGGCGGAATACACCGGCGATGCGGGGGCGGCGCTGGGTCCGATGATGCTCGGTGCCGCCGCAGTGGGATTGCGCAAGGGGTATCGTGAAGGGCCGTGTCTGGTCTGGGGTTCCTCGGACCGCGAAGCGCGCGCCGCGGTGATGGTGCAGTCAGCAACGCCATAGGGGGCACAGATGGGTACGAAGGTCTTCGCCAATGGACGAGGCGTAGCGACGGAGGATGGGGGTGGGCAGAGCATCGTGTTCCCGGACGTGTGCAAGACGCCCAGCCCGGGCGGGCCGGTGCCCATTCCCTATCCAAACATCGGCAAGTCCTCGGATGCGTCAAAGGGGCCGAAGAAGGTGAGCATCAACGGCAAGATGCCGATGGTGAAGGGCGCACAATACAAGACGACGGCGGGGGACGAGGCCGGGACAGCGGGCGGCGGCGTCATGAGCAGCTCCACCCAGGGACCGGCGGAGTTCATGATGTACTCGTTCGACGTGAAGTTCGAGGGCAAGAACGTGTGCAGGCTCGGGGACCCGCTCTTCCACAACAAGAAGAACATCATGGGGTGAGGCCGTCAGCGACCTCACATCCAGACAACTCTCACGGGAGGTTCTTCATCATGGAGATGGGCGAGACGGTTTCCGATGTCCAGAAGCTGCAGGACGACGGCCAGTGCGTCATCTGCAGCAAGAAGCACGACGACCCCAAGAAGGAGAAGGTCGAATCACCCGTCTCCAAGAGCGGCTGGGAGCGAGACAAGAGCATGGTGGGAGTGTTCGACGGAGGGGATGCCGAGCGCGCCGCCATCTATCCCAACGCCCACTTCCCTCCGCCGTACCCAACGGAGGGCCACCATGCACTGGCCTTCACCAGCTTCGTCCAGAAGGGCAAGGACAGGCGCCTGCGCCTCAATCACTTCCTCGACAAGGTGGGCTTCGCGCCCAACCAGCCTCAGAACATCATCCAACTGCCGAACCGGCACGGAGCGGTGTCCCCCAAGGCGGACCCCACGGCGTCATGGCCGGCAGACGTGAAGAAGGAATACAAGAGCTTCTGGGTGTCCATCGACCTGGGAAAACCCCTGCAACTCCACACAGGACGTCACGCCAAGAGCTACTTCAAAACGAGCGACTTGATCTACCATCGAATGGCCTTTCTTGCCTATGACGCGACCACCTGCACAGAGGAGTCGATGCAGGAGTTCGAGAACAACCTGAAGGGGCTCGTCAAGGGCGCGGTGAACTTCGCCTTCCTCCACGTGGTGGGTGGCTCCTGGATCTGCCATCCCGAGCACCTGAGGGTCGCCACGGATTTGTATGGCAAGACAGGGAAGCACGTTTACACGTACCTGCACGGCGGCGGGAAGAAGCAGAAGGTCGAGCATGAGGGGTACCCGGGGGCCGGAGCCCGACCTCCCCCGTGGACGACCGTGAAGCTGGACACGACGCCGTTCTAGAAAGGACTTCGCATGTATTTCGTGTTGGAGCAGGAGCGCGAAACCGCGTTCATGGTTTCGTTCGAGGATGCCAATCCGGGCCATGACCTCAAGTGGAGCATGGGCAGACTCATCCCCCCGGACGAGAAGCCCTCCGGCCTGAAGCTCACCGTGGAGGAGGTGCGCGATGCGTATCCGGACTACTTCACGGAGGTGCCGGTGGACTTCTGCTCGCGGCGCATGAGGGAGCGACTGGAGGCTGTGGGGGTGGACAACATCGACTACCATCCCGTCGAGATGGTGGACGAGGCCACCGGCAAGCACATTGACAAATACTTTGCCATGAATGTCCTGGGCCGGATTGTCTGCATGGACCGGCAGCGCTCCCAGTTCACGGAGTGGCGCAAGCGCATCGCCCGCATCCAGTCACTGGTGCTGGACCCGGCCGCCATCCAGGGGATGCGGGTGTTCCGCATGAACGAATACCCCGACGTCATCGTGGTCGACGGCGACGTGGCCGAGGCCCTTCGCGGGTTGCCGGGAGTCGCCCTCCGGCCGGCGGAAGGCTGGAGCGACGCCCACCGCTTTTGACTCAGCCCGCTTCCACCACCACCGGTGGAGCCTTCACCGGGGCGCGCTGCGTGAGCCGCACGCCCACCAGCACCAACGCGCCGCCCAGCGCGAGCTCCCAGTGCAGGGACTCGTTGAGGACGGCCCAGGCCGCGAGCGCCGTCGCGGCCGGCTGGAGGTTGGAGAAGATGGCCACGCGCGACGCGGGCACCTTCGACAGCGCGTAGTACCAGAGCAGGTACGCCACCACCGACGTCATCAGCCCCAGGTACACGATGGCGCCCTTCGCCGCGAAGCTCGCCGCCCACACCTCCCCCGGCTTGAGCACGAACGGGATGAGCGGCAGCTGCAGCGCCGTCGCCACCGTCATCGTCCACGCGGTGGCGCGCAGCGGCCCGTATTCAGAGGCGAGCGGCTTGCCCTCCGTCGTGTAGATGACCCACGCCACCACCGCCGTGAGGATGAGCAGGTCCCCCTGCACCGACCCCTGCGCGCTCGCCAACCCCCGGCCGAGCAGCAGCACCACCACGCCCACGAGCGCGGTGAGGATGCCCGCCGTCGCGCGCGTGGAGACCCGCTCGCGGCCCAGCACGAGGCTCGCCACGTACACGCCCATGGGCGTCAGCGCGTAGAGCAGCGCCGCGTGCGCCGCCGTGGAGCGCGACAACCCGGAGAAGAACAGCGTCTGGTTCACCGGCCCGCCCATCAGGCCCAGCAACACCACGCGCTTCCACGCCGCGCGCGGCGGCAGCGTGGGCCCTGGCGTCAGCGCCAGCAGCAGCGTGAACGCGACGCCGCACACCAGGAAGCGCCACAGCACCACGGTGAACGGCGACAGCTCCGTCATCGCCCGCTTGGCGGCCAGGTACGTGCCCGCGCTGATCAGCACCTGCACCGTCAGCGCCGCGTACACACGCCCGAGCGGCGCGGCGGATCCGGGTGTCACGACTCCAGTTGGAGAAGCGCCCATCGTGCAGCGCTGCGTACCAGCTCACTGGCGTCGTCGCTGAGTTTTTCGAGCAGCGGCCGGGCGTGCGCCTGCCGTGCGACGCCCAGTGCATAGACAGCGTTGCGCCTCAAACCGTCGTACTTCGCGCGCGCCAGCGCGGTGCCGGTGACGAGTTCCTTGTATTGCTCGGGTGTCAGGGCCGCGAGCTCCGCGGTGCCCAGGGCCGCCACCGCGCGGGGCACGAAGCGGTGGTCGTTGGCGAACACCGGCTTGCGGTTGAGCGGGCACACCTGCTGGCAGATGTCGCAGCCGAAGATGAGGTTGTCGAACTTGAACCGGAACGCCTCCGGCACGTCGCGGTCGCGGTTCTCGATGGTCTGGTACGACAGGCACGCCCGCGCATCCACCTGGCGGTGGCCCACCAGCGCGCCCGTGGGACACGCCATCAGGCAGCGCCGGCAGGAGCCGCAGCGGTCCGCCACCGGCCCGTCCGGGTAGACGTCCACCGCCGCGTCCAGGATGAGCGTGGCCAGCAGCACCCACGAGCCGTGTGACTCCGTGATGAGGCACCCGTTCTTGCCCACGTAGCCCAGGCCCCCGCGCGCGGCCCACACCTTCTCCATCATGGGCCCGCTGTCCACGCCGCCGTAGGTGCCCAGCCCCGGGTACCAGGCGTTGATGGTCTTGCGGAACGCCTTCATCCGGTCGCGCAGCGTGGAGTGGTAGTCGCGGCCGCGCGCATACCGCGCGATGGGCGAGCCCTGCGACGGCGCGTCGTCCCGGTAGTAGTTGTTGGCGAACGACAGCACCGTCTTCGCGCCGGGCAGCAGCACCGACACGTCGAGCCGCTCCTCCGCGCGCGACCCCATCCAGTCCATGTCCGCGTCGTAGCCGGCCTCCAGCCACGACAGCAGCGACGACGGCGGAATGGGCTCCGCGCGCGCGAAGCCGATGAGGTCGAAGCCCACCTGCTGGGCAAGCTCCCGGAGCCGGGCGGTGGGCAGCGGATCCACGCTCACACCGCCTACTTCGAGGGCTTCTCGGGGATCCACTTCACGTCCGGCAACCCGGCGCGGAAGTTCACCAGCCGCGCCACGACGAAGAGCAGGTCCGACAAGCGGTTCAGGTACATGGCCACGGCCGGCGGCGCCCGGTCCTCGCGCAGGAGCGACACCACCCGGCGTTCGGCCCGGCGGCACACCGTGCGCGCCAGGTGCAGCGCCGCCGCCGCGGACGCGCCTCCGGGCAGGATGAAGTGCGTCATCTTCGGCAGCTCCTCCTCGTACCGGTCGATGTGGCGCTCCATCTCCTCCACCCACTCGGGCTTCAGCTCCGGGATGTGCGCCGCGGCCCGGCTCTGCGGCGGCGTGGCCAGCACCGCGCCCACCGTGAAGAGCTGCTCCTGGAGGCGCTGGAGGAAGTGGTCCAGGTCCGCGGGCAGGGAGAAGGTCCGCGCGAGGCCCAGCGTGGCGTTGAGCTCGTCCACCTCGCCGTAGGCGTCCACCAGCGCGTCGTCCTTGGACACGCGACCGCCCCCGAAGAGGCCCGTCTCTCCCGCATCGCCGGTCTTCGTGTAGATCTTCATTCCACCCTCTTCTAGCGCCGCGACGGAGGCGACGCCCGGCAGAGAACAATCGCTGGAAGGAAGTTTGATCACCCCCCGCCGCGAACCTAGAAAAAAGGGCATGCAGCAATACCTGAGTCTGATGGACCACGTTCTGAATCACGGGACGAAGAAGGGCGACCGCACGGGCACGGGGACGCTGAGCCTCTTCGGCCACCAGCTGCGCTTCGACCTCACCCAGGGCTTCCCCCTGGTGACGACCAAGAAGCTGCACGTGAAGTCCATCCTCCATGAACTCCTGTGGATGCTCCGGGGGGACACGAGCGTGCGCTCCCTCCAGGCCCAGGGCGTCACCATCTGGGACGAGTGGGCGGACGCGGACGGCAGCCTGGGCCCCGTGTACGGCCACCAGTGGCGCTCCTGGACCACGCCGGATGGCACGCCCGTGGACCAGATGCGGCAGCTGGTGGAGGGCCTGAAGAAGAGCCCGGACTCGCGCCGGCACCTGGTCAGCGCGTGGAACGTGGCGGACCTGCCGGTCATGAAGCTGCCCCCCTGCCACGTGATGTTCCAGTTCTACGTGGCCGACGGCCGCCTCTCCTGCCAGCTCTACCAGCGCAGCGCGGACCTCTTCCTGGGGCTGCCCTTCAACATCGCGTCGTACGCGCTCCTGACGATGATGGTGGCGCAGGCCACGGGGCTCGTCGCGCACGAGTTCATCCACACGCTGGGCGACGCGCACCTGTACCTGAACCACGTGGAGCAGGCGAAGGAGCAGCTCACGCGCGCGCCCCGCCCCCTGCCGCGCATGCGCCTCAACCCGGACGTGAAGGACCTGTTCGCCTTCCGCTACGAGGACTTCACGCTGGAAGGCTACGACCCGCACCCCGCCATCAAGGCGCCCGTGGCCGTATGACGGCGCGCCTGTCCGCCATCGTCGCCATGGCGACGAACCGGGTCATCGGCCAGGGCAACACCCTGCCCTGGCGCCTGCCGCCGGACCTGGCCCGCTTCAAGCGCCTGACCCTGGGCCACACGCTCGTCATGGGGCGCAAGACGTACGACTCCATCGGGAGGCCGCTGCCCGGCCGCGCCACCATCGTCATCACCCGCCAGCGCGACTGGGCCCCCCCGCCCGGCGTCCAGGTGGCGCACTCCGTGGACGAGGCCCTGGAGCAGGCCCGCTCCGACAGCGAGGTCTTCATCGCGGGCGGCGCGGACCTGTACGCCCAGACGGCGGACCGCTGGCAGCGGCTCTACCTCACCCTCATCGACCGCGACTTCCCCGGCGATGCCCGCTTCCCACCCGTGGACCTGTCCTCCTGGAGGCTCGTGGAGCAGGACCCCCACCCGGAGGCGGAGCCTCCTTTTGGTTTCTTCACGTATGAGCGGGCCTCATTATGATATTGATTCTCAGAATTGAAAGGCCCCGGAGGCGTTGGTAGAACGCGGACGTGAATCGCGCCGCCTCCATCACGCTGTGCCTGTTGCTCGCGCTGTCCTCCTCCGTCCGGGCAGAAGCGCCCGCGTCCGACGAGGGGCGCACCTGGCACCGGCTGGTGGGCATCCTCCAGTACCTCCAGGCGGACTACCCGGCGGCGGTGGCGTCGCGCTCCGACTTCGAGCTGACGGAGCAGCGGAGCTTCGCGGCGGAGGCGCTGGACGCGGCGAAGGACCTGGGCCCGGCGGCGGCCACCTTCGTGCCGCGCGTGAAGGACATCCAGGCGCGCGTGGACCAGCACACGGACCCCGAGGGCGTCAGCCGCGACTGCGGGGAGCTGGTGGAGAGCCTGGTGCTCGCGGGGGGCCTGGCGCGCAGCCCGCGCAAGGCGCCGGACGTGGAGCACGGGGCGAAGCTGTTCCAGACCAACTGCGCGTCCTGCCACGGCGCGGACGGCAAGGCGGCGGTGGCCATCGCGGACACCATGGAGCCGCGCCCGGCGAACTTCCAGGACCCGGAGCTGATGGAGGACGGCCTGACGCCATACAAGGCCTTCAACACCACCAGCTTCGGCGTGCCCGGCACCGCGATGCCGGCCTACCCCACCCTCTCCGAGGACGACCGCTGGTCGCTGGCCTTCTTCGTCTTCACGCTGCGCCAGCCGCCGTGCGATGCCCAGCCGCCGCGCGCCTCGCTGGAGCGCCTGGCCACCGCCACCGACGCGGAGCTCGCGAAGGAGTACGGCGCGGACAAGGTCGCGTGCCTGCGCCGCAGCCTCCCGGCCGAGGACGAGGAGAAGGCGCTCGTCGCCGCGCGGCAGGCGGTGGGCAACGCGCTGCGCCTGGGCGCGGCGGGTGACTACGCGGGCGCGAAGACGGAGCTGCTGGACGCGTACCTCAACGGCCTGGAGCCGGTGGAGCCCAAGCTGCGCGGCAGGAACCCCGTCCTCACCCAGCAGTTGGAAGAGGCCTTCCTCCAGGCGCGGCTCGCCGCGGAGCGCAAGAGCCCGCACCTGCAGGACGAGGGGCGGGAGCTGCTGTCGCTGCTGGACCAGGCGCGCAAGGAGAACGGCAGCACCACCAGCATGCTGTCGGTGGTGTGGCTGACGCTGCTCATCCTGCTGCGCGAGGGCTTCGAGGCGACCATCATCGTCACGGCGCTCCTGGCGGCGCTCAAGAAGATGAAGGCCATGGAGCAGGTGCGCGTGGTGCACGCGGGCTGGGTGTCCGCGCTCATCGTCGGCGCGCTCGCGTACGTGCTGGGCCGCAAGCTGATGGCCGGGGCGCAGCGCGAGTGGATGGAGGGCGTCACGGCGCTCGTCGCCGTAGGCATGCTCCTGTACGCGGCGCTGTGGCTCAACGCGCGCGCCAACGTCAGCGTCTTCATGGGCGAATTGCGCCAGCGCATGCAGGGCGCGCTGGGCCGGGGCAGCCTGTTCGGCCTGTTCGCCATCGCCTTCACGTCGGTGCTGCGCGAGAGCTTCGAGACGGCCATCTTCCTGCAGGGGCTCGCGACGGACTCGGCGGCGGGCGTGGCGTGGGGCGTGCTGGCCGGCGTCGTGGCGTTGGGGCTGCTGGTGCTCTTCGTCAACCGCATGGGCTACCGGCTGCCCATGAAGACGCTCTTCAACCTCTCCACCGTGGTGCTGGTGGTGACGGCGGTGATGCTGCTGGGCAAGGGCATCCACTCGCTGCAGGAGGTGGGGGCGTTGCCGCTGGTGCCGGTGCGCTTCTTCACCGTGGACATGCTGGGCCTGTACCCGGACGCGCTGTCCTTGGGGCCCCAGTTGCTGCTGGCCGCGGCGCCGCTCGTGTTCCGGGCCCTGCGCCGCCGGCCGCGCGTGGAGGTCGCCGGGGACGAGGCGACGCGGGCGCCGCCCTTGCGGTAGCGTGGGGCGTGGTGAAGCGCTCCCCCTGTCCGTTCCCCCTCGTCGCCCTGCTGCTCGTGTCGGGCCTGGCCTCCGCCCAGGAAGCCCCCGCCGAGCCCGCCACGGCTCCGACCGGGAACCTCACGCCGCCGCCCCTGGTGGGCGCGCCCGAGGAGGACGTGCCGCCGCCGCCCGAGGCCACGCCCTCCCAGCCCC
>NZ_RAWA01000309.1 GCF_003611675.1 Corallococcus sp. CA053C
GGGCGGGGTGGTGGGCCCGGTGCGGGAGGTGCGCGCGGCGTATGGCCCGGACGGCGCGGCGCTGCCGGTGCCCGACGAGATGGCGCCGCACCGGTTCCTGGAGGCGCGGCCGGTGGAGCTCCTCACCGACGTGCTGGCGGACGAGGCGGCCCGCGCGCCGGCCTTCGGTCTGGACAACGCGTTGCGCCTGCCATTTCGGGTGGCGGCGAAGACGGGGACGAGCCGGGCCTACGTGGACAACTGGGCGGCGGGCTTCACCCGCGAGCGCACGGTGGCCGTGTGGGTGGGCAACTTCGACGGCACGCCGATGCGGGGCGTGTCCGGCATCACCGGCGCGGGCCCGGTGTTCGCGCGCGTGATGTCGCTGGCGATGAAGGGCGTGCGCCCCGCGCCGCTGGTGGACCGGAGCCACTTCGATTCGAGGGCCATCTGCCCGCTGTCGGGTGAGCTCGCGGGGCCGAACTGCCCGGGCGTCTTGCAGGAGGTCTACCTGCCGGGCACGGCGCCCCGCAAGGCGTGCACCATGCACCGGAGCGATGGCGCGCTGGACGTGGGCCCCGCGTACCTGGCCTGGGCCCAGGCGGAAGGGCTGGCCTCCGCGTCGTCCGACACCGGGGACCGCTCCAGAGGAGAGCCCGGCTTCATCCTGCCGGCGGACGGCGACGAGTACCTGGTGGAGCCGGAGCTGCCTGAGAGCGCGCAGGCCGTGCCGGTGCGCGTGATGGCGCCTCCCGGGGCGAGGATGCTGGAGTTGCGCACGGACACGGGGCGGCGCATCGAACTGCCTCCGCCGTTCGTCACGCGCCTGCCCGCGGTGGCCGGTGAGCGCCGGCTGGAGCTGTGGGCGCCTGGCGGATCCGCGCCGCTGGCCGTGACGCGGTATCGCGTTCGCTGAAGATCCGGTGGGTGTCGTGCCGGCGCGGCGCTGCTCGCCCGGCAGGGCCAGACCGTGGGGCAGTGGCTCGCGCACGTCCTCCCGTGTGTCCCTTCACAGGACCCGTGGACGCGGGTGCCGGAGCGGGTGCCGGTGCGCGGTCGCCCGCAGGGGAGACGGGCCTTCGAGGGCCTCTCCTCCCGTGCCCCCCACGAGGGGTTAGCAGCGCCCGGTGGGCTCCGTATCGATTGCCCAGAGCCCTCAGTCCCGCGCGGACGGCGGGGCGTGGCCTCGCGCACCGGCCAACCCGGTGCGGGACCCAACCGGGGAGGCATCACATGGCGTTCAACCTGATCGAAGCGGTCGGCTCACAGTTCATGAAGAAGGGGTGGCTCCCGAAGATCAGCGGAGCCCTGGGAGAGGATCCGCAGGCGACCACGAAGGTGCTGCCGGGCGCCATCGCCGCGGTGGCGGCGGGCGTCGCTGATCAGGGCAGCAACGAGGCCGGGGCGCACCGGCTGCTGTCGAAGCTCAACGAGGGCGGCTTCACCGGGCCCGACGCGCCTTCCCAAGGGGACATCAGCGACGCGGGACTGGTCGACGAGGAGGCGCGCGGGAAGGGGATGTTGGGGGGGCTGTTCGGCAACAAGCTGGGAGGCGTCACCGAAGGCCTCTCACGCATGGGCGGGATGCGCGACCCCGGTTCGGCGACGCGGCTGCTGTCCCTGGTCGCGCCGATGGTGATGAGCGTCCTTGGCAAGCAGGTGCGCGACCAGCGCCTGGGCGCGACCGGGTTGATGCAGCTGCTGGGCAGCCAGCGCTCCCACATCGCGGGCGCGCTGCCGGCGGGCCTGGGCGGTGTCCTGGGCTTCGCGGGCGGTGCGCGCCACGCGCCCGCGGAGATCCTCGAACCCCCTCGCGCAGCCGTGGCTCCCATGCGGGAGGACACCTGGCGGGAATCCCTCCCCCGCAGGACGGCCGCGCCCCCTCCGCCGGAGCGCAAGAAGAGCATCGCCGGGTGGGCCATCCCCCTGGCCCTGCTCGCGCTCATCGTCCTCTCGTGGGGCGCCCTGCGCGGACGCAAGAACGAACCCGCCCAGGCGCCCCGGGTGACGAGCAACACGCCCCCGGCCGCGGTCCAGCAGGGGACGGGCGGTTCGGGTCAGCAGCAGCCGCGCGTGCGCGACGCCAACGCGCTGCGCTCGGCGCTCGAGGGCAACAACGCGAAGCAGGGCGTCATCCTGGACGGGGTGGAGTTCACGGCCGGGTCGGCGCAGCTCACCTCCCAGAGCCAGCAGCTGGTGGACGAGCTGGGCACCGTGCTGAAGGAGAAGCCCGACGCGCGCGTGCGTATCACCGGCGCCACGCAAACATCGGGCGACGCGGACTCCAACCGCCAGCTCTCGCGGACGCGCGCGGAGACCTTGCGCCAGGCCCTGGTGCGCGATGGCGTGGCGGCCCAGCGCATCGAGGTCACCAGCACGACCCCCGAGGATCGCAGTCGCCTCGAGGTGCAGGTGCTCGGTCAGTAGGCCCCCGAACCCCGCGGTCCCGGCGGCGCAGGGCCTTCTGACAGGGAGGCCCTGCGCCGCTGTCTCCGCGTGCGGCCCGGCTTTTCCCGGAGTGCCGGAGCGCCGGACCCGGGAGGGCAGGAGGGCAGGGGAGCGCCCCCACCGCACCGGTGCCGGTACCGGCGCTAATGGCGCTGGGAACACGGCCCTTTGGCCGGGATTGGCCGCGTCCTGTCCACCGCGTTACATCCCCCAGCGGATCCACTTCTGTGAGGCCCGTGCTAACGCCTCGCGTTAGGGCTTCACGCTTGACCCTGCTTTCACCCACCCTCTAGAAGGCCCGCGACCCATGGCGACTCCCGATCGGTTTCCCCTCCCACAGGTCTCCGAGTCCACCCGTAAACCCGAGTGGTTGAAGGTGCGTCTGCCGCATGGGGAGGGCTACGAGCGGGTCAAGGCCATCGTGAAGCGCACGAAGCTGGCCACGGTGTGCGAAGAGGCCCGCTGCCCGAACATCGCCGAGTGCTGGGGTGGCGGCACGGCGACGGTGATGCTGATGGGCGAGGTGTGCACGCGCGCGTGCCGCTTCTGCCACGTGAAGGTCGGGGCGCCCCCGCCGCTGGATCCGATGGAGCCCATCCATCTGGCCCAGGCGGTGAAGGAGATGAACCTCGAGTACATCGTCGTCACGTCGGTGAATCGCGACGACCGGCCGGACGGAGGCGCCAGCCACTTCGCGTCCGCCATCCGCGAGCTGCGCAAGGAGAGCCCGCGCACCATCGTCGAGGTCCTCATCCCCGACTTCAAGGGACAGGAGAAGGACCTCACCACGGTGGCGGAGGCGAAGCCGCACGTCGTCGCGCACAACGTGGAGACGGTGGAGCGCCTGACGCCCACGGTGCGGGATCGCCGCGCCACCTACCGCCAGTCCCTGCGCGTGCTGGAGTACCTCAAGAACCGCCCGGAGCGCCTCTACACGAAGACGTCCGTGATGGTGGGCCTGGGCGAGACGGACGAGGAGCTGGAGCGCACGTTCAAGGATCTGCGCGACGTGGGCGTGGACGTGCTCACGCTGGGCCAGTACCTGCAGCCCTCGCAGTACCACCTGCGCGTGGAGCGGTTCGTGACGCCCGCGCAGTTCGACGCATACAAGGCGCTGGCGGAGTCCTTCGGATTCCTCTACGTGGCCTCCGGGCCTCTGGTGCGCTCCAGCTACCGCGCCGCCGAGTTCTTCATGAAGGGCCTGATGGAGCGCGAGCGCGTGGAGCGCCTCGGCTGACCTGACGCACCCCTTCCCCAACCCAGAGAGAGACACACCCCCTCATGGCGACTTTCGAATTCAAGCTCCCGGACCTCGGCGAAGGCGTGATGGAGGGCGAGCTTGTGAAGTGGCACGTCAAGGAGGGCGACCTGGTGAAGGAAGACCAGGTGCTCGCCGAGGTGATGACCGACAAGGCCACCGTCACGGTGCCCGCCCCGCGCGCGGGCCGCGTCGTGAAGACGCACGGCCGTGAAGGCGACATGGCCAAGGTGCACCAGCTGCTGGTGACGCTGGAGACCGACGGCGGCGCCCCCGCCGCGGAGGCTCCGGCCCATGGCGCCCCGGCGGCCGTCAGCGCTCCCGCCGCCGCGCCCCAGGCGCAGGCCGCCCAGGCCCAGGGCACCAAGGTTCTGGCCACGCCCGTCACGCGCCGCATGGCGCGCGAGCACGGGCTGGACCTGGCGGAGATCTCCGGCAGCGGTCCGCAGGGACGGGTGACGAAGGCGGACGTGGTGGCGGCGCTGGAGGGTGGCAACGGCGCGCCGAAGAAGAACGAGGTCGCGGCCCCCGCGCCGCAGGCCGCGCGTCCGGCGGCGCCGCTGTCCACGGGCCGTGGCGACGAGCGCATCGCGCTGCGCGGGCTGCGCAAGAAGATCGCGGAGAAGATGGTCCGCTCGAAGTTCACGATGCCGCACTTCGCGTTCGTGGAGGAGGTGGACGCCACGGACCTGGTCGCCCTGCGCACGCGGCTGAACAGCCAGCTCGCGGCGGCCGGGGACGGCACGAAGCTCACGTACCTGCCGTTCATCGTGAAGGCGACGATCGCGGCGATGAAGAAGTTCCCGCACCTCAACGCCAACTTCGACGAGGCGTCGCAGGAGCTGGTGGTGCGCGGCGAGTACAACATCGGCATCGCGGTGGCCACGCCGGACGGCCTCACGGTGGCGGTGGTGCGCCACGCGGATCAGCTCACGCTGGGCGAGCTGGCGAAGGAGATCTCCCGCCTGAGCACCGCCGCGCGCGAGCGCAAGCTGAAGATGGAGGAGCTGACGGGCGGCACCTTCACCATCACCTCGCTGGGGCAGAGCGGCGGCCTGTTCGCCACGCCCATCCTCAACCACCCCGAGGTGGGCATCATGGGCGTTCACAAGCTGAAGAAGCGCCCGGCGGTGAAGAACGACCAGGTGGTCATCCGCGACATGATGAACCTGTCGCTCTCGTGCGATCACCGCGTCATCGACGGTGACGTGGCGGCGAGCTTCGTCTACGAGGTCATCAAGTACCTGGAGGCACCGGACCTGCTGTTCCTCGCGATGGCGTGAGGATGCGCGTCGCGGTGCTCGCCCGACCGCCCTGACTCCGGGGGGCGGTGGGCGCGGGGGGTCTTCCGGAAAAGAGAAGCTGAGGCGGGCACCCGCGATGGCCGACAATCCCCGTGAGTTGATCCGCGCCGCCCAGGCCGCCGAGCTTCAGGGAGACATGACGCGCGCGGCGGAGTGCCTGGAGCAGGCCGCGGCGCTCTACCAGAAGTCCGGGCACACCTCGCGCGCCTCGCAGCTGCAGCGGCAGGCGCGTCAGCTCAAGAGCCGGTCGCCGGACGTCAGCCCGGCCTTCGCCGCGGCGATGGCCGGCAAGGACGCGGGCGCGTTCCGCCCGGTGTCGTCACAGCCCTGGAGCGACGCTGTGTCCGCGGCGTTCAACGACAAGGCCGAAGCCGGGGCGCAGGGGGCCCCGTCCCCTTCGTCCGACCCTGATCCCGCGGTGCTGCATCCCTCCGGGCGCCATGACGCCGTCGCGCCCGGGGTGACTGTGTCCACCGAAGCGAAGGGGCTGCCTCGGCTGGCCCAGCGGATCGCGGCGGTCGGTGCGGGAAGCTCGCCGCAGCCTTCCCCGCAGGCTCCCGCGAGCGAAGCCGCCCACCGGTCCGAGCCCGAGCCCGAGGACAACGAGGACGAGGACGAGGACGACGACATCGTCCCCGGAGGGCTGCTGCGCCCGCTGGAAGAGGACGAGGGGCCGGTACCCCCCGCGCCGGAACGCGGCCGCCGCCGGGAGAAGCGCCTCATCGAGCGTGGTCCCACGCGTGCGGATCCGGCCCTGGACGCCTGGTGCTCGTTCTGCTGCCGGCCTCGCGGCGAGGTGGGGGACCTGGTGGCGGGCCCCGCGGGCGCGTTCATCTGCAAGGGCTGCCTGGGTGAATCCCAGGGCCTCCTGGGCGATGTCGTCCCACCGCCCCCCGTGCGCAGGCCCGTGGAGGCCCCCGAGTCCACCGCGAGCGTGGAGATGGTGGGCCACGACGAGGTGCGGACCCTGCTGGAGCGCACGCTCCAGGCGGGCGCGCGCTGCCTGCTCCTCGTGGGACCGGAGGGCTGCGGCAAGAGCATCTTCCTCCAGGCGGTGGAGCGGCGGGGCCAGGGCGTGCTCACGTCGGTGGAGCTCCTGGAGTCCGCCCCTGGCACGGAGCCGCTCCTGATTGAAGACGTGGACCGGCTGGAGCCCGCGAAGCAGGCGGCGCTGGTCGCGTTCATCGCGAGCCACCCGGAGTGCGCGGTGGTGATGAGCGCGCGCGGCGCGGTGTCGTCGCTGGGCCTCTGGGTGCGAGGCGAGGGCGGGAGCCTGCCGGTGCCCACCACGGCGGGCCTGTCGGAGGCGGTGCAGGGCTCCGTCCCGGTGGCGCTGCTGGAGCGCGTGCAGGTGCTGTTGCCGGTGCGCCGTCCGACGGTGCCGGAGCTGGTGGAGGTGGCGCGGCGCTCCCTGGCGCTCCGCCGTCCGGTGGTGTCGCTGTCGGAGGAGGTGCTGGGCGCCTTCGCGGCGGAGGCCGTGCGTTCGCCGCGCGCGGGGCATGAGCTGCGCGCGCTGCTGTCGCGCGTGTACGCCGGCAGCTGGAGCCTGGAGTCCGCGCAGACGCCCGCCGCGCCCACCCGGGGGGGACGGAAGGGCACGCCATGAACACGCTCACCGTCTTCCGCCTGGGCCGGGTGGAGTACGAGGACGGGCTGAAGCTGATGCACCTCTTCGGCGAGGCCCGCATGCAGGGGCTCGTCGGGGACACGCTGCTGCTGCTGGAGCACCCGCCCGTGCTGACGCTGGGCCGCGCCGCGAAGCGCGAGAACATCACCGCCTCGGATGCGCGCCTCGCGGAGGAGGGCGTGGAGGTCTTCGACACCAACCGCGGCGGCGACGTCACCTACCACGGGCCGGGACAGGTGGTGGGCTACCCCATCCTCCTGTTGCCCCCGGAGCGCCAGGACGTGCGGCGCTACGTACGCGACGTGGAGCGCGGCCTCATCCAGGCGCTCGCGGGCTTCGGCCTCACGGCGGGGCCCATCCCGAAGTGGCCGGGCGTGTGGCTGGGGCAGGAGGGCTCTCCGGACGCGCGGAAGATTGGCGCCATTGGCGTGCACCTGTCGAAGTGGCTCACCACGCACGGCTTCGCGCTCAACGTGAACACGCGTCTGGAGCACTTCCAGCTCATCGTCCCGTGCGGCATCCGCGAGGCGGGCGTCACGTCCATGCAGCGCGAGCTGGGCCACGCCGTGCCCGTGCCCGACGTGGAGGAGGCGCTCGCGCGCGAGTTCAGCCAGGTCTTCGACGCCCGGCGCGTGGACGGCACGGTGTCCCTGCGCACGGTGAGCGTCGCCGTGGTGCGGGGGCAGGGCCCGGAGGCGCGAGTGCTGCTGCTGCGCCGGACGCCGGAGCGCGGCGGCTTCTGGCAGACCGTCACCGGACGCCTGGAGCCGGGCGAGTCCCCCGCCGACGCCGCCCGCCGGGAGGTCGCGGAGGAGACGGGCCTGCACACCCCGCCCGTGGACCTGGCCTACCGCCACGCGTTCGCGCTGGGGGACGCGCTGCCGCCGAAGCTGGTGGAGGAGAACGGCTTCGCGGTGCACGTCGCGCCCGACGCGGCGGTGCGCCTGGGCCCGGAGCACGACGCCTTCGAGTGGGTGGACGTGCCCACCGCCCTGCAGCGGCTGCCCTTCCGGGGCCTGCGCGAGACGGTGGAGCGGGCGCTCCGAAAGCGCCCTCTGACACCTACAGCTTGAGCACCATCGCCTCCTTCGCGGCGATGGCCTCCGGGCGCTGCTTGCGCACCTGCCGCACCAGCTTGTCCATGGCCACGTCGTCGCGGCCCGGATCATGGTGGAAGAGCACCAGCTGCTTCACGTCGCTGGCGTCCGCCGCGCGCACCGCCGCCTCCCAGGTGGAGTGACCCCAGCCCGTGCGGCCCCGGTACTCGTCCTCGGTGTACATGGAGTCGTAGATGAGCGCGTCCGCGCCGCGCGCGAAGTCGAACAGGCCCTTGTCCAGCGCGGTGCCGTGCTCCACGTCCGTCGCGTACACCAGCGAGCGCCCACCGAAGTCCACCCGGTAGCCCACGTTGCCGCCCGGGTGGTTCAGCTCCAGCGTGCGCACCGTCGCGTCGCCCACCGGGATGTCCTCGCCCACGATGACGTCCCGGTACGCCAGGCGCGTGCGGAACACGTCCTCCGCCGTCACCGGGAAGTACGGGTGCACCATCTGCCCGGCGAGGATCTGCTTCAGCGACTTCCCGTCCCGGGGCGCGCCGTGCAGCGTCACGTCGTTCGCGGGCGAGAACATCGGCGAGAAGAACGGGAGGCCCTGCAGGTGGTCGTAGTGGTAGTGCGAGATGAAGATGGACGCCTTGATGGGCTTGCGCGTCGCCACCAGCGCATCCCCCAGGCCCCTCGCACCCGAGCCCAGGTCGAAAATCAGCAGCTCGTCCCCGCAGCGGACCTCCACGCACGGCGTGTTGCCGCCGTAGCGCTTCGTCTGGGGACCGGGCGCGGGGATGGAGCCGCGCACCCCCCAGAAACGCACCTCGAAGCGCGAGGTGCTCCGCCGGGCCGGGCGCCTAGCCGGCCTTGGCTTCTGTGTCGTCGTCCTCCGCGAAGAGCTCAATCAGGTGCCCCGTACGCTCGCGCTTCGTCTTCAAATAGCCGACGTTATGCGGATTGTGCTCGGTCCGGGAAGGGATTCGGCGTCGCACCGCCACACCTTCCTCCACCAGCCCGGCGATCTTCAGCGGGTTGTTGGTGATCAGGTCCACCGAGTGTACATCCAGCGAGCGCAGCATCTCCGCCGCGACGTCATAGGAGCGCAAATCATCCGCGAAGCCCAACTGCCGGTTGGCCTCGTAGGTGTCCAGCCCCTTGGACTGGAGGGCATAGGCCTTGATCTTGTTGCCCAGGCCGATGCCCCGGCCCTCCTGGCGCAGGTAGAGCACCACGCCCAGCCCGTTCTGGGTGACGAAGTCCAGGGCCCGGTCCAGCTGCTCGCGGCAGTCGCACTTGAGGCTGCCGAAGACTTCGCTCGTCAGGCACTCGGAGTGGATGCGCACCGGCACCCCCTCCAGCCCCGCCGGCTCACCCACCACCAGCGCCACGTGCTCACGCCCGTTGCGCTTGTCGCGGAACACGATGGTCCTGAGCACACCACGGGCCGTGGGCACGTCCGCCTCCGAGTACCGCTCCAGGTGCTGGGTCGGCTTTCGGGTCGGCAGGACCTGGGGTGAGCGCGTGTCGGACATGGTGGGTCGTCTCCCAGTTGAGAGGCGGGGTTTTTCTCGCCCCCCCGGATGCAAGTCAAGGTGGCACTCCCCGTCGTCGGAGAACACCGGTCGGAAAGTTGGACGTGGGACTGGGGATCTTCGTTTCTCAGGCCACCCATGACAGCGGGATCAGCTCGACATGGGAGCCATCAGTCAGGCTGCTGTGCTCCCGGGGAAAATGCAGCAGGTGGGTGGCTGCCGTCGCTGAACGCAAAGCCCCCGACGTTTGCGTCCCCAGGGGCTTCGCCCACAGCTCGCCCGCTCGCCAGGTGGCCGTGACCCGGACGAAGTGGGCAAGCCCTGGCGCCTTCGACAGCCTGCCCTCCAGGCGTCCCGAAACGCGGGCGGGCTCCACGTCCTCCAGCCCGAGGAGGCGGCGCAGGGCGGGGCGGACGAACAGCTCGAAGGTCACCAGCGAGGAGGTGGGGTTGCCGGGCAGGCCCAGGAAGAGGGCGGCGCCGCGCTTTCCCACCACCAGCGGCTTGCCGGGCTTGATGGCCACGCGCCAGAAGTGCTGCTCCACGCCCAGGGCCTCCAGGGCGTCCTTCACGAAGTCGTGGTCGCCCACGGACACGCCGGCGCTGGTGAGGACGACGTCGAAGCCGTCGGTGCGCGCCAGGGCCTCCTGGACGGCCTCACGCGTGTCCCGGGCGATGCCCAGGAGCGTGGGCACCCCGCCCGCGCGCCGCACCGCCAGGGCCAGCGTGGGGGCGTTGGTGTCCACGATGCGGCCCCCGGGGGGCTCGTCCACCCGGCACAGCTCGTCGCCGGTGGACAGCACCGCCACGCGGGGCCGGCGGGGCACCGGCACGGACGCCATCCCCTGCGCCCACAGCAGGCCCAGCTCCGGGATGCCCAGCGGGGTGCCCCGCCGCAACAGCACGTCGCCCTCGCGCGCGTCCTCGCCCCGGGGGCGGATGAACTGGCCCGGACCCGGCGCATCATGGATGTCCACGATGTCCACGGCGTCGGGAGCCTGCTCCCGGGGAACGGCGCGGGTGCGCTCGCGCATCACCACCGCGTCCGCGCCGGAGGGCAGGGGCGCCCCGGTCATGATCCGCGCGCAGGTGCCGGGGACGACCTCCCGGACGGGCAGCTTCCCCGCGAACACCGTCTCCCCGACGGTGAGCCGGACGGGCAGCGGGCCGGAGAGATCCGCCGCGCGCACCGCGTAGCCGTCCATCGCGGAGTTGTCCCAGGGGGGCAGGGTGCGGCGAGCCAGGACGTCCTCCGCCAGCGCACGACCCAGGGCGTCGTCCATGGGCACCCACTCGGCGGACAGCGGCGTGCACAGCCCGAGGATCCGCGCGCGAGCCTCCTCGACGGGCAGCAATGCGGGGGCGTCACTCATGCCCGGATCTATAGCGGCACGAAGGGTGTCCCAGGGACGTTTTCGCAACCAAAGTCCGAGAGAAAATCAAGTGTTAGTTTGACAGCCCAACTGATCACCGTTACAAGCAACCGTGATCGCGAGGCTCGCGTCCAACAGCAGGGGCGTCCCGCCAACCCGTTGATAGCACACGGGAAATTTTCAAGGAGACAGCGTCGATGGCCAAGCCCAAGTCCGGGGCGAAGAAGCCGACTCCCGCTGCAAAAGCCGGCGCGAAGCCTGCCGCGAAGAAGGACAACGCGGCCCGCCTGGATCTGATCAGGAATGCCTCGAAGAAGGTGGCGACGGCCGCGACGAAGGTCGTCAAGGCAGTGGCCGAGGGGGCGAAGGGAAAGGTCGCGGCGGTGAAGAAGGCAGTGGCGGAGAAGGCTCCCGCCGCGGCCAAGGCGGCGAAGGGGGCCAAAGCGGCTCCACCCGCTGCGGCTCCCGCGAAGGCCGGCAAGGCCGCGCCCGCTGCGGCTCCCGCTTCCAAGGCCGCGCCTGCCGCGACCGGGAAGAAGGCAGGAGGCAAGGCGGGCTCCAAGGCCCAGGCCGTGCCCTCCGGTCCCCCCGTGGAGAAGCCGCGCCCGCGCGCGACCAAGCTGCCGCCCGTGGGCGAGCCGCTCACGAAGCGTGAGATGGAGCAGCTGCTGACCGCCGGCGAGGGCCGCGGCGTGATGGGCGAGGGCAGCCTCAAGGGCCGCCTCATCCTCAGCGGCGAGCTGCCCCATCTGGTGGTCGTGGGTCGGGACAAGCGCGAGCTGACGTTCCTGCTCCAGGGGCCTGATCAGGAGGTCCTCCCGGCGTACGTGGACCACAAGGTCTCCGTGAGCGGGATGATCCGCAAGACGACCAACCACAGCGGCGTGGTGGAGGTGCGCAAGTACTCCGCCAAGAAGCCGGAAGTGGAGGAGGTCGCGCCGCCGCCCTCCGACTCCGAACCCAAGCTGCGCTACCTGTCGCCCGGCGAGGTCTCCATGGCCGTCGCCGCCGGCATGGGCGCGGGCATCAAGGGCTTCGCCAGCATCCGGGGCAACCTGGAGATGATGGGCGACGACTTCGTGCTCGTCGTGTCCAACGGCGGCACGCGCCAGCAGGTGTCGTTCGCCATCGAGGGCAAGGCGGCGGTCAAGAGCCTGCGCAAGTACGTGGGGCAGACGCTCCAGGTGACGGGCGTGGTGGACAAGTCCTCCGGCTGGGGCGGTCGCATCACGGCGGAGAACGTGGAGCCGCGTCCGTCCGAGGCGCGCTCGGTGTCGCGCGACGAGATGGAGCTCGTGCACATCGAGGGCGAGGTGCCCACGTCCGTGGACGTGAAGCTCAACCACGGCCTCACCGTGCGCCTGCAGGAGCAGCCCGGCG
>NZ_RAWA01000030.1 GCF_003611675.1 Corallococcus sp. CA053C
GGCGGGCTGGGCAGCTCGCCCCGGAAGCGGTAGGTGGCGCCCGCGCGCGTCTGGTGGCCCCAGCCTCGCGAGCGCAGGTGGAAGAGCAGATCATGCGGCTCCCACTGCCGCAGCGCCGTGAGCGTCTCCTCCGACGCCGGCACGTCCAGCCCGTCCGGCACGAGGATGCCCGTCTCCGCCAGCAGGCGCACGAGCTCGCGGAGCGTGGCGGATTCGATGCCGGTGTTGAACTGGTTGAGCCGCGCCAGCAGCGTGGGGCGGGCCATGTCGAACAGCAGCGACACCACGCGCCGATCATGCAGCGCCGCGGTGGCGTGCACCGTGGGGCAGTCCAGCACCGCGTGGCCCGCCGCCATCCGCGTGTGCGCGAAGCGGGAGAGCTGCAAGGGCACGTTCGCGTCGAACGTCGCGCGCCGGCGCAAGAAGGACGCGGAGGCCGGCGTGAGCGTCATCAATAGGTTGCCGCGCTCCTCCACCGTCCACGACAGCAGGCCGCCGTCCCCCGCGAGATCCAACCAGTACCAGGCGAGCGACGCGTCCGTGCCCGCCGCGGCCGGCACCTCCGTCTCCTGGATGCCGCCGTCCGCGAGCGACTCGAAGACGGCGCGCACACCGGGGGCCAGCAGCCCCAGCCGCAGCGAACGACCCGGGCCTTCCACGCGCGCGTCGTCCGCGTCGGAGCAACGCAGCGCCACGCCTTCGGCGAGCGACAATCTCATGCTGACGGCCTCACGGTTCCGCACCGTAGAACCGGGTCGGGTTTTCCCAGAGAACCTTTCGTAGACGACTTTCGGGCATCAGGTCACGCAAGGACAGCATGGATGCCAGGACATCGTCTCCGTGATCCAGATGCGGGAAGTCGCTTCCGAAGAGCAGCCTGTCTTCGGGCAGATGTCGCATCATGTCGGGCAGGTAGGGCTCGTCCGGCTCCACGGAGACGAAGCAGTGCCTGCGCAGGTAGGCGGATGGAGCCTGTCTGACGGTGGCGGAGACCTCGGCGCCCACGGCCTGGTGCTCCGCGTCCAGGCGCCAGGACCAGTAGGGCAGCCAGCCGCAGCCCGCCTCCATCGCGCCCACGCGCAGTGTGGGGTGGCGCTCCAGCACGCCGCCCTGGAGGAGCGCGAGCAGCCCCATCATCAGCTCCATCGGGTGGGCGCAGGCGTGGTTGGCGAAGCGGGTGTCGAAGCGGTCCGCGCCGGCCGACGGCACGTAGACGTGGCCGCTGCCGTGCAGCACCACCGCGATGGAGCGGGCTTCGCACTCCGTCCAGAAGGGCTCATACGCCGCGTCCGAGAGGAGCCGGCCGCCAATGGGGTTGGGCCGCACCATCACCGCGCGCCAGCCGAAGCCCGCCACCCGGCGCAGCTCCGCCACCATGGCCTCCGGTTCGTGCCGGCTGATGAGCCCCACGCCCCGGAGGCGCTCGGGGTGGTGCGCGCAGAAGCCCTGCAGCCAGGTGTTGTAGACGGCCGCGAAGGCGGTGGCCACGCGGGGCTTCAGCGGCCAGAAGCCCTCCAAGAGCAGCGCGTACGTGGGGAAGAGGGCCGCGACGTCCACGCCGGTGCGGTCCATCTCCGCCAGGTACACGTCCGGCCGCTGGAGCAATTCGTTGCGGCCCAGCTGCCGGTAGGAGCGCGCGGAGAACTCCACCCACGCGCGCTCCGGCATGTGGTTCCACAGGGGCTTGCCGTCCACCTCCGGCAGGGGCTGCACCGGCAGCAGGCCCTGGGGGCCCAGCCGCTCCAGCCGCGCTTGGAGTGACTCCTCCGGGAGCCGTCCGGGCCGGGGGGCGTGCTTGCGCAGGGCCGGCTCCAGGTGCTCCGCCCAGAGGCTCAGCGGCTCCAGGACATGGCGGTCCGCGTCGAAGATGTGGAAGCCGTCACGCATCGCTCACCGTCCCCAACTCGCGAGCTCGTCGCGCACGTCCTTGAGCAGCGCTTCCAGCAGGCCGGTGCGGCGGGCCTGCGTGCGCAGCGCCTGCTCCTCGTCGGCGGCGAGGGCCACGAGCGAGCCGGGGTGCCCGCCCCGGGCCGCCACCGCCGCGTCGCACAGCTCGCGCAGGAATTCGTGGTGCTGCGGCTGGAGCGTCTGGAAGCCCTCGCCCCAGCGGGAGACGAAGTCCACCAGCACGTCGCGTGACGCCTCGGGCACGTCGCGGCGGTCGGGCAGGTCGCGGCTCAGCCGCACGTACAGGTCCGGGAACACGTCGCGCATCGCGGTGGCGAAGGTGGCCGGGACGTAGACAGGCTGCGTGTCCGGGACGAAGTCGCCCAGGCGTTCGGCGGCCAGCACCGCGTCGAAGTCGGTGAAGAGGCGCTCGTGCCGGCGGCGCTCGTTCTGGTTGCGCGCGAGGAAGAACACCGCGCGTGGCAGCATCGTGGGCGCGGTGCGGCGGACCTCGGCGAGCGTGTCGCCCAGCACCGCGCGCTCCGCGGACGTGAGGGTCCAGGCGTCGGTGGCCTCGCGCAGGAAGCGGTCGGTGACGGCTTCGGGCCAGGCGGGCTCCGCCACCTGGGGGAAGCGCTGGATGCCGGCGATGAAGCCGCGGATGCGCTCACAGGCGGCGTCCCAGGTGGACAGCCGCTCCACGAGGTCGCGGAAGCCTTCGAGCAGCTGCGGCCGCGTCATCCCCAGCGGCATCACGTTGAGCACGATGGCGCCCCGGTCTCTTGAGTGCGCCTTCCGGGGCGTGGCGAGCCTTCCTTCCGCGCGCAGCCGCGTCCACAGCTTCGTGCCGCGCGGGGCTTGCAGCGGCGCCACCACCACCCACGGCAGGTGCGAGCGCTGGATGTTGGCGTGCAGCGAGTCGAAGACGGCGGGCGTGTCTTGGTCGAACCCGACGATGAAGCTGCCCCGGGGCCCGATGCCGTGCGCCTGGATGCGCAGCAGGTCGCCGATGAGATCCGCGCGCACGTTCTGGTGCTTCTGCGCCTCCTTGAGCGCGGCGGGATCGAAGGACTCGATGCCGAGCACCACGGTGTAGAAGTTGGCGTCCGCCATGCCTTCCAGCAGCTGCGCGTCGCGGCTCAGGTTCATCGTTACCTGGGTGAAGAAGCGCAGCGGGCGGGGCAGGGCGCGGTTCAAGGGCACCAACCCCGCGAGCACCTCCTTCGCGTAGCCCGCGTCCCCGATGAACTCGTCGTCCGCGAAGAAGACGCCCTCCGCGCCCAGCGCCGCGTGGCCCCGGACCTCCTCCAGCACCTGGGCCACCGGCTTGTGTCGCTGCTTGCGACCGTACAGGTAGATGACGTCGCAGAACGAGCAGTCGAACGGACAGCCGCGCGTCGTCTGCACGGAGCCCCACGCGTAGCGCGGGAAGTCGGCCGCGATGCCGTCCCAGCGCGGCGGCGGGCTCTCGCTCAGGGCGGGCTTGTCGATCTGCCGGTACTCGGGCGCGTACTCGCCCTGGAGGTAGTCCGCGAGGAAGCGCGGCCAGGTGCGCTCGGCCTCGTTGACGAAGAGCGCATCGAAGAAGCCCCGGTAGTCCTCCGGCGCGGCGGAGACGGCGGGGCCGCCCGCGACCACGGTGGCGCCCCGGTCGCGGAAGAAGCCGCCCAGGAAGCGCGCCTGGTACGTGAGCGCGGAGTACATCACCGACACTCCGACGATGTCGTAGTCGCCCAGCGGCGTGTCCACGCGCAGCTGGCCGTGCAGCTCCTCGTCCCAGATGTCCACCGTGAAGGTGTCCGGCGTGAGCGCCGCGAGCGTCGCGCAGGCCAGCGGCGTCATCGTCGCGCGCTTCACGAGCCCGCGCTCGGGGTCGAAGTCCTCCGTCTCCCGGTCGACGTGGCGTCGATCCGGTCCGCACTGGACCAGCAGGATGCGGGGCTTGGGAGCAGGGGACGGCGCCATGGCGCGCTCAGAAATAGAAGGGCACGGGGTTGAGCTGGGCTTCGGTCAGGGGCGCGGCCAACCACCCCATCCGCACCGGCACGTCATACAGCCGGCCGGGGCCCAGGCGGGGCCAGAAGTGTCGCAGTCCCGGGACGATGACCTTCACCACGGACAGCCCCACCTCCGGGCGTCCCTGATCCACCACCAGCGTCTCCAGCCCCACGCGGGCCGCGCGCTCGACACAGGCCACCACGTCGTCGCGCAGGTCGTCATGCTCCACGCGCGGGAAGTCGAAGCGGACGCGCGGAGGGGCCCCCTCGTCGGGAAGCAGCCACGAGGGGTCCGCGTGCGCGCGCGTGTCCCACGGCGAGGGGGACGTGTCCTTCGGGTCGTAGCACTGGGCCACCTCCGTGAGCGCGCGCTGCACGGCGAGCTTCGCGTCGAAGTGGCTGCCACACCCGGCCCAGGCGCGTCCGCGCTCCGGGGACAACGCGAGCGCGACGAACACCGGGATGCCCAGGTCGTGCGTGAGGTCGAGCACCCACAGCCGCAGGCCCAGCGTCCGGTAGTGCGCTTCCACGGAGGCGAACCACGGCTCGTTGAAGCTGCCCAGGTCCACGCGCGGACGGCGCAGGCGGTTGTACCACCAGAGCGCCACCGCATCGCGCTCCACCAGCTCCAGGAAGCCCTGGAGGATGGCCTCCTCCACGCAGTTGCCGGCCGCGTTCCCGTTGGAGTTGAAGAGGGCGAAGGGCCCGTCCGCGGGCGACGGCGCGAAGAGGTAAGCGAACGACGTGGGCACGTAGCGGTGCTCACCGTGCGTGAGCGACCACGCCAGGCTCCAGTCCATCGGTTGATCCGCGTAGGGCCGGGGCACGGCGGTGCGCGCATCACGGTGGCTCGCGCCGTCGGGCCGGTTGCTGAACTGCGCGGCGCTGAAGTGCTGGAGCGCGTCCGGGTGCACGGCCTGGGGACCCAGCGACGACGCGGTGGCGTGGACGCGGGGCTCGTCTCCCTGGAACACGGCGCTGTAGCGCTCCAGGGCCTCGCACAGCGCGCCCGCGCGGGCCTGGGCCTCGGTGCGTCCCTTGCCGCTGGCCACGCGGTGGAAGTCGTCGGAGGCGGGCGCGTCCGTCCACGGGCACACGCGGAAGAGGGCGGACTGGACGTGGCCCAGGGGCGCGTCCCCCGGCACCGCGCGCAGGTCGCTCACCACGCCCGTCACGGGACTGATGAGGTGACGGTGGCGCTCCCACGTCTCCTCGGGCGTGAGGATGCGGTGGCCGCCATCGCCGGTGAAGCGCTTGGGGCGCGAGGCCAGCTCCAGCGGTCGCCGCGCGCGCGCCTCCATCCACGTCGGGTCGCCGCAGTCGGGACACTGCGGCCGCCGCGTCACGGCATGCGACTCCAGCTTCCAGGTGGCGAAGTCGAGCGTCCACAGCCGCGCGTGCCTCGCCGTATCCCCGTCCACCACCCACCGGGCCACGAGCGTCGCCGCGAACGACAGCCCTGCTTGCGCCGTGGTGGGCAGGCCGGTGCGCGCCAGCCGGGGCGCGTGCGTGCGTCCTCCCTTGCGCGCCAGGTACTGCTCGACGGGGCGGTTGCCCCAGAGCCGCTCCGTGAGGCACGTCCAGCACGCGCCCGCACCGGGCACGACGACGGGGCCCGCATGACACGCGGAGCCCGTGACCTTCACCGGCAGGAACGCCACGCCCGCGCTCCGGGCCGCCCGCGCGAGTTCGAGCGCCTCCGGGGACAGGTAGTCATCCACCAGCAGGACGTGGCGGTCCGCCTCCTCGCGCACGTCCAGGCCGGTGTCGCGCAGGGCGTCCGTCAGTCGCTCGACGTCCTCGCCCGCGACGGCGCGCACGGCGACGGGCGTGTCCAGCAGCCGTCCGGCCGCGACCGCCGCGTCGATGCCCAACGACTCCCAGAACCCGGCCACCTCCGCGTCGAACACGTCCTCCGCTTCCTCCACGTGTCCGCGCTCCTCCAGGAGCGACAGCGCGTAGAGCACCTCTGGCGCGGAGGCCTGTCCCTCCAGCTCGGCGATGACCTGGGCCACGGTGCGCTCGCCATCCAGCAGCGGCACGACGCGCGCGTGCAGCGCGCCCTCCAGGAGGAAATGGGCGCGCTCGCCCACGAGGAAGACGCGTCGCGCATCGAGCACCTCGACGCGCAGGTGGGGCTTGATGCGGAGGACTCGGTTCATGAGCAGGCGGGCGAGCCTAGCCGGGGCGCGGGGCGCTGGATACGACCGGGAGTGCACGGGAGGCGGCCCGGACGTGCGTGGTAGAAAGCCGGCCATGGTCAGCCTCCCCCTCCTGAAGAGCGCGCGCGTCTCCCCCATTCCCGCGAACCCCCTCCGGAGCCGCGCCCCTGCTGGCACCGTGGAGGTCACGCTGGTGCTGCGCCACGGCGCGCCCCTGCCAACGGTGGAGGAGCTGTGCGCGGAGCCTCCGCGCCGCTCGCTCACGCACGAGGAGTTCGAGGAGAAGTACGGCACGTCGAAGAAGGACCTGGCCGCCGTGAAGCGCTTCGCGGCGGCGACGGGCCTGCGCGTCGTCTCCGTGCAGCGCGACCGGGGCCATGTGCGGCTCGCGGGGACGGCCACCGCCATCCGCAAGGCCTTCGACGTGGACCTGAAGCGCTTCGAGCACGGCAAGGTGTCGTTCTTGAGTCACACGAAGCCCGTCTCGTTGCCGCGCTCCCTGCGCGACATCGTGGAGTGGGTGTTCGGCCTGGACACGCGCCCGCTCGTCACCCACAGCTCGGCGTCCCTGCCCGTGCCCGCGAAGCAGGCGGCGCAGGCGGGCCTTCGCTCGTACACGCCGGAGGAGGTGGGGCGCCTCTACCGCTACCCCGCGACGCAGGGCGAGGGCCAGTGCGTGGGCATCATCGAGCTGACCGGCGGCTACAGGAACTCGGACCTGGTGGAGTACCTGGCGAAGCTGGGCGTGAAGCGGGACGCGCCGGTGACCGTGGGACCCAACACGCCGGGCTTCAGCGTCGCGTCCAACGCGGAGGTCACCATGGACGTGGAGCTGGTGTCCGCGATGTGTCCGAAGGCGCGCGTCGTCGTCTACAACGCGGACTCGAAGGACTACTCGCTGAGCGACTACCTCCGCGTCTTCGCGATGGCCATCAGCGACCGGGAGAACCGGCCGTCGGTGCTGACCACCAGCTGGTCCTTCTACGAGGGCTCGCTCATCCAGAAGGGCGAGGAGGCGGCCTTCGAGCGGCTCTTCCGTGAAGCGGCGCTCCTGGGCATCACCGTGTGCGCGGCCTCCGGAGACCTGGGCTCGCAGGTGCCCACCGAGGGCGGCTCACCCACCGGCGCCATCACGGCGGCGGCGACGAGCTATCCCGCCGCGAGCGCGCTGGTGCTGGGCTGCGGCGGCACGACGCTCGAAGGCGAGGGCGACACGATCCGCCACGAGCGCGTGTGGAACCGCCTGGGCGAGGCCATGTCGATGAGCCCCGTGGGCGCGCCCGTGGCCGCGGGCGCGAGCAGCGGCGGGGTGAGCACCATGAACAAGCTGCCCCTGTACCAGCAGGGCATGAACGTGCCCGAGCAGGTGACGACGACGTGGAAGGACGGCGTGTTCCAGGTGGTGTCGCGCACCCCCGGGCGCGGCGTGCCCGACGTCGCGGCCAACGCCGATCTGCACACCGGCTACCAGATCTACTTCAAGGGCCAGGACGGGGTGGCCGCGGGCACGAGCGCCGCCGCGCCCATGTGGGCCGCGCTCATCGTCCGCCTCAACGAGGCCCTGGGCCAGCGCGTGGGCTTCCTCCACCCCCGCCTGTACGCGCTCGTCAGCGAGGGAGCGCCCGTGTTCAACCGCATCACCCAGGGCGGCAACGGCGCGTGGTTCGCCAGCGAAGGCGCCCTGTGGAACGCGTGCACCGGCCTGGGCTCGCCGGATGGAGAGGCGCTGCTCGCGGGCCTGCGGCGGCTCCAGCGCCGCAAGCACTGAAGCCGGCGCGCGCGCGTCTCAGAACGCGTCGTCGGTGATGCCCAGCTTCTGGCGCATGGTGTTGACGCGTGCGTCCAGCTGGGCCTGCTGCTCGGGCTTCATGGCCTGCTTGCCACGGCCCACGCCGCCCTTGAAGACGAAGCCCCGGCCCGGGGCCAGCGGCTCGTACATCGTCAAGCGCGGGTCGAAGCGGAAGTCGTTCTGCTTCATGTGCTCGAAGCCCGTCCTCTCCATCAGGAGCGGCAGGTCCTCGTCCGCCACGGGGACGCCCAGGAACGCGCCAATGCGGCGCAGACACGTCTCCCGATCCGCGATGAGGTCCGCATAGCGGATGTGCAGCACGTTGGGGTCGTTGCGGTGCGGCCACCACGAGGCCAGGTGCTTGCCCCACTCGTTGCTGCCCACCTGCTGGCGGAAGAAGCCGTCGAAGTCAAGCTGCGAGCCACTCATCAAACAGTTGTGGTGGAAGCGGGACAGGATGCTGTCGGCGGCGGCCCGCGTGACGTAGATGATGCGGCTGTTCTTGGGCGGCCTGAGCGCTCCGTAGAGCAGGTGCGTCTTCAGGATGCGCGGCTCCGCGTACCCGTCCAGCAGCCGCTCCCCGTGGGGCAGCAGCGCCAGCATGTCCACGAACGGCGCCACCTGGAGGATGTGCTCGTACTCACCCCGGCCGCGCGTGAGCAACTGGTAGACGATCTGCTGCATCCACGTCGTCCCCGCCTTGGGGAAGGTGGAGATGTAGATGTCCGTCGGACGGGGCTTCAGCCACACGTAGCGCAGCCGCAGCCAGCGACACGTGTCGAGCAACAACAGCAACACGCCGCGCAGCATGATGAAGAACGCCACCGCCACGTTCAGCACTGCTCGCAACACGGGACGGGACTGGGGAGGACGGGGAGCCATGGGGGCGAATCCATAGCAAACCCCGACCTCCTGAATCACCGGTGCGCGGACGGCCTACCGGGTCACCCGCTACTCCAGGATGCGCTCCATCCGGAGGAAGGGCCGCGAGGCGGGAATGTTCCGGCTACGGCAGACCTCGAGGAACTTGTTCGATTCGATCATCTGCGGGGCCGTCTCGTCGTACTGGAGCACCATGACGTGGCGCAGCCAGGGCTCCTGGCCCATGGCGTAGACGAAGGCCTCCTTCGGCTTCAGGTGGTTGAGGATCTCCGTGGCGCGCGCGGAGTCGGAGCCGTTGAGCCGCCGCGACTGGTCCATCTTGCGCGGCAGGGGCTGGCTGAGCAGCGGGCCGTACATCCAGCTCATCGGGCCGCCCTCGCACTCCATGCCCAGGTAGAGCTCGTCCAGGTTCCCCACCAGCTCCGTCAGGTGCTGGTACATCCGGGGCTCCAGCGCGTTGGAGTCCGCGGCCATCAGCATGGCGCGGCCGCCCAGGCGCACGAGGTGCGCCGTCTTCGCCTGCACGCTCAGGTCGCTGTGCTCGCCGATGAAGGGAATGCCCATCAGCGACCCGCCGGGGATGCGGATCTCCTGCAGGTCGTCGATCTCCACCACGTTGCGGAAGCCCGTCTTCTCCAGCATCAGGCGCAGCGACGGATCCGCCAGCGAGAACGCGTTGGAGCGCGGCACGACGATGGTGCCGATGCGGTGACGCAGTTGCAGCAGCGTCTCCATCATCAGGTGGTCCGCGTGGCCGTGGGTGATGAGGACGTAGTCGATCTTCTCCGGCAGGTCGGCGTGGGTGAAGCGCGCCTGGTCCGTGGGGAACTCGTAGCTGATGACGGGGTCGGTGAGGACGGACACCTCGCGCGTCTCCATCAGCACGCACGCGTGGCCGAAGTAGCGCACGCGCACGCCCGGGCCGGTGTACGGCTCCGGCTTGCGCGGGGCGACCTCCGTGAAGAGGTCCGCGAACGCGTCCGCCGCGGACGACGGCACGCCCAGCATCTCCGCCACCTGGCCGGGGTTGCCCGGCGTGTGGCGCATGCGGAAGAGCGCGTCGAGGCCCTCGTGCCGGAACGGCACCTGGAGCCACAGCGGCGTGTCACCTTCGAGCCGCGGGGTGCTGAAGACGTACTTGCGCGAGTCGCCCGTGACGCGCATCAGCGAGATGCTCTGCGACGACTCCTTGTAGAGGCTGCTGCGGTAGAGCAGGGGCTCCAGGATGCGGGCGTTGGCGCGGTGGGCCAGGTCGTACGTGAGCTCCACGTAGCCGCGCAGCTGATCCGGCACCTTCGCGTAGAGCGGCTCCAGGGACTCACCCTTGGAGCTGGCGAGCAGCTGCTCCAGGTCCGCCAGGGCCTTGGTGTAGGCCAGCATGTCCGCGTGGTCCTTCATGGTGCGCTCGAGCAGCGCCTTCACGTCCGCCACGCGGGAGACGGGGTGGTTGATGAAGGGGCCGCCCATCAGCGCCGGGTTCTGGAGCGCGGCGACGTGCACGTCCGGGTTCGCGACGAACGACTGCATCAACTTCAGGTGCAGCCGCGACACGTACAGCGGCGCCGTCGCGGGCGACAGCAGGTACCACCAGACGTACCACTGGTTGAACAGCGGCTCGATGGCGACATCGGGCTTCAGGTACATGGGGCGGTCGAGCATGGGATCGGAGGGGGCTGGCCAGTGAGGAGGGAGCAGGCTTCCGGCTTCCTCCGGAGTCGCTCGTGTTCCGCCAATGTTGATGATTCGCCCGGTGACTTCAAGGCGCTAACACCCCGCGTCCGGGCCGGGGCTTCAGAGATTCCCTGTTTCAAGCAGGGGCTTTTTACAGCCTGCGCCGGGGAATACGGGGCTGTTCCGACTTCGGATACAGATTTCCAGAGAAAAGCAAGAAGCCCAGGCATGACATTTCTCGCTGGGTTTGTTTGCGGATACAATCTGGCCCCTTGTGCGTGGCCCGGTCCCCCCTGGTTCAGGTCGCGCGCCGCCAGCCATCCCGAGGAAGTCCACCATGCTTTTGGCGAGCCACGCGTCCTCTATTGCGACCTTGCTGGACCTGCTCGATGCGAGGGCCGGGCAGGGTGCGGAGGCGCGGCTCTTCACGTTCCTGGAGGACGGCGAGGAGACGGCGCTGACGTTCGCGGGGCTGCGTGAGCGGGCGCGGGCGATTGGCGCCACGGTGCAGGCGCACGGCGGAAGTGGAGAGCGGGTGGTGCTGCTGTACCCGCCCGGGCTGGACTACGTGGCGGGTTTCTTCGGGTGCCTCGCCGCGGGGGCGGTGGCGGTGCCCGCGTATCCGCCGGATCCGTCGCGGCTGGAGCGCACGCTGCCCCGGCTGCGGGCCATCATCCAGGACGCGCGCGCGACGGTGGTGTTGACGACGTCGTTCGTGCTGTCGATGGCGGAGTTCCTCTTCGAGCAGGCGCCGGAGCTCCGGGACGTGAAGTGGGTGGCGACGGACGCGCTGCCCGCGAACGCGGCGGTGTCCTGGAAGGCGCCGGAGCTGACGGCGGACTCGCTGGCGTTCCTCCAGTACACGTCCGGCTCCACGGGCACCCCCAAGGGGGTGATGCTCACGCACGGGAACCTGCTGCACAACCTGGGGCTGATCCACCATGCCTTCCAGGCGCGGGCGGACAGCGTGGGCGTCATCTGGTTGCCGCCGTACCACGACATGGGGCTCATCGGCGGCATCCTGGAGCCGCTGTACGGGGGCTTCCACGCCGCGTTGATGTCGCCCTTGAGCTTCCTCAAGCGGCCCCTGGCGTGGCTGGAGGCCGTGAGCCGCTTCGGCGGCACCATCAGCGGAGGCCCCAACTTCGCGTTCGACCTGTGCGTGCGCAAGAGCACGCCCGAGCAGCGGCAGGCGCTGGACCTGAGCCGCTGGGAGGTCGCCTTCTGCGGCGCGGAGCCCATCCGGCCGGAGACGCTGGAGCGCTTCCTGGAGGCGTTCGGTCCCAGCGGCTTCCGGCGCGAGGCCTTCTATCCCTGCTACGGGCTGGCGGAGGGGACGCTCATCGTCTCCGGAGGCCAGAAGTCGGCGCCGCCGCTGTCGGTGACGTTGTCGGGCAGCGCGCTGGAGCGGCACCGCGCGGAGGAGGTGGGCGCGGATGTGGCCGGCGCCCGGACGCTGGTGGGCTGCGGCCAGACGCTGCTGGAGCAGCGCATCGCCATCGTGGATCCGGACACGCGCGAGCGGCGCGCGCCCGGTGAGGTGGGCGAGGTCTGGGTGTCCGGCCCGAGCGTGGCGAAGGGCTACTGGGGCCGCGAGGATGCGACGCAGGACACGTTCCAGGCGCGCATCGCGCATGAGGACTCGCTGCCCTACCTGCGCACGGGCGACCTGGGCTTCCTGCGGCCCGACGGCGAGCTGTACGTCACCGGGCGGCGCAAGGACCTGATCATCCTGCGCGGTCGCAACCACTACCCCCAGGACCTGGAGGCGACGGTGGAGGTGGGCCACCCCGCGCTGCGTCCCGGTGGCGGCGCGGTGTTCGCGGTGGACGTGGGCGGCGAGGAGCGCGCGGTCGTCGTGCAGGAGATCGACGTGCGCCGGCTGGGCGGCCTGCGCCAGCAGTTCGAGGCGGCGGACGCGGCGATCGGCGGCATCCGGCAGCGACTGGCGGAGCTGCATGAAGTCCAGGCGCACGCGGTGGTGCTCATCGAGCCGGGGAGCCTGCCCAAGACGTCCAGCGGCAAGGTGCAGCGTCACGCGTGCCGCACCGCCTTCCTCACCGGTGCGTTGCAGGAGGTGATGGCGTGGCGGGAGACGCCGCCCGAGCCGTCCCCCGAGCCGCCGTCCGGCCCGGGCTCCAGCCCTGTCTCGAAGGGCCCCGCGACGGCCGTGGGCGCCGTGGCGCCGGTGACGAAGGCGGGCGCCGAAACGGCGGAGGCGCTGGAGGCCTGGCTGCGCGACGTGGTGGCCCGGCACCTGCGCGTGCGCCGCGAGGAGCTGGACCTCCAGGCGCCGGTGACGCGCTACGGCCTGGACTCGCTCGCGGCGGTGGAGCTGGCGCACGAGGTGACGACGGGCACGGGCCTGACGGTGCCCATGGAGGTGATGCTCCAGGGCCCGAGCATCGCGTCGCTGGCGCGGCAGCTCGTCGCGCTCCGCGAGGCGCAGGGGCCGGGGCGCACGGCGCCGCGTCGCCTGGACGTGACGGGCGACCGAGAGGTGTCCTTCGCGCAGGCGCGGTTGTGGTTCCTGGATCAGTACGCGCCGGGCGACGTGGCCTACAACCTCCCCGCGGCGGTGCGGCTGGAAGGGGCGCTGGACGTGGTGGCGCTGGAGGAGAGCCTCGCGGCGCTCACCGAGCGGCATGAAGCGCTGCGGACCACCTTCCGCGCGGAGGACGGACGGCCGCTCCAGGTCGTCGCCCCGCATGCGGCGCTGCCGCTGGAGCGCGTGTCGTTTGAATCCCTGCCGGAGTCGGAGCGGGAGGCCGCCGCGTCATTGCGGGCCCAGGAGGAGGCGCGTCGTCCGTTCGACCTCGCGCGAGGGCCGCTGGTGCGCGCCACGCTGCTGACGCTGGAGCCGCGCACGCACGTGCTGGTGCTGGTGATGCACCACGCGGTGTCGGACGGCACGTCCATGGCGGTGCTGGTGCGCGAGGTGTCCGCGCTCTACGCGGCGCTGCGCGAGGGCCGGTCGTCGTCGCTGCCCGCGCTGCCGCTGCGCTATGCGGACTACGCCGACTGGCAGCGCGAGGGGCTCACCGGATCCGCGCTGGAGGCTCGGCTGGCGTACTGGAAGGAGCAGCTCTCCGGAGCGCCCCGGCTGCTGGAGCTGCCCACGGACCGGCCGCGGCCCGTCGTGCGCGAGGCCCGAGGTGAGCGCCTGCCGGTGGTGTTGGACCGGGCGCTGACGGACGCGGTGCGGACGCTGGCGGTGCGTGAAGGCGTGACGCCCTACATGGTGCTGCTCGCGGGCTTCCAGGCCGTGCTCGCGCGCCACTCGGGGCAGGACGACGTCAGCGTGGGCACCGCCATCGCGGGACGGGACCGCGCCGAGTTCCAGGGGCTGGTGGGCTTCTTCGTCAACACGCTGGTGATGCGCACCCGGCTGTCCGGCGCGCCCACGTTCCAGCAGCTGCTGGGCCGCGTGCGGCAGACGGCGCTGGGGGCGTACGCGCACCAGGACGTGCCATTCGAGAAGCTGGTGGAGGCGCTCCAGCCCGCGCGCGAGCGGGGCCACACGCCGCTGTTCCAGGTGATGTTCATCCTGCAGGGCGCGCAGGTGGGCGCGCCCGTGCTGCCGGGCCTCCATTCGCGCCTGTTGGACGTCCACACCGGCACGGCGATGTTCGACCTGACGCTGTCGCTCTCCGAGTCCGCGAAGGGGCTGGAGGGCTGGCTGGAGTACGCCACCGACCTGTTCGACGCGGACACCGTGGCCCGCCTCGCCGGACACCTGCGCGTGCTGCTCCAGGCCGCGGTCGCGGATCCGTCGCGCCGGGTGGACGCGCTGCCGCTGCTGGACGCCGCGGAGGCGAAGCATCTGCTGGCGCTGGCCCAGGGGCCGGTCACCGACTTCCCGTCGGACGCCACCGTCGCGTCGCTCTTCGCGGCGCAGGTGCTCCGCACCCCGGAGGCCGTGGCGCTCATCGTCGGGGACACCCGGCTGACGTACCGCGAGCTGCGGCAGCGTGCGCGGGCCGTGGCGCGGGAGCTGCGCGCGCGGGGCGTGGGCCCGGAGTCCGTGGTGGGCCTGTGCGTGGAGCGCTCGGTGGAGCTCGCGGTGGGGCTGCTGGGCATCCTGGAGGCGGGCGCGGCGTACCTGCCCCTGGACCCCGCGTACCCGGCGGAGCGACTGGCTCGGATGTGGCAGGACTCGGGCGCGCGGGTGTTGGTGGGACCGCGCCACCTGGACGGTGTGCTGCCCGTGCCGGAGGCACAGCGGCTCGTCTTGGACGCGGAGGCGGAGCAGGACGCGGGCGTGCTGCCGTCGGGGGACTTCCCGGACGCGGCGCCCCGGCAGACGGATCCGGGGACGCTCGCGTACGTGCTCTACACGTCGGGTTCGACGGGCCGGCCCAAGGGCGTGCTGGTGCCGCACCGGACGGTGATGAACTTCTTCCGCGCGATGGACGCGCACGTGTCCCCGCGCGCGGGCACCTGGCTGGCGGTGACGAGCATCTCGTTCGACATCTCCGTGCTGGAGCTGCTGTGGACGTGGGCGCGCGGCTTCCAGGTGGTGCTCGCGCCGGTGGGCCTGGAGCCCGTCGCGCTCGCGCAGACGCTGGAGCGTCACGCGGCCACGCACCTGCAATGCACGCCGTCGTATGCGCGCGCGCTCGCGGAGGAGCCCCGGGCGCTGGAGGCGCTGGGCGGGCTGGGGCAGCTGCTGGTGGGCGGTGAAGCACTTCCTGGTGCGCTCGCGGCACGCTTGCGGGCACGGGTTCCAGTCCTGCTCAATATGTACGGACCCACCGAGACGACGGTGTGGTCCTCGACGCATCGCGTGGAGGCGGAGCGCTCCGGAACGGTGTCGTTGGGACGGCCGCTGGCCAACACCGGCCTGCACCTGTTGGACGCGCACCTGCGCCCGGTTCCGATGGGCGTGCCCGGTGAGCTGTTCATCGGCGGCGAGGGCGTGGTGCGCGGCTACCTGGGCCGCCCGGACCTGACGGCGGAGCGCTTCGTGCCGGATGCGTTCGGTGGCACGCCGGGAGCGCGGCTGTACCGCACGGGGGATCGCGCGCGGTGGCGGACGGACGGGACGTTGGAGTTCCTGGGCCGCGTCGACCACCAGGTGAAGGTGCGGGGCTTCCGCATCGAGCCGGGCGAGGTGGAGTCCGTCCTCGGGCAGCACGCGGGCGTCGCGGCCTCGGTGGTCGTCGCGCGCGAGGACGTGCCCGGTGACGCGCGGCTGGTGGCCTACGTGGTCGCCCGGCCCGGACAGACGCTGGGGGAGTCCGCGCTCCGGGAGCACGCGCGGCGCCTGTTGCCGGAGTCGATGGTGCCGTCCACGGTGATGGTGCTGGACGCGCTGCCGCTCACGCCCAACGGCAAGGTGGACCGCGCCGCGCTGCCGGCGCCGCAGGCCCCGCGCACGGAGCACGGCTTCGTGGCCCCGGGCACGCCCACGGAGGTGCTGCTCGCGGGCCTGTGGAGCCAATTGCTGCGCGTGGAGTCGGTGGGGCTGCACGATGACTTCTTCGCGCTCGGAGGCCATTCGCTGCTGGCCACGCGGTTGTCCTCCGCGGTCCGGGCCGCGTTCCAGGTCGAGCTCCCCGTGCGCGAGCTGTTCGACGCGTCCACGCTTTCGGCCCTGGCGGCGCGCATCAACGCCCTCCGTCTGGGGCAGGCCGGGGTGCACGCGCCCGCGCTGCACGCGGTGGCTCGCGACGGCGCGCTCGTGCCGTCCTTCGCGCAGCAGCGCCTGTGGTTCCTGGAGCAGCTGGAGCCGGGCAATCCCGCGTACCACATCCCCGTGGCGGTGGAGCTGGATGGCGCGTTGGACGTGCACGCGCTGGAGCGCGCGTTCGAGGCGCTGGTGCAGCGGCATGAATCGCTGCGCACCACGCTGGTGGCGCCGGAAGGACAGCCGTTCCAGGTCGTGGCCGCGCCGTCCCCGGTGCCGCTCGTGGGCAGGGACCTGTCCGCGCTGGAAGACGCGGAGCCGCAGGTGCGGCGCCTGATGGCGGAGGAGGCGCGCCGTCCCTTCGACCTGGCGCGCGGGCCGCTGCTGCGCCTGACGCTCCTGAAGTGCGCGCCCACGCGCCACGTGCTGCTGCTCACGATGCACCACGTCGTCTCCGACGGCGGCTCCATGCTGGTGCTGGTGCGGGAAGTGGCCGCGCTCTACGAAGCCTTCGTGTCGGGGCACGCGTCGCCGCTGCCGCCGCTGTCGCTCCAGCCCGCGGACCATGCGGCATGGCAGCGGGCGTGGCTCCAGGGCGAGACGCTGGAGACGCAGCTCGCGTGGTGGCGCGCGAAGCTCGACGGCGCGTCGCACGTGCTCGCGCTGCCCACGGATCGGCCGCGTCCGGTGATCCAGTCCGCCGCTGGCGCGACGCTCCCGGTGCACCTGTCGCCCGGGCTGACGGACGCCGTGCGCGCGCTCGCACGGCGCGAGGGCGTGACGCCCTTCATGGTGCTGCTGGCGGCGTGGCAGGTGCTGCTGGCGCGCCACGCGGGGCAGGACGACGTGCTCGTGGGCTCGCCGGTCGCGGGAAGGGATCGCGCGGAGCTGGAAGGGCTCATCGGCCTGTTCGTGAACACGCTCGTGCTACGGGCACGGCTGGGCGAGGACCCGTCGTTCCGCGAGCTGCTCCAGCAGGTGCGTGAGACGACGCTGGGCGCGTACGCGCATCAGGCGGTGCCATTCGAGAAGCTGGTGGACGCGCTGCAGCCCCAGCGCGACCTGAGCCGCTCGCCGCTGTTCCAGGTGATGCTGGCGCTCCAGGAGGATCCGCTGCCGGAGCTGCGCCTGCCGGGGCTGTCGCTGCGCATGCTGGAGGAGGAGGGCGCGGGCGCGCAGTTCGACCTGAAGCTGTCGCTCACCGACGCGGCGTCCGGCTTCACGGGCACGCTGGAGTACAACACCGACCTCTTCGACGCGACGACGGTGGCGCGCTGGGCGGAGCACCTGGACGTGCTCCTGACGGCGGCCGTGGCCCATCCGGAGACGCGGGTGAAGTCGCTCCCGCTGATGTCGGTTGCGGAGCGTCACCTGCTGCTCGTGGACTGGAATGCCACGCAGCGCGACTACCCGACCGACTGCACGCTGCACGGGCTGGTGGAGGCCCAGGTCGCGCGCACGCCGGACGCGGTGGCGGTCGACTTCGAAGGCGCGCGGCTCACGTACCGGGAGCTGGATGCCCGGGCCAACCAGCTCGCGCACTACCTGCGCGAGCGCGGCGTGGGGCCCGAGGTCCGCGTCGGCGTCTGCGCGGAGCGTTCGCTGGAGATGGTGCTCGCGCTCCTGGGCGTGCTCAAGGCGGGCGGCGCGTACGTGCCCATCGACCCGTCGGCACCGGCCGAGCGCCTGTCGTACCAGGTGGAGGACTCGGCGGTGGCGGTGCTGCTCACGCAGCAGCACCTGGTGGAGCTGCTCCGCGTGGGGAGCACGCCCGTGGTGTGCCTGGACTCGGAGTGGGTCCACGTGGAGCGGTCGTCCCCTGAGCCGGTGGTGTCGGGCGTCGGGCCGGAGCACCTGGCCTACGTCATCTACACGTCGGGCAGCACCGGCCGCCCGAAGGGCGCGATGAACACCCACGCGGGCATCTGCAACCGGCTGCTCTGGATGCAGGAGGCCTACGGGTTGGAGCCCCGGGACGTCGTGTTGCAGAAGACGCCCTTCAGCTTCGACGTGTCGGTGTGGGAGTTCTTCTGGCCGCTCATCACCGGAGCGCGGCTGCAGGTCGCGAGGCCCGGGGGCCATCAGGACGCCGCCTATCTGGTGGACGTGATGGCGCGCGAGGCCGTCACGACGCTGCACTTCGTGCCGTCGATGCTCCAGGTGTTCCTGGAGGAGCCGGGGTTGGAGCGGTGCACGGCGCTGCGTCGCGTGGTGTGCAGTGGAGAGGCCCTGCCGCTGGAGCTGAAGGACCGCTGCCTGGAGCGGCTGGGCGTGCCGCTGCACAACCTCTACGGCCCGACGGAGGCCGCGGTGGACGTGACCTTCTGGGCGTGCGAGCGCGACGATGGACGCCGCAGCGTGCCCATTGGCCGGCCGGTGGCGAACACGCAGATCCTCATCCTGGACGCGGCGCTGGAGCCGGTGCCAGTGGGGCTCGCGGGCGAGCTGTACATCGGCGGTGTGCAGGTGGGCCGGGGCTATCTGGGGCGCCCGTCGTTGACGGCGGAGCGCTTCGTGCCCAACCCGCACGGCGCCGCGGGGACGCGGCTGTACCGCACGGGAGATCAAGCCCGCATCCTGGCGGACGGGAGCATCGAGTACCTGGGCCGCCTGGACTTCCAGGTGAAGGTGCGCGGCTTCCGCATCGAGCTGGGCGAAGTCGAAGCGGCGCTGGGCCAGTGCCAGGGCATCCGCGAGAGCGTGGTGGTGGTGCGGGAGGATCAGCCCGGCATCAAGCGACTGGTGGCGTACGTCGTGGGACAGGCCGACGCGCGGGTGTCGGTGGACGAGCTGCGCGCGGAGCTGAAGGCGAGGCTGCCGGAGTACATGGTGCCCGCGGCCGTCGTCGTCCTGGAGGCGCTGCCCCTGTCGTCGAACGGCAAGGTGGACCGCAAGGCCCTGCCCGCGCCGGAGGCGAGCACGCAAGCCGTTGAGTCCTATGAAGCGCCGAGGACGAGGACGGAGACCACGCTGGCGGGAGTCTGGGCGTGGGTGCTGGGAGTGGCGAGGGTGGGCGTGCGCGAGAACTTCTTCGCGCTGGGCGGCGACTCCATCCTGAGCATCCAGGTGGTGGCGAAGGCGGGGCAGGCGGGGCTGAAGGTGACGCCGAAGCAGCTGTTCCAGCACCCGACGGTGGAGCAGCTGGCGAAGGTGGTGGAGGCGGGGCGCGGGGCAGTGGGAGAGCAGGGCGTGGTGGAAGGCGAAGTGGCGCTGACGCCGATCCAGCGCTGGTTCTTCGAGAGGGAACTGCCGCAGGCGCACCACTTCAACCAGGCGGTGTTGCTGGAGGCGAAGGAAGGGGTGGAGGCGGAGCGGCTGGAGGAAGCGCTGCAAGCGCTGGTGGCGCACCACGATGCACTGCGGATGCGCTACGTGCGCGGCGCCTCGGGTTGGACGCAACACAACGCCGGCTTGGAGAAGGCGCGCGTGTTGGAGCAGGTCGACCTGTCCGCGATGTCCGAAGCGGATCAGGCGCGGGCGCTCGCGGATGCGGTGGCGCGGACCCACGCGAACCTGGAGCTGCAAGAGGGCTTGTTGCTGCGCGCGCTGTTGATGGAGCGCGGAGCAGGCCGGACGTCGCGGTTGCTGCTGGTGGTGCACCACCTGGTGGTGGACGGCGTGTCGTGGCGCGTGCTGCTGGAGGACCTGGGTACGGCGTACACGCAGCGGCGAGAAGGCCGCGCGGTGGAGTTGCCGCCGAAGACGACGTCCTTCCAGGCGTGGGCGCGCAAGCTGGAGACGTGCGCGCGCGGACCGGAGCTGGAGAAGGAAGCGGCGTGGTGGCTCTCGCAGTCGCAGGAAGTGCCCGCGCTGCCCGTGGACACAGCGGGCGACAACACCGTGGCGTCCGCGCGTGGTGTCGTGGTGGGGCTGGACGCGGAAGAGACGCGGGTGTTGTTGCAGGAAGTGCCTGCGGCCTACCGGGCCAGCGTGAACGAAGTGCTGGTGGCGGCGCTGGCGCGCGTGCTGACGCAGTGGACGGGGCAGGCGCAGGTGCGGGTGGACGTGGAAGGCCACGGGCGCGAGGAGCTCTTCGCGGACGTGGACGTGACGCGCACGGTGGGCTGGTTCACGTCGCTGTACCCGGTGGTGCTGGAGGTGCCGGGCGCGGCGACGCCGGGCGACACGTTGCGCGCCGTGAGGGACACGCTGCGACAGGTGCCGGGCAAGGGCGTGGGCTACGGGCTGCTGCGCTACCAGGGCCCGGCGGCGGTGGTGGCGAAGCTGAAGGGGGGGCCGAAGTCGCAGGTGGCCTTCAACTACCTGGGGCAGTTCGACGCGCTGGCGACGGGCGCGGGCGGCTTCACGTTGGCGAAGGAGTCCTCGGGCCCGGCGATGGGGCAGGGCGGACAGCGAAGCCACGTGCTGGAAGTGAACGGGCTGGTGGTGGGCGGCCGGCTGGAAGTGACGTGGACGTACAGCGAAGCGCTGCACGCACGGGCCACGGTGGAAACGCTGGCGCGCGCGTACACGGAAGCGCTGCGGTCGCTGGTGGCGGGCCGGCAGACGCAGGACGCGGCGAAGTACACGCCGGCCGACTTCCCGCTGGCGAAGCTGGATGCACGCACGCTCGCGCATGTGCAGTCGAAGGTGGACGACTTCGAGGACGTCTACCCGCTGTCGCCGATGCAGCAGGGCATGCTTTTCCACGCGCTGCTGGCGCCGAAGTCGGGCGTCTACTTCGAGCAGCTCTCCTGGGACTTCCACACCGCCCTGGACACGCAGGCCCTGCGGCGTGCGTGGGAGGAGCTGGTGGTGCGCCACGCGGTGCTGCGCACGTCGTTCCTCTGGGAAGGGCTGGAGGCACCGTTGCAGGTGGTGCGCCGTCACGTGACGCTGCCGTGGCGGGAGCTCGACTGGCGGGGCCAGACGGAAGAGGCCCAGCGGCAGCAGCTGCACACCTTCCTGGAAGAGGACCGGGCCCGGGGCTTTGATCTCGCGGAGGGCCCGCTGCTGCGCATCGCGCTGGTGCGCCTGGACACGAACGTCCACCGGTTCGTCTGGAGCTTCCACCACACGGTGCTCGACGGCTGGAGCATGGCCCTGCTGCTCAAGCAGGTCTTCGCGCTCTATCAGGCGCGGGTGCAGGGCCGCGTGCTGCCCAAGGGGCCTGCCGGTGCTGACTACCGGGAGTACATCGCGTGGCTGGGACACCAGGACGCGGCGCGGTCGGAGGCGTTCTGGCGGGCGGAGCTCGCGGGCATTCACGCCCCGACGCCGCTTCCCGGTGACACGCACGCCGGAATGTCGGCGCTTGTGCCGGAAGGCCATGGTGAGCGCTCGCTCACGTTGTCGTCGGAGGCCACCGCCGCGCTCCAGCTCTTCGCGCGGCGTCAGCAGCTCACGCTGAACACGCTGGTGCAGGCGGCGTGGGCGCTGGTGTTGTCACGCCACAGCGGCGAAGCGGAGATCGTCTTCGGCGTCACCGTGTCGGGAAGACCCACGGAGCTGCCGGGCGTGGAGGACGCTCCGGGCCTGTTCATCAACACCGTGCCCGTGCGCATGCGCGTGCCGGCCGAAGCCTCCGTGAGCCAGTGGCTCCAGGACCTTCAGGCCCGCTACACGGAGTCGCGTCCGTACGAGCACGACGCGCTGGTGCGGGTGCAGGGCTTCAGCCAGGTGCCGCGCGGCACGCCGCTGTTCCAGAGCCTCTTCGTCTTCGAGAACTACCCGCTGGACGTGTCGCTCGCGGCGCAGGGCAATCCGCTGGGCATCCGGGACGTGCACGGCGTCGAGCGCAGCAACTATCCGCTGACGGCCTCGGCCATCCCGGGCCGGGAGCTGTCGCTGAAGCTGGCGTACGACCTGCCGCGCTTCGAAGCGGAGGGCATCGAGCGGCTGCTGGGACAGTGGCAGCGGGCACTGGAAGGCCTGGTGGCGGCGGAAGGCGCGCGCGTGGCATCGGTGGACGTGCTGTCCGCCGAGGAGAAGCAGCGCGTCCTGGTGGACTGGAACCAGACCGCTTCGACGTACCCGCGCGAGGCGAGCATCGGAGACATCTTCTCCGCGCAGGTGGCGAGGCGGCCGGACGCAGTGGCGCTGGAGTCCGGTGACGAGAAGCTGACGTACGCGCAGCTGGACGCGCGGGCCAACCAGCTCGCGCACCTGCTGCGGGCACGGGGCGTGGGCCCGGAGTCGCGGGTGGCGCTGTGCCTGGAGCGCGGCGTGGACCTCGTGGTCGCGCTGCTGGGCATCCTCAAGGCGGGCGGCGCGTACGTCCCGCTGGAGGCGGACTACCCGCGCGAGCGGCTGGCTTCGATGCTCACGGATGCGGCGCCGCGCGTGCTGGTGACGACGCGCGCGTTGGGCGAGCGGTTGCCGGTGCACGGGCTGGACGTGGTGCGCATGGAGGAGGCACGGGAGGAGCTGTCCCGTCAGCCGACGCACACGCCGGAAGCGGGCGTGGGCGGAGGCAACCTCGCGTACGTGGACTTCACGTCGGGGAGCACGGGCAAGCCGAAGGGCGTGTGCACGGTGCACTCGGGCGTGCTGCGCACGGTGCTGGACACGAACTACGCGCGCCTGGGCGAGGACGATGCGTTCCTGCTCATCGCGCCGGTGTCCTTCGACGCGTCGACGCTGGAGGTGTGGGGCCCGCTGCTGAACGGCGCGCGACTGGTGGTGTACCCGCCGGTGCCGGTGGGAGACGTGAAGGCGCTCGAAGGGGTGCTCCAGCGTCATGGCGTCACGGTGTTGCACCTGACGGCGGGCCTCTTCACGCAGATGGTGGACGGCAACCTGGAAGGGTTGCGCGGCGTGAAGCAGCTCCTCACGGGTGGCGACGTGGTGTCGGCGCCGCACGTGAAGCGCGCGCTGGAGGTCTTGGGCGTGGCGGTGACGGCCTGCTACGGCCCGACGGAAGGCACGCTCTTCACGAGCTGCCACCGGATGCGGACGGTGGAGGACGTGGGCCTGGCGGTGCCCATTGGCCGGCCCATCGGCGACACGCAGGTGTACGTGCTGGACGCTCGGGGGCAACCGGTGCCCGTGGGGGCGGCGGGCGAGCTGTACGCGGCGGGCGATGGCGTGGCGCGAGGCTACCTGGGCCGGCCGGAGCTGACGGCGGCGGCATTTGTCCCGAATCCGTTCGGTCCTCCGGGCAGCCGCATGTACCGCACGGGCGACCTGGCGCGCTGGCGCGCGGACGGCGTGCTGGAGTTCCTGGGGCGCGGCGACACGCAGGTGAAGGTGCGGGGCTTCCGCGTGGAGCTGGCGGAAGTGGAGGCTGCGCTGGGCCGCTGCGAGGGCGTGCGCGAGAACGTGGTGATGGCGCGTGGCGAGGGCTCGGGCACCAAACGCCTGGTGGCGTACGTGGTGGGCGAAGGCCTGGACGTGTCCCGGGTGCGCGCGGCGATGAAGGCCCAGGTGCCGGAGTACATGGTGCCGTCGGCCTTCGTCATCCTGCCGGCGCTGCCGCTGACCGCGAACGGCAAGGTAGACCGCAAGGCCCTGCCGGAGCCGAAGGACGCAGGCGTGGAGGTCTCGGGCGCGTACGTGGCGCCGAGGACGCCGACGGAGGAGGTGCTCGCGGGCGAGTGGGCCCGGGTGCTCGGCGTCGCGAAGGTGGGCGCGCGGGACGACTTCTTCGAGCTGGGCGGCCACTCGCTGCTGGCGACGCAGGCCATCTCACGCATCCGCACCACCTTCGGCGTGGAGCTGCCGCTGCGGGCCCTCTTCGAAGCGCCCACCGTCGCGGACATGGCGGCGCGGATCGACGATGCCCGGCGCGGAGCGACGTCGGACGTGCGGCCGCCGCTGGTCGCAAGGCACTGGGAGGGCGCGGCGCCGGTGTCCTTCGCGCAGCAGCGCCTGTGGTTCATCGATCAATTCGAACCGGGAAGTGCCTCGTACAACATCCCCGCCGCCGTCCGGCTGGAGGGGGCGCTGGACGTGTCGGCGCTGGAGCGCGGACTGCAAGCGCTCATCCGTCGGCATGACACGCTGCGGACCCTGATCCGCGCGGAAGAGGGACATCCCGCGCAGCTCGTGATGCCGGACTGGGAGCTGCCCCTCACGCTCGTGGACGTGTCGGCGCTGCCCGAAGCGGAGCGTGAAACCGAGGCCCGGAGGATCGCGGGCGAGGAAGCGCGCCGTCCGTTCCACCTCGCGCGAGGGCCGCTCTTCCGCAGCACGCTGGTGCGGCTCGCGGAGCGTCAGCACGACCTGTTGCTGACGATGCACCACATCGTCTCCGACGGCTGGTCCATGGGAGTCCTCGTGCGCGAGCTGACCGCGCTCTACGAGGCCTTCCGCGCGGACCAGCCCCCAGCCCTGCCCGCGCTGCCGGTGCAGTACGCGGACTACGCTGCCTGGCAGCGAGGCTGGTTGCAGGGAGACGCGCTGCAGGCGCAGCTCTCGTGGTGGACGCGGCAGCTGGAAGGCGCGCCGTCCGCGCTGGAGCTGATGACCGACCGCCCCCGTCCGGCGGTCCAGTCCTTCCGGGGCGCGCGACTGCCCGTGGCGCTGAGCGCCGCGCTGTCCGACTCGCTGCGGGTTCGCGGCCGCAGCGAAGGCGTGACGCCCTTCATGCTGTTGCTGGCGGCCTGGCAGGTGCTGCTGTCGCGCTACAGCGGGCAGGACGACATCAGCGTGGGCACGCCCATCGCGGGGCGTAACCGCACGGAGCTGGAAGGGCTCATCGGCTTCTTCGTCAACACGCTCGTGCTGCGGACGCGGTTCGACGGCGAGCCCACGTTCCGCGACGTGCTGGCGCGGGTGCGCGAGACGACGCTCGGGGCGTTCACGCACCAGGAGGTCCCGTTCGAGAACCTGGTGGAAGCGCTGAGCCCGGAGCGGGACCTGCGCCGTCCGCCGTTGTTCCAGGTGATGTTCGCGCTCCAGCAGAAGGCGTTGACCGAACAGCGGCTGCCCGGGCTGTCCCTGCGTCCCCTCGACGCGGATGACCGCACGGCCAAGTACGAGCTGACCCTGTCGCTGTCGGACTCGCCGACGGGGTTCGCGGGGTCGATTGAGTACAACACCGACCTGTTCGACGCGGTGACGGTGGAGCGGATGGCGGGGCACCTGGAGGTGCTGCTGTCGGCCATCGCGGCGGACCCCGACGCGAAGGTGGCACGGCTGCCGCTGCTGACGGCGGAGGAGCGCCAGCGGCAGGTGGTGGCGTGGAACGCGACGCGCACGGCGTACCCGAGGGAGCAGTGCATCCACGCGCGGGTGACGGCGCAGGTGGAGCGCACGCCGGATGCGTTGGCGCTGAGCTTCGCCGGAGCGCAGCGCACGTACCGTCAGGTGGAGACGCGGGCGAACCAACTGGCGCACCGGCTGCGGAAGCTGGGCGTGGGACGGGGCTCGCGCGTGGGCCTGTGCGTGGAGCGCGGCGTGGGGATGGTGGAGGGGATGCTGGGCATCCTCAAGGCGGGGGCGGCGTACGTGCCGCTCGACGCGAGCTATCCGCCCGAGCGACTGGCCTTCATGGTGCAGGACGCTGGCGTGGAAGTCCTGGTGACGCAGGCGTCGCTGCGCGGCGCGCTGCCCGAAGGCCCGTCACGGGTGGTGGACCTGGACGAAGGCTCGTTGGACGCGGAGCCGACGCACGCGCCGGAGAGTGGCGTGGAGGCGGAGGATCCGGCCTACGTCATCTACACGTCCGGGAGCACGGGAACGCCCAAGGGCGTCTGGGTTCCGCACCGGGCGGTGGTGCGGCTGCTGGTGGAGACGAACTTCATCCAGCTGACCCAGGAGGACCGCATCGCGCAGGCGTCGAATGCTTCGTTCGACGCGGCGACGTTCGAAGTGTGGGGCGCGCTGTTCCATGGCGCGCGGCTGGTGGGCGTGACGCGGGATGTGGCGCTGTCGCCCGTGGCGTTCGCGGCGTACCTGCGGGAGGAGCGCATCAGCGTGCTCTTCGTCACGACCGCGCTCTTCAACCAGTTGGTGGCGCAGTCCGCGGAGACCTTCCAGACGCTGCGCCAGCTCCACGTGGGCGGCGAAGCGGTGGATCCGGGGGCGATGCGCACGGTGCTCGCGCAGGGAGCGCCGGGCACGCTGATGCACGTCTACGGCCCCACGGAGAGCACGACGTTCGCCACGTGGCACGAGGTGAAGGAGGTTCCCGCGGACGCGCTGACGGTGCCCATTGGCAAGGCGCTGTCCAACACGGAGCTGTACGTCCTGGACGCGCGGCTTCAGCCCGTGCCCGTCGGGGTTCCTGGCGAGTTGTACATCGGCGGCGACGGTCTGGCGCTGGGCTACCTGGGGCGGCCGGCGCTGACGGCGGAGAAGTTCGTGCCGCACCCGTTCAGCACGCGGCAGGGGGCCCGGCTGTACCGCACGGGTGACCTCGTGAAGCAGTCACCGGACGGAGCGGTGATCTTCCTGGGCCGCCTGGACTCGCAGGTGAAGGTGCGCGGGTTCCGCATCGAGCTGGGCGAAGTCGAAGCGGCGCTGATCCAGCGCGAGGACGTGCGCGAGAGCGTGGTGGTGGTGCGCGAGGACACGCCGGGCCACCGCCGGCTGGTGGCCTATGTCGTGGGCCAGCCCGGCACGGGAGTGACGGCGGAAGGGTTGCGCGCGGACCTGAAGGCCAGGCTGCCGGAGTACATGGTGCCCGCGGCCTTCGTCGTCCTGGAGGCGCTGCCGCTGACGCCCAACGGCAAGGTGAACCGCAAGGCCCTGCCCCCGCCGGAGCAGGTGGGTCCCGCGGACGAGGCCTACGACGCACCGAAGTCGAGGACGGAAGAGACGCTCGCGGCCGTGTGGGCCCGCGTGCTGGGTGTGGCGAGGGTGGGCGTGCGCGAGAACTTCTTCGCGCTGGGCGGGGACTCCATCTTGAGCATCCAGGTGGTGGCCAAGGCAGGGCAGGCGGGCCTGAAGGTGACGCCGAAGCAGTTGTTCCAGCACCCGACGGTGGAGCAACTAGCGAAGGTGGTGGAGGAAGGGCGCGGGGCGGTCGGGGAACAGGGCGTGGTGGAAGGCGAAGTGGCGCTGACGCCGATCCAGCGCTGGTTCTTCGAGAGGGAACTGCCGCAGGCGCACCACTTCAACCAGGCGGTGCTGCTGGAGGCGAAGGAGGGAGTGGAGGCGGAGCGGTTGGAAGAGGCGCTGCGAGCGCTGGTGGTGCATCACGATGCGCTGCGGATGCGCTACGCGCGCGGCGCCACGGGTTGGACGCAGCACAACGCGGGCCTTGGACACGGGGCCCTGTTGCGACGGCTCGACCTGTCGTCGCTCGCGGAGGACGAGGCGGCCCAGCAGGAGGCGGTGGCTGTCGCCGCGAAGGAGCTCCAGCAGGGACTTCGGCTGGAGGAAGGACTGCTGTTGCGCGCGCTGTTGATGGAGCGCGGAGCGTGCCGGACGTCGCGGCTGTTGCTGGTGGTGCACCATCTGGTGGTGGATGGCGTGTCGTGGCGCGTGCTGCTGGAGGACCTGGGCACGGCGTACGCGCAGCGGCGTGAAGGCCGCGCGGTGGAGTTGCCGCCGAAGACGACGTCCTTCCAGGCGTGGGCGCGCAAGCTGGAGACGTACGCGCGCGGGCCGGAGCTGGAGAAGGAAGCGGCGTGGTGGCTCTCGCAGTCGCAGGAAGTGCCCGCGCTGCCCGTGGATACGACGGGTGAGAACACCGTGGCGTCCGCGCGTGGCGTCGTGGTGGGGCTGGACGCGGAAGAGACGCGGGTGCTGCTCCAGGAAGTGCCAGCAGCGTACCGGGCCAGCGTGAACGAAGTTCTGGTGGCGGCGCTGGCGCGCGTGCTGACGCAGTGGACGGGGCAAGCGCAGGTGCGGGTGGACGTGGAAGGCCACGGACGCGAGGAGCTCTTCGCGGACGTGGACGTGACGCGCACGGTGGGCTGGTTCACGTCGCTGTATCCGGTGGTGCTGGAAGTGCCGGGAGCGGCCACGCCGGGCGACACGCTGCGGGCGGTGCGGGACACGCTGCGACAGGTGCCGGGCAAGGGCGTGGGCTACGGGCTGTTGCGCTACCAGGGCCCTGCGGCGGTGGTGGCGAAGTTGAAGGGGGCGCCGAAGTCGCAGGTGGCCTTCAACTACCTGGGGCAGTTCGACGCGCTGGCGACGGGCGCGGGCGGCTTCACGTTGGCGAAGGAGTCGTCGGGCCCGGCGATGGGGCAGGGCGGTCAGCGAAGCCACGTGCTGGAAGTGAACGGGCTGGTGGTGGGCGGCCGGCTGGAAGTGACGTGGACGTACAGCGAAGCACTGCACGCACGGGCCACGGTGGAAGCGCTGGCGCGCGCTTACACGGAGGCGCTGCGGTCGCTGGTGGCGGGCCGGCAGACGCAGGACGCGGCGAAGTACACGCCGGCCGACTTCCCGCTGGCGAAGCTGGATGCACGGTCGCTCGCGCGAGTGCAGGCCGTGACGACGGACCTGGAGGACCTCTACCCGCTGTCACCGATGCAGCAGGGCATGCTCTTCCACGCGCTGCTGGCGCCGAAATCGGGTGTGTATTTCGAGCAACTCTCCTGGGCCTTCCATGCACAGCTGGACGCGCGAGCGCTGCGGCGTGCGTGGGAGGAGTTGGTGGCACGCAATGCCGTGCTGCGCACGACGCTCCTCTGGGAAGGGCTGGACGTGCCGTTGCAGGTGGTGCGCCGTCACGCGGTCCTGCCGTGGGCGGAGCTGGATTGGAGCGGCCAGTCGTCCGAGTCCCAGCGGCAGCAGCTGGACACCTTCCTGGAAGAGGATCGGGCCCGGGGCTTCGACCTCGTGGCAGGCCCGCTGTTGCGCGTGGCGCTGGTGCGCCTGGACACGAACGTCCACCGGCTCGTCTGGAGCTTCCACCACACCCTGCTCGACGGTTGGAGCCTGGGCCTGGTGATGCAGGACCTGTTCGGCTTCTACGACGCCTTCACGCGCGATCAGCCAGCGCTGGCCACGGCGCGTCCCGCGTTCCGGGACTACATCGAATGGTTGGGTCGGCAGGAGCCGGCGCGCTCGGAGGCGTTCTGGCGCGAGCGGCTCGCGGGCTTCACTGCTCCCACGCCGCTGCCCCTGGACAAGGGCGCGGGCTTCAACGACAGCGAGGCGGTCCACCAGCACGGCTCGCAGGAGATTGCCCTCCTGGCGGAGACCACCACCGCCCTGGAGTCCTTCGCGCGTCGCCACCAGCTCACGCTGGGCGCGGTGGTGCAGGGCGCGTGGGCGCTGCTGCTGAGCCGCTACAGCGGTGAGCAGGACGTCGTCTTTGGCACCACCGTCTCGGGCCGCCCCTCGGAGCTTCCAGGGGTGGAGGGGATGATGGGCCTGTTCATCAACTCCCTTCCGCTGCGCGTGCGGCTCGCGCCGGAAGACACGCTGGTGTCCTGGCTGCGCGGCATCCAGACGCAGCAGGTGGCGCTGAGCGCGCATGAGCACTGCCCGCTGGTCCAGGTGCAGGGCTGGAGCGAGCTGCCCCGCGGACAGCCGCTTTTCGAGAGCCTCGTCGTCGTCGAGAACTACCCCATCGACGAGGCCATCCAGCAGCGGGCCCGCGGCCTGGACGTGCGCGACTTCGAGGGCCGCGAGCGGTTGACCCTGCCGCTGGCGCCCGCCGTGTTGCCCGGTGAGAAGCTGGGTCTGCGTCTGTCGTACCAGTTGTCGCGCTTCGACGCGGAAGCCATCACCCGCTTGATGGGCCACTGGCGCACGGTGCTGGAGGGCATCGCCGTCGCGGCCCCGGACTCCCACGTCCGCGACCTCTCGCTCCTCACGCAGGGCGAACGGCACCAGGTGCTCAAGGGCTGGAACACCGCCGTCGCGCCCCTGGAGGACGAGGCTTCGCTGCACGGCCTCTTCGAGGCGCAGGCGGAGCGCACGCCGGACGGCATCGCCGTGGAGCTGGGCGACACGCGCTGGACCTACGGTGAGCTGAACGCACGCGCCAATCAACTGGCCCGCCAGCTGAGGCTCCTGGGCGTCGGGCCGGAGGTCCGCGTGGGCGTGTGCCTGGAGCGCTCCCCCGAGCTGCTCATGGCCCTGCTGGGCATCCTCAAGGCGGGCGGGGCCTACGTGCCCATGGATCCCGACTATCCGTCGCACCGGCTCGCGTTCCTGTTGGAGGACTCGCGCGTCCCGGTGCTCGTCACCCGCGAGTCCATCGCCGACGAACTGCCTTCACGAGGAGAGCAGCTGCTCTGCGTGGACTCCGACGCCGCGAGCCTCGCGCGCCAGGGCACCGGCAACCTGGGCACCTTCGCCGGGGGTCGTCACCTGGCGTACGTCATCTACACGTCGGGCAGCACGGGCCAGCCGAAGGGCACCCTCATCGAGCACCGGGGCATCGTCAACACGCTGGCCCACGCCGTGCGGGACTTCGATGTGGGGCCCGGCACGCGCACGCTCCAGTTCGTGTCGATGAGCTTCGACGTGTCGCTGCTGGAGATCTTCTCCACGATCGCGGCCGGCGGGACGCTGGTGCTGGCGCCTCGCGAGGCCCTCCAGCCCGGGCCCGAACTCGCGCGGTTGATGCGCGAGCGCAACATCACCACCTCCGTGCTGCTGCCCTCCACGCTGGCGGTGCTGTCCCCCGAGGACTTCCCCACGCTGCGCACGGTGGTGACGGGCGCGGAGGCGTGCTCGGCGGAGTTGATGGATCGCTGGGCGGCCGGTCGCCGCTTCGTGAACTCCTACGGTCCCACCGAGGCGAGCATCACGGTGACGAGCGCCGTCTGCGTGCCGGGCTCCGGGACGCCGCCCATCGGCCGGCCGTATCCGAACGTGCGCGCCTACGTGCTGGACGCGACGCGCGCTCCGGTGCCCGTGGGCATCGCGGGCGAGTTGTTCATCGGCGGCGTCGGCGTGGGCCGGGGCTACCTGGGCCGACCGGAGCAGACGGCGGAGCGCTTCGTGCCGGATCCGTTCAGCGCCGAACCGGGCGCGCGGCTGTACCGGACGGGAGACCTGGTCCGCTACCGCGCGGACGGAGCGCTGGAGTTCGTCGGCCGCACCGACCACCAGGTCAAGGTGCGCGGCTTCCGCATCGAGCTGGGCGAAATCGAAGCGGTGCTGGCGGGCGCGGGTTCGGTGCGCGAGGCGGTGGTGCTCGCCCGTCAGGACGTGCCCGGCGACCGACGCCTCGTGGCCTACGTCGTGGCCCAGGAGGACGAGACGGTGGACGTGGCTGCTTTGCGGCGCCACCTGGACGAGAAGCTGCCCGAACACATGGTGCCGTCTGCGTTCGTGGTGCTGGACGCGATGCCGCTCACCCCGAACGGCAAGGTGGACCGCAAGGCCCTGCCCGCGCCGGACGCGGTGCGCGCGGAGCAGGGACCGACGTATGTCGCACCCCGCACGCCGGTGGAGGAGACGCTGGCCGCGACCTGGCGCGAGCTGCTGGGCGTGTCCCAGGTCGGCATCCACGACGACTTCCTGGAGCTGGGAGGCCACTCGCTGTTGGCGACGCAGGCCATCTCGCGCATCCGCGCCGCGCTCGGCGTGGAGCTGCCGCTGCGTGCATTGTTCGAGGCCCCCACCGTGGCCGCGCTCGCCCTGCGGGTAGAGGCCGCCCGTGCGCAGGTGTCGCCCCGGGTGCCCGCGCTGACGGCGGTGCCGCGCACCGGCCCGCTGCCGTTGTCGTTCGCGCAGCAGCGCTTGTGGTTCCTGGAGCAGCTGGAGCCGCAGGGCGCGCTCTACAACATCCCGAGCCTCCTGAAGCTGGAGGGAATCCTGGACGTGAGCGCGCTGGAGCACGCGTTCAACGCCCTCATCCACCGGCACGAAGGCTTGCGGACGACGTTCCACGCCGAGGACGGAAAGCCCTTCCAGCGCATCTCCGCCGCGCCCGCCTTCCCGCTGGCGGTGGTGGACCTGAGCGGCCTGGACGAGGCCGGCCGTGAGCCGGAGGCCTGGCGACGGGCCCGTGCCGAAGCGCAGCGACCGTTCGACCTGAGCCACGGTCCGCTCCTGCGCGTCACGTTGCTGCGCATGGCGGAGCGGGAGCACCTGCTGCTCCTGACGATGCACCACATCGTGTCCGACGGCTGGTCCGCGGGCGTGTTGGTGCGGGAGTTGGTCGCGCTCTATGCCGCGCGCATCGCGCAGCGTGAAGCGGTCCTGCCCGCGCTGCCGTTGCAGTACGCGGACTACGCGGTGTGGCAGCGCGGCTGGCTCCAGGGCGAGGCACTGGAGGAGCAGGTCGGCTGGTGGCGGCGCGAGCTGGAGGGAGCCCCGGCCGCGCTGGAGCTGCCGACGGACAAGGTGCGGCCGGCGGCGCCCACGGCGATGGGTGGCTCGGTGTCCGTGCGGTGGTCGAAGTCATTGACCGACGCGTTGAGGGCGCTGGGACGCAAAGAAGGCGCGACGCCGTTCATGGTGTTGCTCGCGGCGTGGCAGGTGCTGTTGTCGCGCTACAGCGGTCAGGGCGACATCAGCGTGGGCACGCCCGTGGCGGGCCGTACGCAGTCGGAAGTGGAAGGGCTCATCGGCCTGTTCCTCAACACGCTGGTGCTGCGCACGCGGCTGACTCCGGCCGACAGGTTCCGCGAGGTGCTCGGGCGCGTGAAGGAGACGACGCTGGGAGCGTTCGCGCACCAGCAGGTGCCGTTCGAGCGACTGGTGGATGCGTTGCGCCCGGAGCGCGACCTGGGCCGCACGCCGCTGTTCCAGGCGATGCTCGTGCTCAACACCGAGGTCGACACCGAACTGACGCTGCGCGACCTGAAGCTGCGCCGCCTGGAGCTGGAGAACCAGCAGGCCAAGTTCGACCTGAACCTGTCGCTGAGTGATGCGCCGGAAGGCTTCCAGGGCGCGTTGACGTACAGCACGGACCTGTTCGAGCGCTCGACGGTGGAGCGGATGGTGGAGCACCTGCGGGTGCTGCTGGAGGGCATCGCGGCGAACCCGGACGCGTCCGTGGGAGCCCTGCCGCTGATGGACGCCGCCGAGCGTCAGCAGGTGCTGAAGACGTGGAACCAGACGGCGGAAGCGGTGCCGTCGGAGTGCATCCACACGCTGTTCGAGGCGCAGGCGAAGCGAGTGCCCGGAGCCGTGGCGGTGGTGGCGGAGGGCCGTCAGCTCACGTACGCGGAGCTGGATGCCCGAGCCAACGGAGTGGCGAAGCGACTGCGAGCCCTGGGCGTGGGTCCCGAGGTCCTGGTCGGCCTCTACGTGGAGCGCACGGTGGAGTCCGTCGTGGGCATGCTCGGCATCCTCAAGGCCGGGGGCGGATACGTGCCCATGGACACGTCGTTCCCCACGGCGCGAGTGAAGGCAATCGCCGAGGACGCGGGGCTGCGAGTGGTGGTGACGCAGCGGGTGTTCGCGGGAGCGGTGGCGAACCTGGGATGCCAGACGCTGATCGTGGAGGAGGTCTCCGCGGACACGACGCGCGTGGAGTCGGGCGTACGGAGTGAAAACCCCGTGTACGCCATCTTCACGTCGGGCAGCACGGGCCGCCCGAAGGGCGTGGTGGTGGAGCACCGGCAGTTGGCCAACTACGTGGAGAGCATCCGAGGCCGGCTGAAGCTGACGGAAGGAATGAGCTTCGCGTCGGTGACGACGCTGGCGGCGGACCTGGGGCACACGGCCGTCTTCCCGATGCTGTGCGGAGGCGGGACGCTGCACCTGGTGGCGAAGGACGTGGCGTCGGACGCGGAAGCGCTGGGCGCGTACATGCAGGCGCACCGGGTGGAGGGCTTGAAGGTGGTGCCCTCGCACCTGAGGGCCCTGCTGAGCGGACCGAATGCGAAGCAGGTGCTGCCGCTGAAGCGCCTGGTGGTGGGCGGCGAGGCGTCGGACAGGGCGTTGGTGGAGACGGTGCAACGGCTGGCACCGGAGTGCGCCGTCTTCAACCACTACGGCCCGACGGAGACGACGGTGGGCGTGCTGACGAATCCCGTGGAAGGCGCATGGGACGAAGGCGCGGTGACGCTGGCGCTGGGCCGCCCCATTGGGAATGCACGGATGTACGTGCTGGACGCGAGCGGGCGTCCGGTGCCGCGAGGGGTGGCGGGGGAGCTGTACGTGGGCGGCGCGGTGGTGACGCGCGGGTACGTGGGCCGGCCGGAACTCACTGCGGAGCGGTACGTCCCGGACGCGTACAGCGAGGAGCCCGGAGCACGGCTGTACCGGACGGGAGACAAGGTCCGGCAGCGGGAGAACGGGAAGCTGGAGTTCCTGGGCCGCGTGGACTTCCAGCTGAAGGTGCGCGGATACCGCGTGGAGTTGGGCGAGGTGGAGGCGGGGCTGAGCGCATGCGAAGGCGTGCGCGAGGCGGTGGTGGTGGCGCGTGAGGACGTGCCCGGGGACAAGCGGCTGGTGGGGTACGTGGTGGCGAAGCCGGGCCACACCGTGGACGTCACGACGCTGCGAAGCGAGCTGAAGGGACGATTGCCGGAGTACATGGTGCCGTCGGCCCTGATGGTGTTGGAAGCCCTGCCGCTCAACGCCAACGGCAAGGTGGACCGCAAGGCCCTGCCCGTGCCCGACGCCGACTCGGAGCCGCGCGCCCGGGAGTTCGTCGCCCCGCGCAGTGAGCTGGAGCAGCAGCTGGCGGACATCTACTCCGAGCTGCTGGGAGTGAAGCGCGTGGGCATCCACGATGGCTTCTTCGAACTGGGTGGCCACTCGCTGCTGGCGACGCAGGCCATCTCGCGGATCCGGCGGACGTTCGAAGTGGAGCTGCCCCTGCGCAAGCTGTTCGAGTCGCCCACCGTGGAGACGCTCGCGGTGCTCGTGATGGAGGCCCAGGCCGCGCAGGTGGATCCCGCGGAGCTGGAGCGACTGATGGCGGAGATGGAAGAACTGTCCAGTGACGAGGCGCAGGCCCTCCTGGACGCGGAACCGGCGCACGACAGGAAGACTTCCAATGAGTGACACCTCGAAGCGTTTCTCGTCCCTGTCACCCGAGAAGCAGGACCTGTTGATGCGCAAGCTGCGCCAGAAGAGCGCGGGCGCTCCTGCCGCGACGCTGGTGGCGCGTCCCAGGAACACGGCGTCCCATCCGCTGTCCTTCGCGCAGCAGCGGCTGTGGTTCCTGGATCAGTTCGATCCGCAGAACCCGCAGTACAACATCCCGCTCGCGGTCCGGCTCGATGGCGTCCTGGACGTCCCCGCGCTCCAGCGCTGCCTGGATGAGCTGGTCCGTCGTCACGAGGTGCTCCGCACGACGCTGCGAGCGGAGGAGGGTGGCGCGGCGCAGGTCATCGTGCCCCCCGCGCCCGTGGCGATTCTCGAGGTGGATCTCCAGGCTCTTCCCGTCGAGGCACGTGAGGCGGAAGCCCGCCTGCGCGTGTTCCGGGATGTGCAGCAGCCCTTCACGCTCTCCGTGGGGCCGCTGTTGCGCGCGATGCTGCTCAAGCTCAGCGCGACGGAGCACGTGTTGCTCCTGACCCTGCACCACGTCATCTCCGACGGCTGGTCGCGCGGCATCTTCCTGCGCGAGCTGCTCGCGCTCTACGGTGCGTTCAGCCAGGGCAAGCCGTCGCCGCTGCCGGAGCTGGCGCTCCAGTACGTGGACTACGCGACGTGGCAGCGCGAATGGCTCCAGGGCCCCGTGCTCGACGCGCAGCTCGCGTACTGGCGCAAGCAGCTGCTCGGAGCCACGCAGGCCATTGAGCTGCCCACGGACCGGCCCATCCCCGCGATGCCGTCGGTCAACGGCGCGGTGGTGTCCGCGCACTTCCCCCGCGAGGTGGAGGCGGCGCTGAAGGCTCTGGGGCAGAAGGAGGGCGCTACGCCCTTCATGGTGCTGCTCGCCGCGTGGCAGGTGCTGCTGTCGCGCTACAGCGGGCAGACGGACGTGAGCGTCGGCTCGCCCATCGCGGGTCGCAACCGCGCGGAGCTGGAAGGGCTCATCGGCTTCTTCGTCAACACGCTGGTGCTGCGCTCGAACCTGGAGGGCAACCCCTCTTTCCGTGAGCTGCTGCGTCAGGTGAAGGAGACGACGCTGGGCGCGTACGCGCACCAGGAGGTCCCGTTCGAGAAGCTGGTGGAGGAGCTGAAGCCGGAGCGCAACCTCAGCCGGTCGCCGCTGTTCCAGGTGATGTTCTCGCTCCAGAACGCGGCGCCGTCCTCCACGGAGGCGACCACGGGCTCGGGACTCACGCTGCGTGCGCTGGAGACCGAAGGCAGCACGGCCAAGTTCGAGCTGTCCCTGGACATGGCGGAGACGGGGCAGGGGCTCGCAGCATCGCTGGAGTACAGCACCGACCTCTTCGACGCGGCGACGGCACAGCGGATGCTGGCGCACTTCGGTGTGCTGCTTCAGGGCATCGCGGCGCAGCCGGATGCACGCGTGCTGGACCTGCCGATGCTGGGGGAGGCCGAGCGGCGTCGAGTGCTGGTGGAGTGGAATGACACCGACGTGGCGCTGCCCGTGGAGCAGGGGATACCGGAGCGCTTCGCGGCCCAGGCGCGCCTGACACCGGATGCGCAGGCGGTGGTGGCACCGGGAGCAGCGGCGCTGAGTTACGGCGAGCTGGACGCGCAGGCGAACCAACTGGCGCACCACCTGCGAAGCCTGGGCGTAGGCCCCGAAGTGCTGGTGGGCGTGTGCCTGGAGCGCACGCCGCGCCTGCTGGTGGCGCTGCTGGGCATCCTGAAGGCGGGAGGCGCGTACGTGCCGCTGGACCCGTCCTACCCGGCGGACCGACTGGCGCTGATGGTGTCCGAGTCGCGCATGTCGCTGCTGCTGACGCAGCAGTCGCTGGAAGGCACGGTGGAAGCCCCGGGCCTCCAGCGCTACCTGCTGGACGCGGAAGCCCCCGCACGCGCGGGCCTGTCCATTGAGGCCCCGGTCCGCACGGCACAGCCGGAGAACCTGGCGTACGTCGTCTTCACGTCGGGAAGCACGGGGACGCCCAAGGGCGTGATGGTGTCGCACCAGAGCTGGGCGAATGCGTACCTGGGCTGGGAGCGGAGCTACGCGCTGAAGGAGGAATGCCGAAGCCACCTGCAGATGGCGAGCTTCTCCTTCGACGTCTTCGGCGGGGACTTGTCCCGAGCGCTGTGCTCGGGCGCGAAGCTGGTGCTGTGCCCGCGCGAGTGGTTGCTGGAGCCGAAGAAGCTGCACGGGCTGATGGAAGCGGAGCGCGTCGACTGCGCGGAGTTCGTCCCGGCGGTGTTGCGCGGGCTGTTGCAGCACCTGGAGGAGACGGGCCAGCGACTGGAGGCGATGAAGGTGCTCATCGCCGGCTCTGACGCCTGGTACGTGAATGAGTACCGGCGCATCCGGGGCGTGATTGGCGCGGGGACGCGCCTCATCAACTCGTACGGCATCAGCGAAACCACCATCGACAGCACGTGGTTTGAAAGCGACGCGCTGGCGGCGGGAGACAACCGGCTGGTGCCGATTGGGAAGCCCTTCGCGAACGTGCGGATGTACGTGCTGGACGCGGCCTTGAAGCCGGTGCCGGCGGGCGTGGCAAGCGAGCTGTACATCGGCGGCGAAGGCGTGACGCGAGGCTACTGCCACCGTCCGGAGCTGACGGCGGAGCGCTTCGTGCCGAATCCCTATGGGGCACCGGGCTCGCGGCTGTACCGCTCCGGAGACAGGGCGCGGCACCTGGCGGACGGGAACATCGAATTCCTGGGGCGCGCGGACACGCAGGTGAAGCTGCGTGGCTTCCGGGTGGAGCTGGGCGAAATCGAATCAGTGTTGGGCAAGCACCCGGCGGTGCGCACGGCGGTGGTGTTGCTGCGGGAGGACCCGCGACGCCTCATCGCGTACGTCGTGGCACCGGAGGGCACGGACAGCGTGCAGCTGCGTGACTTCCTGCGCGAGCGACTGCCGGAGTACATGGTGCCAGCGGCCTTCGTGGTGTTGGACGCGCTTCCGCTGACGCCCAACGGGAAGGTGGACCGCAAGGCCCTGCCGACGCCGGACGGAGCGCAGGAGACGGCGCACTTCGTGGCGCCGCGCACGCCGACGGAGGAGCTGCTGGCTCAGGTGTGGGCACAGGTGCTGGGAGTCGCGCGCGTGGGTGCGGAGGACAACTTCTTCGACCTGGGCGGGCACTCGCTGCTGGCGACGCAGGCGATGTCGCGCGTGCGGAGCGCCTTCGGGGTGGAGTTGCCCCTGCGCGCGCTCTTCGAGGCGCCAACCGTCGCGGCCCTCGCATCACGTGTGGACGAAGCGCTGCGTGCACGGCAGGGCGTGAAGGTGCCGCCGCTGACGCCGACGGTGCGCACGGGTGAGTTGCCGCTGTCGTTCGCGCAGCAGCGCCTGTGGTTCCTGGATCAGCTCCAGCCGGGCAGCGCCGCCTACAACGTGGCCACCGCTGTCCAGCTGGAGGGCACGCTGGACGTGGCCGCCCTGGAGCATGCGCTGACGGAGCTGGTGCGTCGGCACGAGGCCCTGCGCACCACCATCCAGGCGGCTGACGGAACTCCGTTCCAGGCCATCTCCCCGCCGGGAACCCTCGCGTGGGACGTCGTCGACGTGAGCGCGCACCCGGAGCGCGAGGCCGAGGCCCGGCGCCTCGTCGATGCGTGGACGCGTGCGCCGTTCGACCTTGCCCGGGGTCCCTTGCTACGCACGCGACTGGTGCGCACGGGCGAGCGCGAACACGTGCTCGCGATGGTGATGCACCACATCGTCTCCGACGGTTGGTCCATGGGCGTGCTCGTGCGCGAAGTCGTCGCGCTGTACGCGGCCCGGCTCGCCGGACGCCCCTCGCCGCTGCGCGAGCTGGCGGTGCAGTACGTGGACTACGCCGCGTGGCAGCGTGGCTGGTTGAAGGACGAGGTGCTCGACGCGCAGGTGGCGTGGTGGCGGCAGCAGTTGGAAGGGGCGCCCCGGGTCATCGAGCTGCCCACGGATCATCCGCGCACGGCTTCCCCGTTGGTCCGGGGAGCCCGCCGGTCCATGACCCTCTCTCCGGCGCTGCGTGACGCGCTGTGGAGCCTGGGCCGCAAGGAGGGCGTGACGCCCTTCATGCTGCTGCTGGCGGCGTGGCAGGTGCTGCTGTCGCGCTACAGCGGGCAGGACGACGTCAGCGTGGGCACGCCTGTCGCGGGTCGCAACCGCACGGAGCTGGAAGGGCTCATCGGCTTCTTCGTCAACACGCTGGTTCTTCGCGCCCGGCTGGGCGGTGAGCTCACGTTCCGGGAGCTGCTCAAGCAGGTGCGGGAGACGACGCTCGGCGCGCAGTCGAACCAGGAGGTGCCGTTCGAGAAGCTGGTGGAGGTGCTGCGCCCCGAGCGCGACCTGTCCCGCCCGCCGCTGTTCCAGGTGATGTTCACGTTCCAGAACGCCCCCCCGGCCGAGGCGATGCTCCCGGGTGGGTTGCGCCTGCGCCCGGTGGAGACCGGCACCGACGCGGCGAAGTTCGAGCTGGCGCTCTCCCTGGCGGACTCCGCCGACGGCCTGCTCACAGCGATCGAATACAGCCCGGACCTCTACGACGACACCACCGCGGCGCGGATGCTCGCCCACCTCCAGGTCCTCCTGGCGGCCATCGTGGAAGAGCCCGGCCAGCGAGTGAGCGACCTGCCCCTGCTCCCGGAAGCGGAGCGCCAGCAGGTCCTCGTGGAGTGGAACCACACCGCGCGCGACTACGCGCGGGACGCCTGCGTGCATCACCTGTTCGAGGCCCAGGCCGCGCGCACGCCGGATGCGGAAGCCGTGCGCTTCGAGGGCGAAGTCCTCACGTACGCGCAGCTCGACCGTCAGGCCAATCAGCTCGCGTGGCACCTGCGCGAGCTGGGCGTGGGGCCCGAAGTGCGCGTGGGCCTGTGCGTGGATCGCTCGCCCCGGATGGTGGTGGGCCTGTTGGGCATCCTGAAGGCCGGTGGCGCGTACGTGCCGCTGGATGCGGCATACCCGGCGTCGCGGCTGCGCTACATGCTGTCCGATGCAGGGGCGCCCGTGCTCGTCACGCTGAAGCGGTTCGCGGAAACGCTGCCGCTCGCGGATGAGCGCGTGGTGCTGCTGGACGCCGACGAGGCCCGGGTGCGCGCGCATCCGGAGACGCCGTGCGACGCGGGCGTGGCGGCGGGACACCTCGCGTACGTGCTCTACACGTCGGGCAGCACCGGTCAGCCCAAGGGCGTCATGGTGCCGCACGGCGGGTTGAACAACTACGTCGCCTGGGCCCTGGAGGCGTATGGGCTGGGGCAGGGCATTGGCGCGCCGGTGCACTCGCCGGTGGTGTTCGACCTGACGGTGACGAGCCTGCTGGTGCCGCTCGTCGCGGGGCGCGGCGTGTGGCTGCTTCCGGAGTCGGACGGGGTGGAGGGCCTGGCCCGGTCGCTGCGAGCCCGCGCGGACTACACCCTGGTGAAGCTGACGCCGGCGCACTGGGAACTCCTGCGCCAGACGCTGCCGGCCTCCGAGGCGGCGGGGCGCGTGGGTGCCCTGGTGGTGGGCGGCGAAGCCCTGCCTCCCGCGAGCCTGGACTTCTGGCGGAAGCACATGCCGGGCACTCGGCTGATCAACGAGTACGGCCCCACGGAGACGGTGGTGGGGTGCGCGGTGTACGACGTGCCGCGCGACGCGGACGTGTCTGCCGGAGTGCCCATCGGGCGGCCCATCGCGAACACCCGGCTGTACGTGCTGGATGCGCGCCTGCGTCCTGCGCCGCTGGGCGTCGCGGGCGGGCTGTACGTCGGTGGCGACGGCGTGACGCGCGGCTACCAGCAGCGGCCGGAGCTGACGGCGGAGCGCTTCATCCCGGATCCGTTCAGCGCGGAGCCGGGCGCGCGGATGTACCGCACGGGCGACGTGGCGCGGTGGCGGGCGGACGGGCAACTGGAGTACCTGGGCCGCGCGGACTTCCAGGTGAAGGTGCGGGGCTACCGCATCGAACTGGGTGACATCGAAGCCGCGCTGTCGAGGCAGGCCTCGGTGCGCGAGTCGGTGGTGGTGGTGCGCGAGGACGTGCCGGGAGACAAGCGGCTCGTGGGCTACGTCACGGGCGAGGCGGTGGACGTCGCCGTCCTGCGTGCGTCGCTCCAGGAGCAGCTGCCGGCGTACCTGGTGCCGTCGGCCCTGGTGGTGCTGGAAGCGCTGCCGCTCACGTCGAACGGCAAGGTGGACCGCAAGGCCCTCCCGGCGCCGGAGGGCGAGTCGCGCAAGGACTCGGACACGGGCGGCCTTCGCACGCCGACCGAAGAGCTGCTCGCGGGCCTCTTCGCTCAGGTGCTGGGCGTGGAGCGCGTGGGGCTTCGGGACGACTTCTTCGAACTGGGCGGACACTCGCTGCTGGCGACGCGCGTGGTGGCGCGGGTGCTCGGGCTCTTCGGTGTGGAGCTGCCGCTGCGTGAGCTGTTCGACGCGCCCACGGTGGAGAAGCTGGCGCGCAGGGTGGAGGCACGGACGCAGGCCGGTGACGCGCGGCCGGCTCCGGCGCTGGTTCGGGTGCAGCGCACGGACGCGCTGCCCCTGTCGTTCGCGCAGCAGCGGATGTACTTCCTGGAGCAGTTGGAGCCGGACAGCCCGCTCTACAACATCCCGAACGTCCTCCGCCTGGAGGGCACGGTCGACGCGGCGGCCCTGGAGCGCGCGTTCGATGCACTCCTCCAGCGTCACGAGGGCTTGCGGACCACCTTCCACACCGACGCGGAGGGACGCCCCTTCCAGCGCATCGCCCCCGAGCTGAAGTCGGGACTGCTGCGATTGGACCTGCGCGACCGCCCTGACACCGAGCGTGAGGAGGGAGCCCGGCGACTGGCGCGTGCCGAGAGTCTGCGTCCCTTCAACCTGGGACAGGGACCCCTGCTGCGCGCGACGTTGGTGCGCACCGGAGAGCGACAGCACCTGCTGGTGGTCGTGTTGCACCACATTGTCTCCGACGGCTGGTCCGCGGGCGTGCTGGTGCGCGAGCTGGGCGCGCTCTACGCGGCCTTCACCGCGGGCCGGCCCTCACCGCTGCCCGAGCTGCCGTTGCAGTACGCGGACTACGCGGCGTGGCAGCGCGAGTGGCTGCGGGACGAGGCGCTGGAGGAGCAGGTCGGCTGGTGGCGGCGCGAGCTGGAAGGAGCGTCGGCCGCGCTGGAGCTGCCGACGGACAGGGTGCGACCCTCGACGTCGACGTCCCGGGGAAGCTCGGTGCCGGTGCGGTGGTCGAAGCCGCTGTCGGACGCGCTGAAGGCGCTGGGACGCCGCGAGGGTGCAACGCCGTTCATGGTGGTGCTGGCGGCGTGGCAGGTGTTGCTGTCCCGCTACAGTGGGCAGGACGACATCAGCGTGGGCACGCCCGTGGCGGGTCGCACGCGGGCGGAGGTGGAAGGGCTCATCGGCCTGTTCCTCAACACGCTGGTGCTGCGCACCCGGTTGACGCCGGAGCTGAACTTCCGGCAGGTGCTGGGCCGCGTGCGGGAGACGACGCTGGGCGCGTTCGCGCACCAGCAGGTGCCGTTCGAGCGACTGGTGGAGGCACTTCGTCCGGAGCGCGATCTGGGCCGCACGCCGTTGTTCCAGGCGATGCTCGTGCTCAACACCGAGGTCGATACGGAGCTGGCGCTGCCCGACCTCACGCTGCGCCCGGAACCCGTCGAGGGCGAGCACACGAAGTTCGAGCTGAGCCTGTCGCTCTCCGCGTCGGACGAGGGCTTCCGGGGTGCGCTCGGGTACAGCACGGAGCTGTTCCAGCGCTCGACGGTGGAGCGGATGGGGGAGCACCTGCGGGTGCTGCTGGAGGGCATCGCGGCGAACCCGGACGTGTCCGTGGGCGCGCTGCCTCTGCTGGACACCGTCGAGCGTCAGTTGGTGTTGAAGACGTGGAACCAGACGGCGGAAGCCGTGCCGTCCGCGTGCATCCACGCGCTGTTCGAAGCACAGGTGGAGCGCGTGCCCGGAGCCGTGGCGGTGGTGGCGGAGGGCAAGCAGTTGACGTACGCGGAGCTGGACGCGAAGGCGAACCGGCTGGCGCGAGCGTTGGTGAAGGAAGGCGTGGGCCCCGAGGTGCTGGTGGGGCTGTACGTGGAGCGCACGGTGGAGTCCGTCGTGGGGATACTGGGCATCCTCAAGGCGGGTGGCGGGTACGTGCCCATGGACACGTCCTTCCCCGCGGCGCGCGTGAAGGCGATTGCGGAGGACGCAAGCCTGCGCGTGGTGGTGACGCAGCGGGCGTATGCCGAGGACGTGGCGGGGCTGGGCTGCACCACCGTCGTCGTCGAAGCGGTGGAAGAGGCGGGCGGGAGCACCGAGCGCGTGGAGTCGGGCGTGCGGAGTGAGAACCCGGTGTACGCCATCTTCACGTCGGGCAGCACGGGCCGCCCGAAGGGCGTGGTGGTGGAGCACCGGCAGTTGGCCAACTACGTGGAGAGCATCCGAGGTCGGCTGAAGCTGACGGAAGGAATGAGCTTCGCGTCGGTGACGACGCTGGCGGCGGACCTGGGGCACACGGCCGTCTTCCCGATGCTGTGTGGAGGCGGAACGCTGCACCTGGTGGCGAAGGACGTGGCGTCGGATGCGGAAGCGCTGGGCGCGTACATGCAGACGCACCGGGTGGAGGGCTTGAAGGTGGTGCCCTCGCATTTGAGGGCGCTGCTGAGCGGACCGAATGCGAAGCGGGTGCTGCCACTGAAGCGACTGGTGGTGGGCGGCGAGGCGTCGGACAGGGCGCTGGTGGAGGCAGTGCAGCGGCTGGCGCCGGCGTGCGCCGTCTTCAACCACTACGGCCCGACGGAGACGACGGTGGGCGTGCTGACGAACCCCGTGGAAGGCACGTGGGACGAAGGCGCGGCGACGCTGGCGCTGGGCCGTCCGATTGGGAATGCACGGATGTACGTGCTGGACGCGAGCGGGCGTTCGGTGCCGCGAGGCGTGGCGGGGGAGTTGTACGTGGGCGGGGCGGTGGTGACGCGCGGGTACGTGG
>NZ_RAWA01000310.1 GCF_003611675.1 Corallococcus sp. CA053C
GGGCGGACTTCGGGGGCATGCCCTGAAGCATAATCCTCCATTTAAAAAGTGACCAGTCACTTTGTTGGGCCGGTTTCCTGATCCCCGCGGACGGGTGTGTTCCAGGCCTGCCAGGAGCCCAGGGAGGCGGGCGAGCGTCTGTCATTGTGGCCGCTCCATGACAGGGATTGGACGAGGCTCTTTTCAGAGGGCTCAAGGCTGACAACCCGGCAGGCGAGGAGGCAGGCGCTCCCGTGCTTCAGGCTGCTTTCTCCTCTGTGGTGTGGTCAAGGGTCGCCCCCTGGAGACAGGGCGGGGCGCAGCCCGCCTGCTAGTGATCCGTTCGGGATTGAGCGAAAATCGAAGGGAAATAGCGCAAGCCCTTGCACCGGTTATCCGCCCGCCCCGATATGACCTTCTCCGCTCTGCTCGTCGGCTCCCTCCTGGCTTCAGCTCCCACTGTCCCCTCCAAGGCTACGAATGTCGTCGCCGAGGTGGGTGTGCCCTTCGCCTGTGGTCGCATCTACACGGTGAGCCAGGGGCATGAGACAGGAAGTCACCAGCACAACGACACCTTCGCGTGGGACTTCCGCATGCCGGAAGGCACTCCCATCGTGGCGTCGCACGACGGCACCGTCCGCATGGCGCGCGGTGACAGCAAGCAGGGTGGGTGTGGGGAGCAGTTCGCGCCCCTGGCCAACTACGTCGTCATCTCCCACGGTGACGGGCTGGAGACGCAGTACCTGCACTTCAGCGCCGTGGTGGTGAAGGCCGGTGAGCGCGTGAAGGAGGGCCAGCTCATCGGCTTCTCCGGCGCGACGGGCTGGGCGTGCGGCGCGCACCTGCACTTCAAGGTCGCGAAGGAGCAGGGCTCCGGGTGGAACAACCCCTCCGTGCCCGCGCGCATCGTGGGCTATGGCGATCCGGTGCGTGACACGCTGGTGTCGGCGCCGCTGTGCAAGGACTCCGCGCAGCCGATGATGGCGTCCGCCGGGGGCGTCCACCTGCCGGGTCAGGCGGTGGAGTCCATGTCACCGCCCACCGCCGGTTCGATCCAGGATGCGTCGCGCGGCCTGCCGCCCGGGGCCAAGGCCATTCTCGACGGCCTCTCCCAGCCTCCCGCCCAGGGCGGCGAGGGACTCGACAAAGCGAGCCCGGCCCGCGCGCCCCGCATGGCGAGCGGCTCCGACGAGACTCGCTGACGCGAGCAGCGCTCCGGCGCCCGCGAGCAGTCCGAAGAAGGCCCCCGCGTTGATGAAGTACTCCAACGGCAGCAGGGGGCCTTCCACGTAGCCCTTCACCACGCGGTACCCCACGTGCCCCAAGAGCGCGAGCAGGGGCAGGTTGATGAGCGGCAGCACCAGCCACCGCGCCGTGCGCCACCAGCGGGCCACGGCCTCCGCCACCGCCGTGGAGGCCGTGTAGCGCCAGGCGCCCGCGCGGGCCACGCGCAGCTCCGCCAGCATCGCCTCCACGTCCGGCACCCCCAGCGTCTCCGCCTCCAGTCCCTGGTTGCGCGCCACGCTGCGCGCTTCGGCCAGGGCGGTGCGCGCGGCGGACTCGGCGAGGAAGTCGTCCTCGAAGGGCTCCACCACGGCGACCTCCGCGGCGCGGGCGCGGGTGCGGTCCCTGACGGCGTCCACCACGGTGGAGGCCGCGGCGACGGCGAGTCCCACGGGCAGGCTGCGGCGGGCCACCAGCGCGCCGGCGCCCATGCCGGAAGCGCCCCACAATGACAGACGCAGGCCCCACGCGGCGGGTCCCCAGAAGCGGCCCGCGGCCTGACGGCGCACCTCCGACGCGAGGTGTCCGTGGGCCAGGCCCAGCCGCGCGTCGAAGTCGCTCTGCAACGCCTCGCCCGCGCGCGCGAGCCCCGCGTCGAGCGCGGCGCGCGTCTTCTCCAGCAGGGCGTCCGTCTCCCCCAGCGCCGTCTTCACGGTGGAGGCGATCTCTTCCAGCGCACCCAGGGCGTTGCTGTGGCGCACGCGGGTGGCGACGGCCTGGGTGGCGAGACCCTTGAGGTGGAAGAGGAGCGGGCCGAACTCGCCGGACACGTCCTGGCCGTCCTTGGCGGCGCGTGCGCTGATGGCGAAGACGTGCACGTCCTCGGCGGCGAGGCCGTGGTGCTGGGTGGCGACGCGGCGGATTTGAGACTTCAGGGCATCGCGCGAGTCGGCGGACAGCTCGTCGGCGAAGTTGAGGATGAAGACGAGCGCGCGGCGGCGGGCGAACTCGTTGAGGAAGTCCACCTGGGTGGCCTCCGCGACGCTGCCCCGGTGCATGACGACGAGCGCGACGTCCGCCTTGTCCAGCGCGGCGCGGGCCACGTCGCGGTGCTGGGTGGCCACGCTGTTGAGGTCCGGCGTGTCGATGAAGATCTGCCCGCTCCACAGCCCCTGGGGGCCGGGCGTGTAGCGCACCACGCGCGCGCCGGTGCGCGACAGCTCCTCCACGGACGTGCCTTCCGGCGCGAAGAGGGTGGACGCGGTGCTGGTGGGGCGGTCCACGCCTTCGCGGGAGAGGGCCTGCCCCGCGAGCGCGTTGAGCAGGGTGGACTTGCCCGCGCCGGTGGCGCCCACGAGCGCGACGACGAGCGGCGCGTCCTTGCGGGCGATGCCACGGGCGTAGTCTTCCAGCAGGCGCTCCAGGCGCGGGCCGTGCGGCTGGAGCGCGGGCAGCGACAGGGCGTCGGTGAGCAGCGGGCGGAGGGCTTCGGGGTCGGGAAGGCGGGGGTCGTCCACGGAGAGGCCAGCGTGGCGTGACGAAGGCGCGCTGGCTACGAAGATGCGCGGCGACGGTGCGCCAGCGTGCACTCCGGAGGGAAGGGAAACGCCGGGAGCCAGTGGCCTCCGAGCCCCATGACAGCATGGGCCCTCACGTCAGTTCAATGCATCCGTATCGAGCGGCCCTCTGCCGACAGGAGGCGTTCGTTCATGAACTCGCCCTCTCCTGCGGGTTCCGTCACGATGCGGGGGAACTGCCCGATCCGATGAGGAAGCTCGCGATGAAGCTGCGGAACATCCTGAGGCGAGGGGCTCTCACACTGGTGCTGGGAAGCGGTTGTGCCCATCCACAGCAGCCCCCCACTCCGTCGGAGCCGCCTGTCCTGGCCTTCGAGAACGTCCGCTACGACGGCCACACGGTGTTCGGGCGTGTCCTCATCGGAGCACGGGGCACCACCCCGGTGGATCGGCGCCTCATCGAGAACGTCTCGCTGGGCATCGACCGCGTCACCGACTGCGCGACAGGCGCGGCGTTCCCCACGCTGGTCGCGGACACCCTTCCCGAACCCGCGACCCGGGCGGACCTGCTGACCCTGAGAGAAGGCGAGTGGTTCGGAAAGGACGTCGCCTTCCTCGTCTTCGCGGAGCCGTTCTCGCCACCGGAAGGGCCCGCGTGTATCGAGTCGACCCTGTCTCTTCATCTGGAGGGACCCAGGGAACTGCGTCCGGTGACGCTCCGCTTCAAGGCGGAACGGTCCTCGGATGCGTTGGAGCAGGGGCCCGGTGGCGTGCGGATGCGTGCCCTGTCGTTGCCCTTTGACGAAGCGAAGGCGCTGCCTCGCCGGTTCTTTGAAACACTCCCGTGTGAGCTGGGCCAGCCGGGTCCGGGCGGAGAATGGGCGCTGTCCGTCCGCGAAATCCTCACGGTGCGCGAGGCCCACAAGACGCTCACGGCGTTCATCTCCCAATCCCTGTCACTGCCAGGTGGGCTGGAGTTCGAACGCGCCGCGGGCATCCCGCAGACAGGGACCGTCACCCGGCCGCCCCGGCCCGAAGTGCGCGCCCGCTGTCGCGACCACCGGCTGGAGCTGGCCGTGGAAGGCGTGCCCGACGCCCCCATGCTGACGCTGCTGCCCACCGTGGGCCGTACCACCGTGGCGTGGCGCGTGGCGCCCGAGGTGGAGGCCCGCCTCCAGCCCCTCCTCGCGCGGACAGACCCCGAGGCGCGCAGGGCCCTGGACGAGTTCGGCCGCATCGTCGAACAGCTCGAAGCCCACGCCCGGAGCAGCCTCCGCGAACCGCCGCCCGTCGTGGAGGGCCTCGCCTGCGTGCGCTCCGCCCTGGCCTCGCCCGCGGGTGGAATCCACTGCGCGCGTCCCTGAAACGCAGGACGCCGGACGGAGCACGGTGGCTCCGCCCGGCGTCTGGCTTCATGCGTTCGCGGTGACGACTACAGCGAGTTCACGAACTTCAGCAGCGCGTTGCGGTCCGACGCGGAGAGGTTCACGAAGGCCTGCTTGGAGGCATCGCCCTCGCCACCGTGCCAGAGGATGGCCTCGGTGACGCTGCGCGCGCGGCCGTCGTGCAGGTACGACTCACCGCCGCTGACGCCCGTCGTCAGGCCAATGCCCCAGAGGGGCGCGGTGCGCCACTCGGCGCCGGACGCCTGACCCTCGGGCAGGTTGTCCGCGAGGCCCGTGCCCATGTCGTGCAGCAGCAGGTCCGTGTACGCGTGGATGGTCTCGTTGCGGAACTCGTTCAGCGGGCTGTACTGGCTGGTGGTCAGCGTGGGCGCGTGGCACTTCGCGCAGCCCGCGTTGTTGAACACCGTCTCGCCCTGGAGCGCCGTCGCGTCGTTGTAGTCGCGACGCGCCGGGACGCCCAGCAGGCTGATGTAGCGGGTGAGCTTGTCCAGGTCGGAGTCGCCCAGCTCCGTGCTCGTGCCCGCGCAGCCCTGCTGCGACGTGCCGCAGTCCAGCGACTTGAACACGGACGTCGTCACGCCCATGTCGCTGTTGAGCGCCTCGGCGACCTGGTGACGCACGCGCGCCGTGGCCGCCTTCCAGCCGAAGCGGCCCAGGCGCGTGACGCCCGTCTCCGGGTCCCGCACCGTCTGCATGCGGCCGGAGATGCCGTCGCCGTTGCTGTCATTGGGGTCGGCGAGGCCCGCCACCTGCGACTCCGGCACCGCCTCCAGCAGGCCCATGCCGATGAGCTGCGGCGTGATGCGCGCGGAGAAGTTCGTCGGCGTCACGTTGACGAAGCCGTACGTCGGCTTGCGCAGCTGGTACGCCGTGCCGTCCGCCAGGTTGCCGCCCGTGGTCGTCCAGCCGCTGATGCGCACGTCCGCCTCGGGCGTGCCGCTGACCGCGCGCGACTGCAGGCGGAAGCCCAGCGCGGGGTCCACCGTCACGGTGCTGCCGTTCACCTTGCCCACCTTCACCACGTAGTTCGTGAGCGTGGTGTTGGTCGTCGTCGGAGGCAGGCCCCGGCCGTTCTGCTTGTGGCAGGCGACACAGGAGGTCTCGACGAAGTTGTTGCCCAGCTTGTTCGCCTGCGCGGTGAAGACGGGGTTGCCCGGCTCCGAGTGGCTGCCGTCCTGGAAGTTGGTGTGGTGCAGGCGACGGCCCTCGACGAAGGGCTGCGCGTTCACCGGCGCCATGTTGGTGGACATCTGCAGGAAGCGGTTGTCCGGCTCGTTGGAGAACGGCGTGTGCAGCGTCGTGCGGCCGCCCGCCCAGGCCTTCGCCGGCAGCGGGAAGGAGTCGCGGATGGCGCCCTGGCCCTCGAAGGGCACGATGCCGCCCTGGCCCACGATGTAGAGGATGCCCGACGAGTAGTAGTTGAAGCGGCCTTCCACCGGCGCCTGGAGGAACACGCCAATCTCCATCTCCATCCGGTCACCCACGCGGATGGCGCGGCCTTCCTTGGCGTTGAAGTTCACCGTGGCCGTCTGCTTGAAGTCGCTCACCTTCACGAAGTCCGCGTTGTGGAAGTACTCCGCCACCGTGTTGAGGCCGCGGAAGAACGCGCGGAAGTCCGGGCTGTCGTACGGATAGACGGAGTACAGGTTGACGGTGATGTTGCTGCCGCCCTTGGCGACCTCGTCGACGATCTCAATCCAGTGCGTGCGCTGCTGGAAGTAGAGCGCCAGGTAGTGGTCGTAGGCCTGGTACATGTCCTCGCGCATGTGGCGGTCACGCACGCGGTCGCCCACGCGGGTGATGATGGCCGTGGAGGTGGTCTCGATGGTGGCCGGCTCCAGTGCGGTGGCGCTGGTGAACAGCGGCACCACGGGGCCCGCGTCGCCGTTGGGGGGCGGCCCTGCGTCCGGCGTACCGGCGTCCACGGGCGGCGTGCCCGCGTCCACGGGCGGCGTGGTGCCGCCCGTATGCGTGTAGCGCGTCACGGCGGTGTCCCGCGCACAGGCGCACGACACATCCCAGTACGTGTAGTTGTAGTCGATGAAGTTGCCAGCGACGAGGCCGGTGACCGTGTACTGGTTGCGGCCTCCCGTCACCGCCATGCGGATGTTGAGCTGCTGGCCGTTGTTCAGCTTGTAGTGGATGTCTGCCCAATCCGTCGTGTCGACGTAGAAGATGGCGGACGAACCAGAGGGGGTGACGCCATAGGTGGCGGCTTCGGAATCAACCGCCAGACAACTGGCGGCCAGGAACGCGAGCACGATTCCCGTGAGTCTGCTGCGGCTCATGGATGCGACTCCAATGGGGTGGATGGAGCGTGGGACGGCGGCGCTGCGAAGGGGACTTCGTAGCTTGTCCGAAGAAAGTCGGGATTCATTCCGGCTGCAAGGTGGGAGGCCGGAGAAATCAACTAAGGCATGATAAAATGTGAATAAGCGAAAATGATGTAATTCGTGACGCGATGTGTTGTTGTGGTGGTGACGCGATGTGTTGAGAGGCATTGCCGCAACGCGGCGCACTCGGGGCGCGAGTAGACTCCGGGGCCATGCGCTTCCAGCCACCGTGGGGTGGGGCCTTCCGGCTCGACACCTTCTTCCATCGCACTCCCGAGGCCCTGCCTGAGGAGACGACGGAGTCCATCCGCTCGGCCATCCTGGGCTCGTCGCTCCTGGGCGAGTCGAACCTGTCGGGGCAGTTCTCCGGCACCTATGGCTTCTCGCTGACGTTCCGTCGCGAGGCGCTGCCGGACGTGAACCGGCGCTTCCCGGCGTTCGCGCCCTTCCTGGCGAAGACGCTGCTGCCGGAGTGCAACGCCTTCCTGCTCAACCCCTTGCTGGTGGGACAGGGGAAGGGGGTGGCGGCCCACATCGACAGGAGTCTGGAATTCTACGGACCGAGTATCGGCTGCCCGGTGGCGGTGAGCGTGTTGTATGTCCAGGTTCCGAAGGAACTCCGGGGTGGGGCGCTGCGGCTGTATCACCGGGGAGGTCGGGTGGCGGAGCTGACGCCCGAGCCGCGCGCGCTGGTGATGTTCCGGGGAGACCTGCTGCATGAGGTGGAGGCCATCTCCTCCGGCGCACAGGGGATGGAGGGTTCGCGGATCAGCCTGGTGGTGGAGCAGTACCGGGCGCCCGAAGCGCTGCTCTCCGGTGTGCCGCGCTTCGAGCTGCGCACGCGTTCGGGGGCGCAGGCGTGAGCGACCTGAACCTGGAATGGAAGCTGCCGGGATTGCCGGACGCGGTGTTCCCCGCCTTCGAGCAGCCCGCGCTCATCCGTCGCTGGTTCGGCGCGCCGCCGGGCTGTCACCGCACGCACGCGCCCGACCCCGGCGCCTTGGGCCAGCCCTACCGGGTGGTGCTGCGGGACGCGGTGGGTCGGTCGTTCGCGCAGGTGGGCTGCATCGTGGAGGCGGAGCCCCCGCGCTTCCTGGCGCTGGAGATGGACTGGGAGGGCGGGCCGGTGCCCTCCGGGCGGACCCGGGTGGAGCTGACGTTCGAGCCCAGGGATGACGGGAGCACGCGGCTCCTCCTGCGCCAGGGGCCGTTCGCGGACGACGCGGCCCGCGACGCGCACCGGGCCTACTGGGAGGCGTGCCTGGGGCGGCTCTCGCGCGTGGTGGCGGGAGAGGCGGTGCCCTGCTTCGAGGAGTTCTGGGAGGAGTCGCGCGGCTTCGTGGGCCCGCTGGGCGCGGCGGCGTACGCGGTGCTGGCGGGGCTGCGGGAGGCGGGGGCTCCCCCGGAGGCGGTGTCCCAGGTGGAGGAGGTGCTCTACACGCACCTGTCCCGGCTGCCGGAGGACACCGCGGCGGTGCTGGGCTCCGTGCTCCAGTCGCGCGTGGAGGGTGCCGCGGACTGAAGATTGACAGGGGCCTGTCGAATTGACAGGTTCCTGTCCATGTCGTCACTGACCCGGAAGGCCGAAACCTTCACCGCGCTCGTCCTGGAGGTGTTCCAGTTGAACGGGCTGCTGCTCCAGGCCGGAGACAGGCTGAGTGCGCCCGCGGGGCTGACGAGCGCCCGCTGGCAGGTGCTGGGTGTCATTGATCACGGGCCTGTCACGGTGGCGGCGGTGGCGCGCACGATGGGGCTTGCGCGGCAGAGCGTGCAACAGACGGCGGACGCGCTCGCGAGCGACGGGTTCGTGGAGTACGTCGACAACCCGCATCACCAACGCGCGAAGTGCGTCTCCCTCACCGCCTCCGGGCGCCGCGCCTTGCGGAAGGTCGAGCAGGCGCATGCCGCGTGGGCGGACCGGATGGGCGCGGGCCTGGCTTCGGGGCTGCTGGCTTCGGCGCTCGAAGGCGTTCGGGAAGCGCGCCTGCGTCTCGAAAAGGACCTGGCTCCGGAGGAGCGCTCCCATGAAGGGTGATGCCTGCATCCCCCTGCTGCCTTGCGTGGAGATGGCTCCGACGCTCGAGTTCTACGGCCTGCTGGGCTTCGAGGTGACGTACCAGCAGCGGACTCCGAACCCCTACGCGGCGACGCGGCGGGGCGGTGCCCAGCTCCACTTCTTCGGCCTGAAGGGGCTGGATCCGCTGAAGGCCTTCAGCAGTTGTCTGATCATTGTGGACGAGGTGGAGGACCTGCACGCGCGCTTCCTGGCCGCGCTGCGAGAGGCCTACGGCCGGATTCCCCTGCGCGGTGTCCCGCGAATGACCCGCATGAAGAAGGGGCAGTCGCGCTTCACCGTCGTGGACCCCTCCGGCAACTCCCTCATGTTCATCCGGCGGGACGAGCCCTCGGGCTACGGGGACGACGATGCGGACGCTTCGGGCTCCGCGCTCGCCAAGGCGCTCAAGACGGCCCGGCGCCTGCGTGACTTCAAGGGCGATGACGCCGCGGCCGCGAAGGTGCTGGACGTCGCGCTGAAGAAGGCGGACTCCGGGACGACGGTGGAGCGGGCCCGGGGGCTCGCGGCCCGGGCGGAGCTGGCCGTGGTCCTGGGGGACATGCCCCGTGCCCGGGAGCTGGCGCGGGACCTCGGCGCGCTTGCCCTGTCGGCGTCAGAGCGCGAGGGGCTCCGCGCGGAGCTGGAGGCCATCGAGCTGCTGGCGCGGAACCAGGAGTAGGCGGCCCGCGCTCATGCGCCAGCGGAGGGTGGCCAGCAGCGGTCCGTCCCCGAAGGGCACTGCGGGGTCCAGCCGCATGCCGGCTTCCTCTCCGCCGCCGGAGGACGGACGGCTCCGGCGCACCCCCCCACTGTGGAGCGGTGGACGGCCGGGTGTTGGACGGCCGGGCGTCAGGTGGCGGATGCGTTGTGACGCCTCCGTCCGGCGGCTAGAAGCGAGGGGATGATGGACCTCTTCCTGATGTCTCCTCCAGGCCGGACCTGGGCCCTGCGGGGCCGGGCGAACTTCCGCAGCCGCGAGGCGGCCCCGGCGGATGCGCGCGGCGCGAGGCGGGAGTGGCTGACGCTGGCCCGGCACATTGAATCGCGCGGCGGCACGGTGGTGGCGTTGCCCTCGCCGTCGGACGCGCTGACGGGCATGCCCTACGCGGCCGAGTGCGGGCAGGTGGTCGCCCGCGAGGGACAGGCGCCGCTGTTCCTGCTGCCCCGGATGATGAGCGCGCACCGCTTCGCTGAACGCGACCACTGGGCGCCGCTGGCCCGGCGCATGGGGATGGAAGTCGTGGATCCCGGCGTGGGCATCTGGGAGGCGCACGGCGACGTGGCGACGTTCGACGGCGTGACGCTGCTGTTCTGGGGCGGGCGCACCACGCTCGACGGACTGGAGGCGGCCCAGAAGCACTTCCCCGGCGAGGTGCTGCGCGTGCAGGTGCGCGAGCCCGCGTTCCACGGGAACATGGCGGTGCTGCCGCTGCCCGCGGTGGACCGGCTGCTGGTGTGCCCGGACGTGATGGCGCCGGAGTCGGTGGCGCTCCTGGAGCGGCGCTTCGGCGCGGACCGGCTGGTGCGGGTGACGGAGGCGGACATCCGCCGCTATGCGACGAACGGGCTGCCGCTGGGCCGCGACCTGCTCGCGCCCACGGTGATGCCTACGCACGTGGTGGACCTGTTGCAGGGCCTGGGCATGCGCGTGGTGTCCATGCCGATGCCGGAGCTGACGGAGAAGGGTGGGGGCTCGTCGCGGTGTCTGGTGTCGCGCGCGTCGGTGGATCCGGCCCGCATCCAGCTTCCCCCTGAGTACCGGTTGGACGCGGTGGCGAAGGACATCGAAGCCGATGGCGGGTGAGCTCGCGCCGCTGGCCCAGGCGTTCTTCGCCGCGAACCCGGAGCTGTCATTGCAGGCGCTGGGCTCCGGCGTACACGTGCCGTCCCTGGACCTGGCGCCCTCCGGCATCCCGGTGACGCACCTGCTGGCCGAGCACAACGCGGAGCTGGCGCGGCAATACCTCACGCTCAACCAGCTGGCCTTCGGCGGCATCGGCGTGCCGCGTTGGGTGCTGTCGGACCTGTACCTGTTGCCCGGGGCCATCGGCCTGCTGCGCTGTCCCGCGCGGCTGTTGAAGGCGCCCGCGCGCGAGCGGCTGCTGCTGGCGGACGAGGAGCTGGCCATTGGCGCGGCCTGCTACGTGGCGCCGTCGCTGACGCCGGGGCTGTTCGTGGGCGTGTCGCTGTTCAGCTTCCTGCCGGGCCGGGGTGCGTCGTCCTGGGTGAAGACGCTGACGCTGGGCATGGTGCGCGCGAAGCGCCTGCGCGGCGTCACCCAGTGGGACAACCCCGCGGTGCGCGTACACACCCGGCTGGGGCCCATGCGCCTCGTGGGCCGCGTCCCCGGGGGACACGACTACGACGAGCGCACCTTCGTCTATGAGACGGACCTGCGCGACGAGGCCCGCGTCGCCCAGGCGATGGCGCGCGGCGAGGAGCAGGCCCCCGCCACGCGCATCCCCGTCACGGACCTGACGGCGCTGGGCGCGCTCCTGGACCGCGTGGAAGCAGGCGCGCGGCTGGAGCTCGTTCCGCCCGGTCAGGACACGGGCCACGTGCTGGTGCGCGAGGTGCGCGACTAGTCCTCATACGGCTGGAAGATGGAGGCTCCTCCGTCATATCCGGGCCATCAGGCGTGTGTGGATGCCCGTCTTGGGGTGGAGGCCCGATGCAGAGACTGACATGCCTACGAGGCACGAATGGGAGGGCACCGTGACGCGGGAGCGAGATGTCGATGCCCGCCCTGGCGATGCGGAGGGCATGGTTCGACGCTGCGAGCGCGAACTCGCGGTCGCAGTCCGGAGCGTCCTTGAGGTCGGGCATCCCAATGAGCGTGGGTCGCGCGTGGACTCTGTGGCCTTGGCATTGGAGTCCCTCCTGCGTGTGCGCCTGTCCGAGCTTGAGGATGCCCGAGGCTTCGGAAGCCCCGACGGCCTCCTGGTGCGCCGACTTGAGTCCTCATCTCCACGGTCGCTTGAGCTCAACGGCTGGGTCATCGAGGTGACAACCCAGAGGTGTGAGCCCTTCGAGGCCCAGATGGAGTTGACGGACGACGGGGCAGATGTCCACGCCTACCGGCTCGCACTTGTCGATGCCGGGAAGGGACTCCAGCGGTTCCCGGTCGACTCGCGCTTGGTACGCCTGGGAGAGCCTGCTGTGGAGAATTGGCTTCTCGTCATCTCTCGCGAGGCGTCGCTGCCCACCTTGCCCTGAAATGCCGCGTGTCCCATACGGCCTTCTGTTCGAGCGAACCCGTGTGGCCCGCAGTCTTCATCCGGTCAGAGGACTAGGGGGTGTCCCTAATTAAGCCAAAGCATCATGCAGGCCAGGTGGAGGACCGCCAGGTAGTTGGTGGCGGTCTTCTCGAAGCGGGTGGCCACGGCGCGGAAGCGCTTGAGGCGGTGGAACATGCA
>NZ_RAWA01000311.1 GCF_003611675.1 Corallococcus sp. CA053C
GCCTCGGCACGGCGCCGGCCCTGTATTCGCCGCGTGAGGTGATGAAGCTGCCGGTGTTGCTCGACGGCAAGCCGGACTACCCGCGCCGGGCCCGCGAGGACGGCATCACCGGGGTGGTGATGGTGTACGTGGTGATCGGCGCGGACGGGCGCGTGGAGCCGGCCTACACGCGCATCCAGCGCTCCGTCCCCGGCCTCGACGAGGCGGCCATCGAGTCCGTGACGCGCTGGCGCTTCTCGCCGGCCCTGGGACACGACGGGCGGCCCGTGCGCGTGAAGGTCGTGATCCCCGTGAAGTTCGCCCTGAAGTGAAGCGACGCCCCACCATGCCCAGCACCCTCCGAAACGTCCTCTTCTGGATCCACCTGGTGTCCGGCCTCATCGTCGGGCTCGTCGTCGGGGTGATGTCCTTCACCGGCGTGGCGATCGCGTTCGAGTCGCAGATTGTCGATTGGGCGGACCGCGACGCCCGCCACGCGAGGCCGCCTCCCGCAGGGACGCCGCGCCTGTCGCTGGAGGACATGATCGCGAAGGTGAAGGCGGCCCGGCCGGGCGCGCAGGTCAGCGCCGTGACGGTGTACCCGGAGGCGGACAGCGTGGTGGCGGTGGCCACCGGACGCGGCAGCGCCGTCTACGTCCACCCCTTCACCGGCGAAGTGCGTGATCAGGGCGCGCAGGGCTGGCGCGCGTTCTTCTCCAAGATGGAGGACGCGCACCGCTGGCTCGCGGCCCCCGGCGAGCAGCGCGCCATGGGCAAGGCCGTGACGGGCGTGAGCAACCTGGCCTTCTTCTTCCTGGGCGTGACGGGCCTGTTCCTGTGGTGGCCGCGCAAGTCGACGCTGCGCTCCATGCGGCCGACGCTGTGGTTCCGCCGGGGCCTCAAGGGCAAGGCGCGCGACTTCAACTGGCACAACGTCATCGGCTTCTGGTCGCTGCCGGTGCTGCTGGTGCTGACGGCCTCGGGCGTGGTGATTTCCTACCGGTGGGCGTCGAACCTCGTCTTCACGCTCACCGGCAGCCCGGTGCCCGCCGCGCAGGGACCCAATGCCTCCGCGCCCGTGCCCGTGCCCACCCCGGCGCCCGGGACGGCGCCCCAGGGTCTGGATGCGCAGTTCGCGGTGGCGATGAAGCAGGCGAAGGCGTGGGAGAACATCACGCTGCGGCTGCCCACGCCTCCCGGCGGTGAGCGCCAGGGAGGCCGGCCCGAAGGCGGTGCGCCCCAGCAGGGCCAGGGCGGCCCGAGGGGCGAAGGACGACCGGAGGGCCAGGGCGGTCCGCAAGGTGAAGGACGCCCGGAGGGTCAGGGCGGTCCGAGGGCTGAAGCGCGGCCGGACGGGCAGGGCGGTCCGCGAGGTGAAGGCAGGCCGGAGGGCCGCGGCGGGCCAGGAGGCGCCGGACGCGGTGGGCCGCAGGCGAGCACCTTCGTTGTTCGTGAGCAGGAGCGGTGGCCGCTGTTCGCGTCGACGCAGCTGTCGCTTGATCCGTACACGGCGCAGCCCCTGCGCACGGAGACGTACGCGGACTTCAACAGCGGTCGCAAGGTGCGCACCTGGCTGCGCTTCCTGCACACCGGCGAGGCGTTGGGGTGGCCAGGCCAGCTCATCGCGGCCCTCGCGTCGTTCGGCGCTGTGTTCCTCGTCTACACGGGCTACTCGCTGTCGTGGCGGCGCTTCTTCCCGCGGCGTCAGGCCCGTCCGGTGGCGCCCTCCGTCGCGACGCCCGAGGCCCCGGAATCCAAGACGCACGCGGCCTGATCCGCCGCCGCGCGCAGCGCCCTTCCTCCCCACGGCCCGGACCGCGCGAGCGACTCCGGGCCGTTTCGTTCCACGCGTCGCCGTGTGGCATTCGCCGGACTGATGCGTGTCAGTGCCGCGAGCAGCCACGGCACGGATCCATTCGAACGTGCCCGGGAAGAAACTTCTTGTTCCGCCAACCCAGGCATTGCATATGAGAATCATTCTCATTTAGGCAGCCCACCCACCGAGGGGACACGTGCCCACCGCCAAGCCCGGTCGTTCTGGAATCCGCTCATCACATGGCAACCCTGGAGGCGTGCGAGGCGCGCTGTGGCCCTGGGGGCAGGCCGTGGGCCTCGCGTCCGCGCTCGCCGCCGGCAGCGCGGTCGCGCAGGAGACGCCGCCCGCCGCCGACGCCCCGGCGCCCGTGCAGGAGTCCCGCCCGGTGGAGGAGGCGACCCCGGCCGTGACGCCGCCCGCTGCTCCGACTCCGGCCCCGGCCGCAGCGAGCTCGGAGGCGCAGCCCACGGAGGAGCAGGACGTCTTCGTCCTGCCGACGGTGGAGGTGGAGGGCGAGGCATCGAAGTACAACGCGACGGAGCCTTCCATCACGCGGCTGCCCAAGCCGCTGCTGGACACGCCGCAGACCATCACGGTGGTGCCGGAGCGGGTCATCGAGGAGCAGCAGGCGACGACGCTGCGCGATGCCCTGCGCAACGTGTCCGGCATCACGGTGACGGTGGGCGAGGGCGGGCGGCAGGGTGACTCGTTCTCGCTGCGGGGCTTCTCCGCGCAGACGGACACGCTGCGCGACGGTGTGCGCGACCTGGGCTGGTACACGCGCGACACGTTCAACCTGGAGGGCGTGGAGGTCTACTTCGGCCCGTCGTCGGTCGTCTTCGGCCGGGGCTCCACGGGCGGCGCCATCAACCTGGTGACGAAGAAGCCCCAGAAGTCGTCCTTCCAGGACCTGCGGCTCACCGCGGGCACGGCGCCGTCGGGCCGCCTCGAAGCGGATATCAACCAGGCGATCAACGACACGGTGCAGGTGCGCGTGAGCGCCACCGGTCAGCTCGCGGACGTGGCGTCGCGCGACGTGGTGCAGGAGAACCGCGCGGGCGTGTCGCCGTCCGTGCGCATCGTGTTGAGCGACAAGGCGACGCTGGACCTGGACTACTTCTACCAGCGCGAGCAGAGCGTCCCGGACTACGGCCACCCGTACTTCAACGGTGCCCCGGTCTCCACCTCGCTGGAGGTGCCGCGCAGCGCCTGGTACGGCGTGGAGGGCTCCGACACGGAGCGCGTGAACGTGCACATCGGCACGGGGCGGTTCCTCTACAAGTTCGGCGGGGGTTCGCAGCTCACCAACACGCTGCGCTACGGCGGCGTGGATCGCTTCTCGCGGCCCACCTCGCCGCGCGGCCTCACGCCGGTGGACGTGCCCACGACCATCGGGCGCGAGCGCTACGAGACGTCCACGGACAACACGTACCTGGCCAACCAGACGGACCTGCGCGGCGTCTTCCAGACGGGCTTCCTCAAGCACACCGCCAACGTGGGCCTGGAGCTGACGCGCGAGTTCCGCGACCAGTACCGCAACAACCTGCGCGCCACCGGGCTGCCCACCGGGCCGAACATCCCCGCGGACCTCTATGAGCCGGATCCCCATCCGGACCTGTCCGCCGTCACCCCTACGTTCGCCTCGTCCAGCAAGACGCGGCAGTGGACGGTGGGCGCGTACGCGGCGGATCAGATTGAGCTGTCGCGCTTCTTCGAGGTGCTGGCCTCGCTGCGCTACGACATCTTCCGCACCGACTACACGGCCGTGAACACCGCGCTGGTGTCCACGCGGCTGGAGAACAAGGACCAGCTCTTCAACTGGCGCGTGGGCGTGGTGGCGCACCCGCTGCCGAAGGCGAGCCTCTACGCGATGTACGGCACGTCCTCCAATCCGTCCGCGGAGGTGGGGACCATCACCTCCGGCCAGGAGCGCCTGGATCCGGAGAAGAACCAGACCTTCGAGCTGGGCGCCAAGGCGGACCTCGTCGCCGAGCGGCTGTCGGTGAGCGGCGCGGTGTTCCAGACGGACAAGAAGAACGCCCGCGTGGCGAACCCCGACCCCACGGGGCCCGTGACCATCCTGGACGGCGCCCAGCGCGTGAAGGGCTTCAACGCGAGCCTCGCGGGCACGGTGCTGCCGCGCTGGAACCTGTTCGCCAACTACACGTTCCTGGATTCGGAGATCCGCGAGAACCCCAACGCGTTCCTCGTGGGCCAGGCGCTCCCGAACACCCCGAAGCACAGCGTGTCGCTGTGGACGACCTACGGCGTCACCGACGCGCTCTCCGTGGGCGGCGGCGCGGTATTCCAGGACGTCACCGCGGTGAACAACCCGGCCAACGAGACGACGGTGCTCAACAAGGTGCCCAACTTCTGGCGCTTCGACGCGTTCGCCCGCTACGCGTTCAGCAAGGTGGACGTGCAGCTCAACGTCTACAACCTCACCGACACGCTGTACTACGACGCCTACTACTCGGGGCAGGCCGCCCCGGCCGAGGGGCGCTCGGCGCTCCTGTCCGCGCACGTGCGATTCTAGAACGCAGGAGGAAGTTCCTGATGATGGTGCACATCCCGCGGGTCCTCACGCCCGAGCAGGTCGCCCACTGCCGCGCCGCCTTCCAGCAGGCGGCGTGGGAGGACGGCCGGGCCACCGCGGGCAGCCAGTCCGCCCAGGTGAAGAAGAACCTCCAGCTCCCCGAAGGGAGCCCCGCCGCGCGGGAGCTGGGGGACCTGGTGCTGGCCGGCCTGGAGAAGAGCCCGCTGTTCATCTCCGCGGTGCTGCCCCAGCGCGTCTTCCCCCCGCTGTTCAACCGCTACGAGCCGGGGATGGACTTCGGCTCGCACGTGGACAACGCCATCCGGCCGCTGCTGGGCACGTCGCTGCGCATCCGCACGGACGTGTCCGCGACGCTGTTCCTCAGCGAGCCGGACAGCTACGACGGCGGCGAGCTGGTGGTGGAGGACACCTACGGGAACCACTCGGCGAAGCTGCCCGCGGGGGACCTGCTCATCTACCCGGCCAGCAGCCTGCACCACGTCACGCCGGTGACGCGCGGCGTGCGGCTGGCGTCGTTCTTCTGGGTGCAGAGCATGGTGCGCGACGCGGGCCAGCGCGCCCTGCTCTTCGACCTGGACACGTCCATCATGCAGCTCACGCGCGAGGTGCCGAAGAGCCCCGCGCTGGTGATGTTGACGGGCGTGTACCACAACCTCCTGCGCCAGTGGGCGGAGCCCTGAGCCCTACGCCTGCTCTGGCGTGACGTGCAGCGTGAGCACCGGACACTTCGCCTGGCCCACCACCTTCTGCGCCACGCTGCCCAGCAGCATGCGCGTCAGGCCCTTGCGGCCATGGGTGCCCATCACGATGAGGTCGTACTTCCCGCGCTCGGACTCCTCCAGCACCACGTTGCCCGCCTCGCCAATCACCACGCGGTGGGAGAGGGCCACGGGCGCGCTGCCTTCCAGGGATTGCAGGAGCGTGGACAGCTCCTTGCCCGCGGAGTCGCGCGCCATCGTCTCCAGCGCCTGCGCGTCCCAGGCGGGCGAGGCCACCAGCAGATCCGGCGCCACGTACTGCGGCGGCTCCCACGCGTGGATGATGTCCACCGTCGCCCCGAAGGGCCGGGCGAGCTGCAGCGCGTATTCAACGATGGACCGGGAGCCGTCCTTCAGGTCCACCGGTACGAGGATGCGTGAAGGGGCAGCCATGGGTGTCCTCCCCGGACAGTGACAGCAAGGGAACGCCCGTCCGCCTCGGGGACAGGCGGGCGCTCACAGGATGGGAGCAACGGAGCGGGCGCGCAAGCCCGTCCGGGCATGGGCAGTTTTCTGTCCGAGGTTCACCTCCATGCGCCCTCCCATCGACCACGGTACCGTGCTCATCATCGGAGCCGCTGGCGGCATCGGCCGCGAGCTCGCCCGCCTTCTCTCCCCGCGTGTCAGGACCCTGGTGCTCGTCGCGCGGGACGTGCAGGAGCTGTCCGCGCTGCGCGAAGAGCTGCTGCTGCGCAACCCGACCCTGGGGGTGATGCTCCAAGCCTGCCGGCTGGATGATCCGCAAGCGGTGGACGAGCTGTTCGAGCACCTGGAGCGCCACTACGTGCGCGTGGACGTGCTCATCAACAACGCGGATCACACGTCCAGCGGGCTGTACGCGGAAGAGCGCTGGAAGCGCATCGAGGAGCTGGTGCACGCGAACGTGCTGGCCCCCGCGATGCTGACGCACCGGCTGCTGGGCCCCATGTTGGAGCGGGGGCGGGGCGGCATCCTCATCGTCGGCTCCGGCGCCGCGCGCCTCTTCCTGCCGGGCGCGGTGATGTTCGCCGCCACGCAGCGCTTCCTGGACGGCTTCAGCGAGTCCCTGCGTCTGGAATTGGAGGACGCGGGCATCCCCGTCACCTTCGTGGCCCCGGGCCCGCTGGCGCTGGAGCCGTCGCTGCCGGACGAGGTGACACCCTTCTTCGAGCTGTCCCTGCGCCAGTGCGCCCGCGAGGCCCTGGCGGGCTTCGAGCGGGGCGAGGCGCTGGTGTACCCGGGCCTGGGACACCGGTGGATGATGCGGCTGCTGCGCCTGTTGCCGCGGTCCTTCAAGCGGGGCCTGGGACGGCTGGCGCTGGGCGGACTGCGCAGGAAGCTGCTGCTGCATCCGTCCGGGCCCGAAGCGGGAGCGCCCCCGCGGCCGGTGCTGCTGGCCGGGGGGGAGCCCTCGTCCGCGACTTGAGACAGACAGACGGGACGACTACAGGCCGATCTCCGCGAGGCGGGCCTTCACGCGCGTGGCCTTCACGCCGGTGTTGGCCGTGCCGCGGCCCTGCGAGTCACCCCCGATGCCGATGTGGTGCAGCGCCACGACCTGGTTCGTCGACGTGGAGATGACGGGCGAGCCGGACGAGCCGCCCAGCGTGTCCGCGTTGTAGGAGATGTCCGTGGTGCTGTAGTTGCCGTTGAGCACGCTGCCGGGCGAGGACTTCTTCGTCGGGACGCAGGACGGGGTCGTGTAGTAGTCGCAGTTCTGGTTGACGACGTACACGGACGCGTTCGTCGCCGCGTTGGTGCTGGAGACGGTGAGGAAGCCGTACACCGCACCCGGGAGCTGACCGTTGACGGCCGAGCAGCGCACCGCCGTCATGTCGTCGCTGCTCCACGTCTTGATGAACGTGGCGCACGGGTACCAGATGCGCGAAGCGGACGCGACGCCGTCCTCGTAGTTGAACGACACGCGCGCGCCCACCGCGTCCGCGGCGCTGCCAATGCAGTGGTTGTTGGTGATGATGACGTCGTTGGACACCAGCCACGCCGTGCAGCGGCTGCCCACCGCGGGGATGGAGAGGTAGCCCACCGGCAGGGACTTCGCGCGCTGCGTGCCCGTGAGGGACGTGGCGCTCACCCAGTTCAGCGACCCGACGATGACGTTGGACTCCTGCGACGCCAGCGGGCCCGTGGGCTCCGCGTCCGGCACGTCCATCGGCTCCACGGAACCACACGCCGTCAGGCCCATCACCAGCATCGCACCCATGAGCTTCTTCGCGACCATCGGGAACCTCCTTCGCGCGGCATTGCGCGGCGCGAAGGGCAAGGCACTTCGCGTGCCAGCGCATGTCCCCGAGGAGGCCAGGCGCACCCGCACCGAGCGGGTGGTGCGTGGATGCTCCGTGCAACCCGGTTGCGTTTGTAAAGAAACGTCACATCCCCGGGCGAATCCCCAGCCATCCCGGGGGCTTGCGCGGATTCCAAGGAGTGCTGTTTTTACGGACAATCAACCCGGCCCTGTCCCAAGCGGAGACAGGGCCGGGCGGGGGGCTTTGCTACCCGATGATCATCTCCTCGCGCTCCAGGGTGCCTTCCTTGAAGCGGCGGAGGTTGAAGCGGGTGAAGAGCTCGTCGGAGTCGCCGGAGGTCATCCACTGGGCCATCCGCTCCGCGACGGCGGGGGCCATCATGAAACCGTGGCCCACGAAGCCGGAGAGCTGGAGCAGGTTGTCCAGGCCGGGGGTGCGTCCCAGGATGGGGTTGTTGTCCGGGGTGACGTCGTAGAGGCCGCCCCACTGGCGCAGGACCTTCACCTGGCCCACGTTGGGCAGCTGCTCGGTGAGGGCGCGGGCGAAGCGCGACACGAAGCGCAGGGTGCTGCCCATGTTGGGGCCGGCGGGCTCCTTCGGGTCGCCCATGCCGCCCACGATTTCACCGCGCATGGACTGGCTGAAGTACAGGCCCGTGTCGAGCACCGACACCAGCGGCGACAGGAAGGGCTTGAGCGGTTCGGTGCTGAGGATCTCGTGGCGGTGGGGCTCGTTGGGGAGCGCCACGTCCACCAGGTTCGCGACCTGCGGGCTCCACGCGCCGGCGGCGAGCACCACGGTGTCGCAGGCGATGTCGCCCCGGTCCGTCTTCACCTTGCGCACCTGGCCGTTGCTCGTCTCGAAGCCGGTGACGTGGGTGTACGTCTCCACCTTCACGCCGCGCTTCACGCAGCCCTGCGCGTAGCCCCAGAGGAAGGCCCAGGGGAAGATGACGCCGTCCTCCGGGTTGTACGCCGCGGTGAGGCAGTCCTTCATCGTCAGGCCGGGGACGATGTCGCGCGCCGCGTCCGGGGTGATGATGCGCGTGGGCACGCCGTACTTGTTGTGCAGCACGGCGTTCTTCTCCAGCCGCAGCGCGGTGTCCTTGCGCTTGGCCAGGAAGAGGTAGCCGCCCTGGCGCAGCCACACGTTGACGCCCAGGTCACGCGCGAACACCTTCATCAAGTCGATGGAGCGCTTGGCCAGCTCGATGAGCGCCGGGGTGCCCCACTGCATGCGCACGCCGCCGCCGTTGCGGCCGGACGCGCCCGCGCACAGGTAGCCGCGCTCCAGCACCACCACGTCCGTCTCGCCGCGCAGGGCCAGGTTGTACGCCAGCGACAGGCCCATGATGCCGCCGCCGATGATGACCACCTTCGCCTTCTGCGGCACCGGGCCTTCGGGCCGGAGCGCGGACGGGAAGTGCTCCAACTCCTGGGGCACGCCGCCCATGGGGGGCACGGATTCATCCACGGGCGCGCTCGCGAGCACGCGCAGCTCCGTGGGGTACAGCGGCGGGCGGGGCGTGAAGGGCACCACCGCGTCCGGCTTGAGCGCCTTCGACTTCTGCAGGAGCGCCGCGACCGCGGAGTGGCAGCTCTTGCCCTGGCAGATGCCGGTGCCGAAGCCCGTGTAGCGCTTCACCGACTCCACGTCGCGGTAGCCCCGCTCCATCGCGTGCTCGACGTCGGTGACGGTCACGTCCTCACAGGTACAGACGAGCGCCTTGCTCATGACAGCCCTCCCAGGAGCGCCTGGGCCGCGCGCTGCCCCATGGCCGCGGCGTCCTTCGCCGTGCCCGCGTGCGCCACGTCGCCCGCGACGAACACGTCCGGGGACTGCGTGCGTCCATCCGCGTCCGCCTCCACGCGGAAGTGGCCCGCGCCCTCGTCGAACGCCACCTTCGCGCCGCCCTGGCGCGCCAGCTCGAAGCCCGGCGTCACCGGCACCGACACGATGATGGCGTCGCACGACACCTTCTGCTTGCGGCCACCCTGGGGCGTGAAGCTGAGCGCCCCCACGCCGCGCAGGCCGTGCGCCTTGAGCCCGTCTCCCACGCACGCCTTGGGATGCGCGTTCGCGGGCAGCGGCCCCTTCAGGTCCACCACCGCGGCGATCTCCACCCCGCGCTGGGCCAGCAGGTGCACCAGCGCGTGCAGCTCCGGGCCGTGGCCCACCAGCGCCGCGACCTCCGGGGCCACGTCATGGCGGCGCAGGAGCAGGCTCGCCGCGCGGCCCGCGTACACGCCGGGCAGGTCGTTGTTCTCGAAGGGGAGGGTGGGAGGATGGCCGCCCACCGCGAGCAGGAAGCGCTTCGCGTACACCTTCAGGAGCCGCACGCCCTCCGGCTCCTGCGACACCACCGCGAGGTAGCGGCCGTGCTCGTCGTCGTACAGGCCGATGACGGTGGCGCGCCGCACCACGCTGCCCTGCGGGAACGCGGTGGGCTCCGGCACGAAGGGCGCGCCGTCCTCGGGGGCGCCGTGGGCCAGCCGTCCGCCCAGGGTCGCGTCGCGCTCGAAGAGCAGGAAGGGCACGCCCTTGCCGGCCAACACCCGCGCCGCTTCCAGGCCCGCCGCGCCGCCGCCCACGATGGCCACGGGGACGTGGAGCGTGCGCGGAGGCAGGGGCGGGGGACCGGGCTCCTGGGGCAGCAGGCCCAGGCCGGCGAGCTGCCGGGCGACGCGCGCCATCACGTCCTCGGCCACCGGGACGCCCGCGAACATCTCGTGGTGGTCCAGGCGCTTGGGGAAGAACCAGTCGATGGTCTCGAAGATGTCCACCTTCGCGGACGGGTACGCGTTCTGCCGCTCCAGCCGCATGCCCTCCTTCGCGGGGGTGCGGCACGTGTAGACGTTGGGCAGGCCGTCCACGCGCATGAGGCAATGCGAGCAGGCCGCGGCGAAGCAGAAGGGCCCGCGCGGGCGGTGGTACTTCACGGACCGGGAGAGGACGTTCTCGCCCGCGGCGATGAGGGAGCACGCCACCGGCTCGCCTTCGATGGCGGGGATGCTCTCGCCCTCGAGGTCCACGGTGATGGCCCTGCCGCGCGGGGTTGCGTCTGGGAGGCGTCGCATGGGTGCCGCGCAAAATGGCGCACCGGACCCGGGCGGTCAAAGCCTGTCGGCGTCCGCACGCCCGCCACCCACAGCCCCCGCCGACAGCGCAGGTGATGGCGCGTGAGCGTGGCACTTGTGGGGAAAGCAAAAGCCCCACTCCCGGTGCGCGGGGAGCGGGGCTTTCATGACGCGGCGGGGCAAGCCCCGGGGGCCGTCAGGCCGGGTGCGTCAGACGGGGGCTTCGTTCCGGGGGAAGATGGGCTCCGGCATGCCCCGGGGGCGGTAGCCGAACCGGGTGCGGATGACGGCGCCGAACGCCAGCGGGATGAGGAAGAGGTTGAGCATCACGCCCAGCACCGGGATGTGGCTGACGAGCAGCAGCAACGCGAGCCCCATGGCCAGCACCCCTGCCTGCGTCTTGCGGCCGCGCAGCACCGGAAGCCGCGTGCCCAGCTCGGAGGCGATGGCCGCGTAGCCCAGCGCCGTGCCCAGCATGGAGGCGACCAGGAGGGCGAACGCCACCGGGATGCCGATGAGGGTGATGCACAGGACGACGGTGAGCGGGATGAGCGCCAACATCCCGACGATGCCCACGACCGCGACCTTGCCGGGGCGTCCGCGGATCTCCTCGCCCAGTTCCTTCATGCGCGCCGGGAAGAACATCTGCCCCAGGAAGCCCAGGCCGAAGAGGAGCGCGAACTGGAGGATGAACGAGGCCAGCCCGTCACCCCGGCTCTCGCGCTCGTCACCGTCGTCATCGTCGTCAGTGTTCGCCGAGGCGGGGTCGCGGACCTCGTGCATGCCGCGCTTGATCTCCCCCGCCACCATGCGGCCCAGCCCCGCGCCGCCGAAGGACTCCGTGCTGCCCTCCACCCTGGCGCCGGCCTCCTTCTGCACCTGGCCGCCGAAGGCGGACACGTCGCCATCCACCTCCGCGTCCGGGCCCAGGATGACGTTGCCACCGAAGGCGTGCGCGTCCCCCTCCACGTGGCCGTGGATCTCCAGGTTGCCGCCGAAGGCGACCGCGTCGTCCTCCACCGTGCCGCGCACGATGAGGTTGCCGCCGTAGACGACGGCGCTCTCCACGGACTCGCCTTCCTTCACCTCCAGGTTCTGTCCGCGCGCCACCACGTCCCGGGCGCCGCGCTTGCCCCGCCGGAAGTTCTCACGGGCGCGCTGCATCTCCTCGCGCACGCGCTCCTTCACCTGATCGGCCTCTTCCCTCGCGGCCTCGGCGCGGTCCCGGGCGGCTTCGGCGCGGGCCTCCGCGGCCTCCCTGCGCGCATCGGCGGCATCCTCGTCCTGGTCCTCGTCGGGCGCGGGCGGCGCCGGGGGCGGCGTGGCGGCCATCATGGGCGGCGCCGGCGGCACGGGGGCCACGGACGGGGTGGGCGC
>NZ_RAWA01000312.1 GCF_003611675.1 Corallococcus sp. CA053C
CCTGCCCACCTTCGCCACCCCGCGCCGCGTCCCCCACGGCGTGACGCTCATCGGTCAGCTCTTCGACGAGGGCACCCTGGGCCGCGTGGGCATCGCGCTGGAGCGCGCGTCCGGCGTCGCCGGAGAGCGCCCGCCCGGCTTCTAGGTCCACCGCGTTTCATTTGACAGGTCAGTCCAGAATCGTTACGACACGGCCATGGCACGGACGAAAGAGTTCGACCGCGACGAGGCCGTGCGGCGGGCCATGGTCGTGTTCTGGGAGCAGGGCTACGAGGCCACGTCCACGGACGACCTGCTGCGCGCCATGGGCATCGGGCGCCAGAGCATGTACGACACCTTCGGGGACAAGCACGGCCTCTACCTGGAGGCCCTGCGCTGCTACCAGACGGAGTACGGCGCCAACATGGCGGAGTGCCTGCGCTCGCACGCCTCGCCCGTGGCCGCCCTCCGCCAGTTCCTCCTCTCCATCCCTGGCGCCACTCCGAAGGAGCGCGCCCGGGGCTGCCTCTCCGTGAACGCCACCGCGGAGCTGGGGCACACGGACAAGGAGGTCGCCACGGTGCTCCAGTCCAGCGGCGCGCTGGGCCTGGGCATGCTGGAGCGCATCGTGCGCGAGGCCCAGCACAAGGGTGAACTCAACCCCAAGCTGGATGCACGGATCGCCGCGAGCTTCCTGCTGACCAGCATTGGCGGGCTGCGCCTGGGCGCCAAGGCCGGCACCCCGCCCGAAACCCTCCGCGCCGTCGTGGACTTCACCCTCGCGGGCCTGAAGGCCCAGTAGCCCCGCGTGCTGTCCGCCAGGGACCGCTCGCCGTCTTCGCACGCCTGTTTCTGGATTAATCAGTCAAGAATAACCCTGAATGGAGTCACCGCATGTCGATGAATCGCTACTACCTCCTGGGCCGCTCCGGCCTGCGTGTCAGTCCCCTCTCGCTGGGCACGATGACCTTCGGGAAGGAGGGGCTCTACGGCGGCCTCTGGGGTTCGACGAACGACGTCTCGCGTGCGCTGTTCGACCGGTACCTGGACGCGGGCGGCAACTTCATCGACACGGCGGACCTGTACACGGACGGCAGCGCGGAGACGCTCCTGGGGAAGTTCCTGGAGGAGCGGGGCGGGAGGGATCGCGTCGTCCTGACCACCAAGTACACCTACAACAGCGCCCACCCGGGCGACCCCAACGGCGGGGGCAACGGCCGCAAGCACATGATGCGCGCCGTGGAGGCGTCGCTGCGCCGGCTGCGCACGGACTACATCGACCTGTACCTGCTGCACACCTGGGACCGCATCACCCCCGCGGAGGAGGTGATGCGCACGTTCGATGACCTCGTGCGGGCCGGGAAGATCCGCTACGCGGGCCTGTCCGACGTGCCGTCCTGGTACGCGGCGCGGGCGCAGACCTGGGCGGAGGCCCACGCGCTGACGCCAATCATCAACCTGCAGCTCCAGTACTCGCTCGTCGAGCGCAACCTGGAGCACGAATTCACGCCGCTGGCGCAGGCGCTGGGCATGGGCATCACCGCCTGGAGCCCGCTGGGTTCGGGCCTGCTCTCCGGCAAGTACCGGCCGAGCGAAGGCGGCTTCCAGGGCGAGGGCCGCCTCAGCTCCGCGGTGGGCGGCCAGCAGCTGGGTCTCTTCACCGAACGCAACTGGAAGGTGGTCGCCACGCTGGAGAAGGTGGCGAAGGAGCTGGGCCGGGAGATGTCGCAGGTGGCGCTCAACTGGGTGGCGACGCAGCCCGGCGTCGGCTCGGTCATCATCGGCGCGAGCACGACGAAGCAGCTCGACGGCAACCTCGCCGCGCTGGACTTCACCCTCCCTCCGGGGCTGCGCCAGCAACTGGACGACGTCAGCGCACCGTCGGTGCCGTTCCCCCACTCCATGTTCACCAACCCCTACCAGCTCAACCTGCACGGCGGGGCCGCGGTGGGTGACAAGCCCACGGGCTACACGGCGCCTGTGTCCACCGCGCCGGCCGCCGTCGCGTAGGGCACGTCCGTCTCCTCCCGGAGGGCGGGTCGGGCGGCCCGCTCCCGCCCTCCAGGCCGATGGCCGCAAGCGTTTGCCGTCCCAACCTTCCCCTCCTGCCAAAACGGGGGAGGCTGTATGGGATTGAGCAGGATGGGAGCAGCGCTGGGGTTGATTCTGATGGGGATGGTGTCGCCCACCGCGCACGCCTTCGAGGACGCGGATGCCATCCGGGTGTTGACCTTCGCTCGCGCGCAGCTCGCGGACACCACGGCGGAGATGCCGAGCGTCAACCGCTCTCCCAAGGCGTCGCTGTCCAACGGCACCTGGACGACGGTGGCCAACACGGACCGCATCGCCTGGACCCAGGGCTTCTTCCCCGGCAGCATGTGGCTCATGTTCCAGGTGGCCAGCGAGCCCATCTGGCGCGACCGCGCGGATATGTGGACGCGCCCGCTGGAGGTCCAGAAGACCAACACGGAGACGCACGACCTGGGCTTCAAGATGTTCACGAGCTTCGGCCAGGCGTGGCGGCTCACCGGGAACACCTACTACCGCGACGTGCTGCTCACCTCCGCCGACTCGCTGGCCACGCGCTACAACAGCCAGATTGGCATCATCAAGTGTTGTGATTGGAACCCGAACTGGAACATCCCGCTCGTCACCGACACGATGGTGGACCTGGAGCTGCTGCTCTGGGCCTCCCAGAACGGCCGGCCCGCGTATCGCGCCATGGCCGTCAACCACGCGCTCAAGACGCTCGCGGACGCGGTGCGCCCCGACGGCAGCTCGTTCCACTACGTGGACTACCGCTCGGATGGCACCATCCGTTCGCGCGGCACGTTCCAGGGTTACTCCAGCACGTCCACCTGGGCGCGCGGCCAGGCGTGGCTCATCTACGGCTACACCATGGTGTTCCGCTACACGGGCGACACGCGCTTCCTCACCGCGGCGCGCCGGGTGACGGACTACTACCTGGCGAACCTGCCCGCGGACCTCGTGCCCAACTGGGACTTCAACGCCCCCATCCAATACAAGGACTCGTCCGCCGCGGCCGCCGTCGCGTCGGCGCTGCTGGAGCTGAGCGGCCTGGAGACGGACGCCACCCGGCGCACGCGCTACCGCACCGCCGCGCTGGGGATGCTGGACTCGCTGGTGTCGCCCGCGTACCTCGCGCAGGGCACCAACAGCCCGGGCCTGCTGCTGCACGGCGTGGGCAACCTGCCCGCGGGCCAGGAGATCGACGTCAGCCTCATCTACGGTGACTACTACTTCCTGGAGGCGCTGCTGCGCTTCAACCCGCGCCCCAACTACCCCTGGTACGCGAAGCTGTCCTTCTCCCGCAGCCAGCACCTGCTGGGCACCAACAACACCGGCCTCCGCAACGTGGAGTTCGACCTCACCCCGCTGCGGGACGTCATCGACGGGGGCGTCGTGGGCTGGACGGACTCCTCCACGGAGGTCACCTCCTTCACGCGGCTGAACCTCGCGGTGCGCCTGAGCACGGAGGGCATCTACCAGGCGCGCAACGGCGCGGGCTGGTCGTGGCTCCGGCGCATCCCCTACGTGCGCGGCCGGACGGACCACTTCCGCCTGAGCGTGGACCTGGTGGCGAAGCGCTACAGCGTCTGGGTCACGGTCCCCGGCACCGCGGAGGTGCAGCTCGTGAACAACGTCGCCTTCCGCTCGGATGGGCCCTTCATCAACGACCTGGGCCGCGCCGCCGTCATCGCCACCACCGAGGACAGCGAGTTCCGCGTCAACAGCCACCGCGTGTCCTCGCCCAAGCAGTCCTCGTCCGTGGCGCGCGCGGACAAGCCGCTGCCGGAGGCGCTGTGGAAGCGCCTGGACGTCCCGGAGCCCTTCTCGCTGGAGCCCACCTCGTCCGAGCGCTGACGGGAGGGGGCACCACGCCCGGCGGCCCGCCCTGCGTGGGGGAGGGCCGCCACGGGTGCATCGAGGCCCGGGGGCGGTTACATCCGCCCCTGTGACGAACCTCGACCTGTTCCCTCCACCCCCGGCGCCCGCCCGGGCCCCGATTCCAGGACCGGGGCCGCTCGACAGGTTGCTCAAGGTGGCGCGCATCTACCTGGAGCCGGGCGTGGTGGAGCACGCGCGCGGCCGGGAGATCCTGGCGCGCTTCCCGGACGCGGAGCGGGTGGAGGTGCCCTCCCACCAGAACATCCCCGGCCTGTTCGGCAACGCCGGCAACGTGGAGTCGTGGAACCGCATCAAGGGCAGCACGCTGGTGCTGGGCGTGAAGAAGACGCTGTCCTTCATCGCCAACGACCGCAGCTCGGACTTCATCGCGCCTTCGACGGCCAACGGCTGCGTGATGGCGTGCGCGTACTGCTACGTCCCGCGCAACAAGGGCTATGCGAACCCCGTCACGGTGTTCGTGAACATCGACCGCATCTCGGAGGCGGTGCGCAAGCACGCGCACAAGCGGGGGTCCAAGCTGGAGCCCAACAGCGTGGATCCGCGCTGCTGGGTCTACGACATCGGCTGCAACAGCGACTGCTCCGCGGACGCGGCCCTGAGCGACAACGTCCGGGATCTGGTGCGGCTGTTCACCACGCTGCCCCACGCCAAGGCCAGCTTCGCCACCAAGATGGTCAACCGCGAGCTGCTCACCTACGCGCCCCAGGGCAAGACGCGCGTGCGCTTCAGCCTGATGCCCCACGCGCAGGCGAAGCTGCTGGACGTGCGCACGGACCCCATCGCGGAGCGCATCGCCGCCATCGACGACTTCGTGGCCGCCGGCTACGAGGTGCACCTCAACTTCTCCCCCGTTGTCCTCCAGGAGGGTTGGCAGGCTGCGTACGCGGAGCTGTTCCAGCAGGTGGATGACGGCATCGGCGCGAAGGCGAAGGCGCAGCTCGCGTGTGAGATCATCTTCCTCACGCACAACGCGGGCCTGCACGAGGTGAACCTGCGCTGGCACCCGAAGGCGGAAGCCGTGCTGTGGACGCCGGAGCTTCAAGAGACGAAGGTGTCCCAGGGCGGCGGCGTCAACGTGCGCTACCGCACCGGGTTCAAGGGGCGCCACGTGGCGGAGTTCAAGGACCTGCTCGCCCGCCACCTGCCGTACTGCCGCGTGCGGTACGCCTTCTAGGCGAAGGACGCTCCGCACGCGGGCCCCAAGGACCGCTGACTAGATTTCGTGCTGGGTGAACCAGAACACCGCCGTCTGGTGCGACACGGGGAAGTAGACGACGTAGACGTGGTGGTAGTCCTTGGCGCCCGGCGCCACCGGCACGTCCGCGTAGAAGTCCGCCACCTGGGGCACCTCGGTGCCGTTGCCCAGCGCGCCCGGCAGCGCCTGCGCCAGCTCCGGGAAGAAGTAATCCAGGCGGCTGGAGAACTGCGCGTACGTCAGGTCCGCCAGGCGCTGGAACTGGGGGGCCTCCTGGGCGTACAGCGCCGGGATGGACGCGAAGGCGCCCTCGGCCACGCGGTCCAGGGACACGGGGGGCGTGCCCGCCACGGAGGGCACGTTGAGCGTCCACAGGGACTCGTCGCACCAGTTCTCACCCGTCTTGCAGCGCGTGTGGCCCGCCGCCCGAGCCGCCTGGAGCGCGCTGCTCAGCGGAAACTGCGTGAGGGGCAGCGGCCCCGCGCCGTAGTAGCGGTAGTAGAAGTCCTTGCACACCGGCCACATCTTGGACGTGAAGGCCGCCTCGCCGTCCGCGCACCAGGGCTTCGCGCCGGAGGACACCACACACTGCGACACGAAGGCGTCGTGCGCGTCCTGCGCGTCCGTGCACTGCGGGAGCGCCTGCGCGGGCGTCACGTGCTGCACCTCCACCACGCTCTCGTCACACACCTCGATGCGCGTGGCCACGTCCAGGTCACAGGCCGTGAACAGCGACGGCTCCGCGCACGCGCTGTTGAGACAGCCCAGGCCCAGGCGGAACTGCTTGCCCGCGCCCGTGCCGGTGCTCACCACCGCCAGGTACTCGCCGCCCTGCGCCAGCGTCAGGCTGGTCACCTTGCTCAGCTCGCCGTAGCCCGCGTCGTCGTCCTGCGCGCGCAGCGTGGTGCCGTAGCTGCCGTTGGCATCCTTGGGGCCGTAGATGAACAGGCCCGTGTCCAGGCCCATGCTGCTGCCCAGGTGCGTCACCTCCAGGCGCACCTGCGCGCCCGCGGCCACCCTGAAGTTGAAGGACAGGTACTGCGGGTTCGTGGTGAAGCGCGTCTGCACCGCGTCGTTGAGCCCCACCGGGCCGAGGAACGCCGTGCTGTCCACGATGTTGCCGCTGGACGGCGCGGGCGGCGGGTACAGCACCGCCTGGGTGCTCTCGCCCAGCTGCGCGGACTCCGGCGACTCCCCGAGCTCTTGAGTTGGACCACACGCGGCGAGCAGCAGCGACGGCACGAACCACAAAGACATCCGATTCCACGCGTGACGCATGACGCACTTCCTTGGCTTGGGGGAGACGACGGTTCAGGGCGCTACGAGGGCCTGGAACCATGCCGCATACGGCGTGTTGTGCACGAGGTGCCGGTTGAAGTCCCGGGCCCCGTCGGTCCACCACGGAGGGCCGCGCTCGCCCAGGCCCACCTTGGCGCGGTGGACGCGGGCGCGGGCGAGGCGTTCGGCGGACGCATCCTTCGCGCGCTTCGCCCGGCCCACGTCCGCGCGGGCCCGCATCAGCGCGGCCACCAGCAGTTCCCGCTGCCGGGGCCCGAGCGCAGGATTGGAGCGGCGCCACAGCCGCCCCTTCACCACCAGGTAGCGCCCATCCGGGGTGGTGGGGGGCGGCGCGGACGTCACGGCACCGCGGGGTAGAGGAAGCGCAGGATGTCGCCGAAGCGCGCGGACCAGGACGGCTCGTTGTGCTTGCCGCCCGCCACCACGGTGTACTTGAGGTCGCTGTCCAGCACCCAGCCCTTGGCCACCAGCGCGTCGCGCAAGGCGTTGGCATCCGCCACCGTCTCCGCCTGGCTGCCGGAGCCTTCGCTGTCGCCGATGTCCTCCCAGATGCGCAGCGCGGGCTTCGTGCTCAGCGCCTCCACCGTCTTCACGATGTCCCGGTCCGCCCACCACACCGACGGCGACACCACGCCCAGGCGGCCGAAGACCTCCGGGTGCTTCAGGCCCAGCGACAGGGACACCAGCCCGCCCAGCGACGAGCCCGCGAGCCCGGTGGACTCCGGCCCCGCCTTCGTCCGGAACTCCGTGTCGATGCGCGGCTTCAGGTCGTTGATGAGGAACTGGCCGTAGGCGTCCGCACGGCCCGCGTTCGGGTACTCGGGCGGGAAGGGCACCGGCGTGTACTCCGCGATGCGGTCGGACGTGTTGTAGACGCCCACGATGATGAGCGGCTCCACCTGCCCGTTCGTCACCAGCGTCTGCGCGGTCTCGTCCACGTTCCACTCGCCGGCGAACGAGGTGACGACGTCCATCAGGTTCTGGCCGTCGTGCATGTACAGCACCGGGTAGCGGCGCGTGGGGGCCGCGTCGTAGCCGGGCGGCAGCCAGACGATGACGTCGCGCGGCTTGAGCGTGGTGTCGGTGGGCGTCACGTTGCGCAGGAAGCGCACGTCACCCGTGAGCGTCGGGGTTGGCGGGGGCAGGAGGTCCGCCCAGCCGCCCACCGTCAGGGCCACACGTTCGAAGCCGTTGCCGGTCTTGAAGGTGTGGTTGCTCACCTCCGCGCCCGTGGCGGTCTTCTCCACCTTCTCCCACGAGCCGCGCGTCACCTTGAACTCCAGGTCCGTCCCTTCCGCGAAGGTCACGGAGCCAGCGTAGGCATTGTCCACGGCGCGGGTGAGTGCCACCTGCGCGCCATTCCAGGTCCCCAGCTCCGGCTGGTTCCCGGTCAGATACACCGTGTCCCCCCGCGGGGTGATGTCCGGCACGTGGACGATGAACACCGTCCGTGCCCCCGTCTCCCCGGATGCGGGGCCGAAGCGCTCCACCTCGAGCGCGACGTTCTCCTCGTTCTCGTGCACGGTGATGGAGCGGTCCGCCTCCGGAGCTCCCGTGGCGTCCAGCGCCACCAGCGCGGACGGCGCCGTCATCCGCACCGCGTAGGTGAAGGCGGTGCCCTTGGGCAGGCGGGCCTTGAGGCTGAAGACGCGGCCGCCCTGGTAGACCAGCTCCAGGCCGGGCCCGGCCGAGCCGCCAAACGTCTCGCTGGGGCCGGTGAGGAAGAGGGCGGCGTCGGCGGGCGTCTCCGGCGGCACCGTCAGGTCGAACTGCACGTCGGAGAAGAGCTGTTCGACGGGCGGTTTGGTATCGGAGTGACAACCCCAGAGGGTCGCGAGGGCCAGGACGAGCAGCAGGGCGGGCCTTGAGGGCCGGGATGAAGACATGAAGGGTGTGGGCCTCCGGGGGGCGCAAGCAGGGCCCCCACGCGAAGGCGCACCGTAACAGCGTCCTCCGACAGCGTCAGCGCACCCCCGGTGAAGGGACGCAAGGTCCCGGAGGGCGTGCCACTTGGCAGCGGGTGGACAGTGCCTACCTTGCGCCCCGCACTGCGGACCCCGGTACCGATACTCCGGGTGTCCCCCACGTGAAGGAGTCGCACCGCATGAAGAAGCTGACGCTGCTGGCCGTGACGCTGGGCTCCCTGGTCGCCGGTGTGGGTTGCCACCGCAACACCCGCGAGGCCGCGAAGGACGACGTCGAGGAGGCCGGCGACAAGACGGAGAACGCCGCCGAGAAGGCCGCCGACAAGACGGAAGACGCCGTGGAGAACGCCGGCGACAAGATCGAGGACGCCACCGACAAGTAGTCCGCGATGAGCGGAGGCCCGTGGGTCCGGCGTCACGTGCCGGAGGCGGGTCGGGCCGCGCTGACGTCAAGCACCCTGGACGCCGGACACCTTCGCGGTGCCGGCCTCCGGGGTGTTGTCGTTTGAAGGCCGCGCCGCTCGCGCGAGTCCATCTGGTGGTGGAACGGTCAGATGGTGTGCCTGCAATGGGGTGCAGGTGTTGAGACGGCAAGTCTGCTGGGCGCACCTGGTGCTCGAATGCGAGGGCTTCGTCGGGCTTTGATGCGCTTCGTCATGGGTGTGTCAGTCATTACCCTCCCTGGGTGATTGGCATTGGTCCTGACCGCCCTGGCAATCAGGCTGTGCCTCTTCTAAAAGCCTTTGCTTCTCCTCAGGAGAGCCCATGTCCGCGTTCGACGATAGACTTCTAAAGGTAGCGCAGGTGTCCTCAACGGCCGCGCAGGTTGCCAGAAGTCTTGAGAAGGGCGGTGTCAGTAATGCCATCGCAGAGGCGCTCGCCCTGATGGGTGGGGGCACTCCCATCCCCGCGGTTCGCTATACGTTCGATTCCAGGGACGCGCCGATGGCGCTCTGGCACGTGCGGCGTGTTCATGCTCGTGAGGGGCTGTCCGAGCTTTATGAGGTCTTGATCGATCTGGTGTTCGATGGCCCCATGGCGGACGTCGATGCAATGCTTGGCACTTCGTGTGTGCTGGGCATCCAGCGCGGGACCTTGTCGCGCCGGTTCGCGGGCATCGTGCGCCACACGGAGGATCTGGGCTCCCTGGACGACAAGGGCGTGGTCCGCGTCCATGTTGTCCCGGCCCTTTGGGCTCTCTCCCAGCGCATCGATTCCTACATCTTCCAGGAGATGTCCGTGCCCGAAGTGCTGGCGGATGTGCTGGAAGAGTCGCTCACCCCGTTCAAACGAAAGGTGAGCCTGTCGCTTCAGCGTGAGTATCCCAAGCGGGAGTACTGCGTGCAGTACGCGGAGTCGGACCTCGACTTCGTCCTGCGGTTGATGAAGGAGGAAGGCATCTCCTTCTATTTCGATCATACAGGCGAAGTAGAGGAGCTCGTCCTGGCGGACACCAATGCTCCGTTCCACCCGCTTCTGACGCTCGACAGCGGGCCTGTATGGATTTCCAATCAGGCGGGCGGGCTTGCGCCTGTAGAAACCTTGCAGGGGCTCGACTGGTCCACGTCCCTGCGCCCCACCGGAGTGGTTGTCCGGGACTTTGACTGGACGCGGCCGCGGCTGAACCTGACGAAGGAAGCGCGCGAAGAGCAGGAGAGTGGCTGGGAGTCATACCTGTACCCAGCGGAGTTGACCTTGTCGGCCTATGACATCGGTGGTCACCGGTACACGAAAGAGGACGTGGCAGCGCGTGCCCGCTTGTTGCACGAGGGCCAGCAATTGGGCAGGAAGCGGGGACGGGGCCGAGGCAACGTGACGGGCTTCTGTCCCGGTTACACCTTCGGGCTGCAGGGGCATGCGCATGCCGACCTGGACCAGGCCTATCTCGTCACCCGCATCGAACACCTGGGCGAGGCTCCCGAGGAGCGGCCGCCGTTTTCCCAGGAGGACGCTGGCGAGGAGAAGAAGCAGGAGCGGTATGAGAACCGCTTCGAGTGCATTCCATTGTCGGTGCCCTTCCGGCCGGAGTACCCGCTGGCGCGCAGCCGCGTCCCCGGCCTGCAGACAGCTACCGTGGTTGGACCTTCGGGAGATTCGAACGAGGAGATCCACACGGACGTGCATGGCCGCATCAAGGTGCGGTTCCACTGGGACCGGGTAGGACCTCGGGACGAGAAGGCCTCCTGCTGGGTGCGCGTGGCGCAGAGCTGGGCCGGAGCAGGTTTCGGTACACTCTTCATCCCCCGCGTGGGCATGGAGGTCGTGGTCGACTTCCTGGAAGGCAACCCCGATCGGCCCATGGTCATCGGTTGTGTCTACAATGGTGTCAATCCTCCTCCGACGAAACTCCCCGAGGAGCGGACTCGCAGCACGCTGCGCACGCAGAGCTCGCCGCGCGGCGAGGGCTACAATGAGCTGCGCTTCGAGGATGCCAGGGACAAGGAGCAGGTCTTCCTCCACGCGCAGAAAGACCTGATGGAGGTGGTGGAGCATGACCATTCCACCCAGGTGAACAATGACCAGACCAACACGGTGAAGGTGAACCAGACCGAGAGCGTGGGCGGTGACCAGTCCATGACCGTCTCGGGTCATCGCACCAAGACCGTGAAGAAGGACGAGACCGTCACGGTCGAGCAGAACCGCACGGAGACGGTGAAGGCCAACGAAACCGTCACCGTGAACGGCGACCGCACCTTCACGGTGGACGGCCAGGAGACGTACTCGGTCGGAGGTCCACGGGACAAGAAGGTCACGGGCAAGGAGACGGTGACGCTGGAGGCGGGTCGGCAGACAACCATCACCACCAACGACGAACTCTCCGTGAGCGCCGAGCGCCTGGTCACCGCCGACGTGAAGCACCAACTCACCCAGGGGCCCACGACCTTCACCTTCGAGGGAGGGCACGTGGACCTGAACGCCGGTGGATACATCAAGCTCGTCCATGGACCGGGGAGCATCGAGATCGACGACAGCGGCAAGGTCCTGGTGAATTCCGCCACTGGCATCGAGCTGGCGTGTGGCGGCTGCTCCATCAAGATCTCGCCCACGAAGATTGAAGTCTCCGGCGCGGAGATGTCCCTCGCGGGGGGGGCCGGCACCATGAAATTGGGCGCCACGGGCGTGGCGATGTCCGGGCCCAACATCAGTTCATCCGCAGGCACACTGAATGAGCTTTCCGGCCCCATTGTGAAGATCAACTGAGCGCGAGCCTTCCGAATTCGGAGCGCTCAGGAAAAGACAACCATGGATTCGATCGCGCAGCCACTGAAGCGGCTTGTAGAGGCAATGCAGTGGTTCGTCATTGCCAGGGAAATCCGACTCCTGCACGTGACGACGAGCCCCGCTCTGCGACTGGCAGCCTTGGAGCACGTCGCCGCCGCGGAGCACCACGGTGACAACCACGCTCCTTTCTTTGTGTTGGAGACCCCCGCTTCGGAGGACGACGATGGGTGGGAGG
>NZ_RAWA01000313.1 GCF_003611675.1 Corallococcus sp. CA053C
GTCCGGGCCGAAGTCCACCGCCGCCGCCAGCAGGTTGCGCGCCGCGTTCCCGCTGAAGAGGCGGGCCAGCGTCGTGGTCTCCACATCCAGCCAGCGCGCGGCCTGGCGCAGCACGTCCAGGTACTCGCCCTCCATGGCCTTGGGCGGCCGGCTGGGGGCGGCCATGCAGACGCGGGCATAGCTGTGCTCGCGGTCCACGTACATGCCCATGGAGCGGTCGCGGAAGTCCTTGGACAGGGCCTGCGTCATCGCGTCCAGGTGCTCCTCGGGGGAGGAGACCTTGCCGGACGTCTTGCCGGACACGAGCGGGATTTCCGCCACGTGCCAGCCACCGTCGGCCAACGCGTCCGGGCGGGCTTCCACCCACTTCACTTCCGGAGTGGGCAGCTCCAGGCCCTCGCACACGCCCTTGAGCGTTTGACGCAGGGCGGTGAGATTACCTTCGACGTCGGAGAGGAAGAGAACAAGGCGTCGCTGCTGGGACACGCGGGGGGCTCCTTGGGTGGCCCCGTGAAAGCCCCGGCGTTACCCGAGAATTTCCAGAAGTGTCCACGCCCGCCTGCTCTCCTGGCGAAAGAGGGCGGGCGGGCAGGGCTCGGGACTCAGAGCGGGATGTTACCGTGCTTGCGCGGCGGGTTCTCCTGGCGCTTGTCCTTGAGCATCTCCAGGGCGCGGATGACCTTGGCGCGAGTGTCTTCCGGGCGGATGACCTCGTCGATGTAGCCCAGCTCCGCCGCCTTGAAGGGATTCGCGAACTTCTCCCGGTAGTCGTCGGTGAGCTTCTTGCGCTCGGCGTTGGCGTCCTGGGCCTTCTGGATCTCGCCCCGGAAGATGATGTTCACCGCGCCCTCGGGACCCATCACCGCGATTTCGGCGGTGGGGTACGCGTAGTTGATGTCCGCGCGGATGTGCTTGGACGCCATCACGTCGTACGCGCCGCCGTAGGCCTTGCGCGTGATGAGCGTGATTTTCGGGACGGTGGCTTCCGCGTACGCGTAGAGCAGCTTGGCGCCGTGGGTGATGATGCCGCCCCACTCCTGGTCGGTGCCGGGCAGGAAGCCGGGCACGTCCACCAGGGTGAGCAGGGGGATGTTGAAGCAGTCGCAGAAGCGCACGAAGCGCGCGGCCTTCACGCTGGCGTCGATGTCCAGGCAGCCGGCGAGCACCGCGGGCTGGTTGGCGACGATGCCCACGCTGCGCCCGTTCATGCGCGCGAAGCCGACGACGATGTTCCGGGCGAAGTGTTCCTGCACCTCGAAGAAGTGCTTGTTGTCGACGATGGCCCGGATGATCTCCTTGATGTCGTAGGGCTTGTTCGGGTTCGCCGGGACGATGGTCTTCAGCGACTCTTCCGTGCGGAACGCGTCGTCGTCGTTCGGCTGGACCGGCGGGTCCTCCTGGTTGTTGGAGGGCAGGTACGAGAGCAGCTCGCGCGTCATCGCGATGGCGGCCTGCTCGTTCTCCGCGGCGAAGTGGGCCACGCCGGACTTCTGGTTGTGCGTGAGCGCGCCGCCGAGGGCCTCCTTGGAGACCTCCTCGTGCGTCACCGTCTTGATGACGTCCGGGCCGGTGATGAACATGTACGACGTGTCCTTCACCATCATGATGAAGTCGGTGATGGCGGGCGAGTACACCGCGCCGCCCGCGCACGGCCCCAGGATGAGGGAAATCTGGGGCACGACGCCCGACGCCAGCGTGTTGCGCAGGAAGATGTCCGCGTAGCCCGCGAGGCTCTCCACGCCTTCCTGGATGCGCGCGCCGCCGGAGTCGTTGAGGCCGATGACGGGCGCGCCCACGCGGGTGGCCAGGTCCATGATCTTGCAGATCTTCTGCGCGTAGGCCCCGGACAGCGAGCCGCCGAAGACGGTGAAGTCCTGGGCGAAGACGAAGATCTGGCGACCTTCCACGGTGCCGTAGCCGGTGACGACGCCGTCACCGAGGATCTTCTTGTCGCCCATGCCGAAGTCGTGGCTGCGGTGGGTGACGAACTTGTCCAGCTCGCTGAAGGAGCCAGGGTCCAGGAGCAGGTCGATGCGCTCGCGGGCCGTGAGCTTGCCGGCCTCGTGCTGCTTGGCGATGCGCTCGGTGCCGCCGCCCTGCTCGGCCTGCTTCTCCATCTGCTGGAGCCGTGCGCGGAGAGGATCCTTCTCGGGGGTTGCGTCCATGAGTCGGCGCTCTAACACGATTGGAGGGGCGGTCGCAGCGCTTCCCTTGCCACCGGAGGGACGGGCGGACGGGCGGGCTTCGCATGCACCGGGAGGGGCCCAGACAGAAGTTCAGGATTTCCAACACCGGGCCCATGTCCATGCCGGGCACGGTGGGGAGCGGGGAGGCGACGATGCGTGCGCGGCCGGGAGCACTCCAGGTGGGCTCGTTCCGGGGGGTGCCCATCCGCATCCACTTCTCGTTGTTGCTCGCGCTGCCGCTGTTGGCGTTCTCCTTCGCCGGGACGTTCCAGCAGGCGGCGGCCGCGGCGGACGTGCCGCCGGGCAGCCTCCCCGGACATCCGCTGGTGTGGGGGCTGGTGGTAGCGGTGGGACTGTTCGTGTCCGTGCTGCTGCACGAGATGGCGCACACGCTTTATGCGCTGGGCCACGGCGGCGCGGTGAACGGCATCACGTTGATGATTGTCGGCGGTGTGTCGGAGCTGGCGGAGACGCCCAGGAAGCCGCGCGACGAGGCGTTGATGGCGCTGGTGGGGCCGCTGACGAGCCTGGGGCTGGCGGTGGTGCTGGCCGGCGCGACGTGGCTCCTGAAGGGCCTGGGCTTGTTCCCGTTGCAGTTCGCGGGCTTCACGCTGGCGATGCTCAACGGGGTGCTGGGGGTGTTCAACCTGCTGCCCGCGTTCCCCATGGATGGGGGGCGCATCGTGCGCGCGGCGCTGACGCCCCGGCTGGGGGTGCTCCGGGCGACGCGGGTGGCGGCGCTGCTGGGGCGGGCGTTCGCGGTGCTGTTCGGCGTGTGGGGCGTGGTGTCGCTGAACCCGTTCACGCTGGTCATCGCCTTCTTCGTGCTGATGGGCGCGGAGGCGGAGTCGAAGCAGGTGCGGATGCGGGTGGTGCTGGAGCACGTGCGCGTGGCGGCGCTGATGACGCCCCGGGCGGTGGGCGTGGACCTGGACCTGACCATGGCGGACGCGCAGTGGGCGCTGCGGCGCGAACACACGCAGATGCTGCCGGTGACGAACGGGGGCCATCCGGTGGGGCGCGTGTCGTGGGCGGTGGTGGAGGGCATCAAGGAGGACGAGCGGGCCGGGTGTCTGGTGCGCGAGGTGATGGAGGACGGCGTGGTGGCGGAGCTGTGCGAGGACGGGTGGACGGCGCTGCGGCGGATGGCGGAGGCGGGGGTGCCGCAGCTCGCGGTGGTGGACGAGGAGGGGCTGCTCGCGGGCACGCTGGACTGGAACGACCTGCAGCGCGGGATGACGCGGGCGGAGCAGGAGCTGGACCGCAAGGACTCGCGCACGGGATGGCCACGGGAGCGGCCGGCGTGAAGGGCGCCGTCCCAGCAGGCGGGCGTGGCTGACCGGGGCTGTCGGCAGGGAGGTGCGGGGCGAATAGGGTGGACGGCGATGATGCCTCCGCCCCGGGAGACAGCGTTGGCCGCATGCGCCCCCGGCGTCTCCGCCGAGCTGTGGGAGCGCCCGTGAACCCGCTCGCGGAGCTGATTGAAGCGGAGCTGGCGCCGCTGGTGCGGCAGTGGATGGAGCAGGTCCATGCGCGGTTGGCGCCCGACGTGCGCATCGGGCCGGAGCTGCTCGACCACATCCCGGACGTGCTGCGGGACCTCGTCTCCTGTCTGCGCCAGGGCGTCATCCCGGAGACGATCCCGACGGCGCGGGAGCACGGGCGGCAGCGCCACCGCATCGGCTTCAGCCTCAAGGCGCTCGTCAGCGAGTACAACCTGCTGAGCGACCTCATCCTCGACCGCGTGGAGGCGTGCGGCCTGCCGGTGACGTTCACGGAGCTGCGGATCCTCAACCGCTTCTTCTCCACCGCCATCGCCGAGGGCGTGTCGGAGCACCACGAGCGCAGCGAGGCGCTGGGGTTGCAGCTCGCGGAGAGCGAGCATCGCCTGCGCCTCATGGTGGAGGGGCTGGACGCGGGCAGCTTCAGCCTGGACCTGGCCCGCGGGCAAGGGGATGCGGACGCCCGCTTCCAGGCCATCATCGGCCTGAACGGGGGCGTGCCCTTCACGCTGGAGCAGACGGCCCGCGCCAGTCACCCGGAGGACCGGGCGCGGCTGCTGCTGGCCATCGAGGAGGCCACCGAGGGGCGGAACGAAGGGTTCTTCCTGGTGGAGCATCGGCTCCTGCCGTCCCTGACGGGGGCGGTCCGGTGGGTGGAGCTCCGGGGCCAGGTCACCCGGGGCCCGGACGGACGGCCCGCGCGCCTGCTGGGCACCGTCGTCGACATCACCGTGCGGAAGCGGGCGGCCAGCGAGCGCGAGAAGCTGCTGGGCGAGGTGGAGGCCGCGCACAACCGGCTGCTCAGCCTGTTCGACCACGCGCCCGCGTTCCTCGCCTTGTTGCAGGGACCCGAGCACGTGTACGAGGTGGTCAACACGCCCTACCAGCGGCACGTCGGCGTCACGCGCAAGCTGGTGGGCCTCCCCGTGGCGCAGGCGCTGCCGGAGCTGGTGCCGCAGGGGTTCGTGGCGCTCCTGGACGGCGTCTTCCGCACGGGCACGCCGTACATCGGGCGAGAGATCTTCGTGCGCTTCGACCGGCACGGCACCGGCGAGCTGGAGGACGCGTACGTCGACTTCGTCTACCAGCCGCTGCGCGACGCCCGGGGCCAGGTGGAGGGCATCGTCGTCTTCGGCCTGGACATCACCGAACAGGTGCGGGCGCGGCAGCGCGTGGAGGTCCTGGCGGAGAAGGTCCGGGCGAGTGAGACCCAGTTGCGTCAGGTGACGGACGCCATCCCGGTCCTCGTGTCCCTGGTGACGGCGGACGAGCGCTACGGCTTCGCCAACCGGGCCTATGAGGACTGGTTCGGCTGCTCCCGGGAAGACCTGGTCGGGCGCCCCCTGCGGGAGATCATCGGGGAAGCGGCCTACGCGGTGCTGGGGCCCTACGTGCGGCGAGGCCTGGCCGGGGAGAGCCTCTCCTTCGAGCAGCTCGGCGTGCCCTACCGCCTCGGGGGCACCCGGGACGTGAGGATGACCTTCAATCCCTACCGGGACTCGGAGGGCAGGGCGGGTGGTTACGTCGCGCTCCTCCAGGACATCACGGCGCAGCGCCGGATGGAGGACGCGCTCAAGCAGCAGGCGGAGTTCGAGCAGCACCTCATCGGCATCGTGAGCCACGACCTGCGCAACCCGCTGGGCGCCATCCTGCTGGCGGCCACCGCGATGGCGCGGCGCGAGGACCTGGACGAGCGCAGCCGCAAGAGCGTGACGCGCATCCAGAACGCGGCCGAGCGGGCCACGCGCATGGTGAAGGACCTGCTGGACTTCACCCAGGCGCGGCTGGGGGGCGGCATCCGCATCGAGCGGCGGTCCGCGGACCTGCACGAGCTGGCGCGCGGCGTGGTGGACGAAGTGGAGGCGGCCTGGCCGACGCGGGAACTGCGGGTGCGGCGTTCAGGCGAAGGGCGGGGCCTGTGGGATCCGGACCGGGTCTCCCAGGTGGTGCAGAACCTGATCACCAACGCGCTCAAGTACAGCGCCGAGGACACGCCCATCGAGGTGGAGACGCTGGGCGAGGACGACGCGGTGACGCTGTCGGTGCACAACCAGGGCCCGCCCATCTCCCCCGAGCGACTGGACTCGCTCTTCCAGCCCCTGCAGCGGGGCACGGCGGAGATCGACCGGGCGGGCCGCAGCGTGGGGCTGGGGCTCTACATCGTGCGGTCCATCGTGGAGGCCCACGGAGGAAGCATCCGGGTGCAGTCCACCGCCGAGGAGGGCACCACGTTCACCGTGCGCCTGGCGCGGCAGCCCGCGCCCGACGGCGGGGGTTGAGCGGGCCTTCGGTTTCTTGCCTGGGATTCGCTAGCGTGGGTCGCCGTGCCCACTGCGTCCTCCCCACTCCTGTGCGTTGTCCGTGCCTCAATCTTGCTCTGCCTCATGGGCTGCGGCTCGGCCACGGTCGGAACAGTGGCCTCCGCGAAGTGGGTGGGGCCGCTGATGCCTTCGCCGCTTGGGGGGCAGGTTCGGACGGTCATCTATTACGGGCCCTGGTTGTGCAGTGCTGCGTTCATGACCCGCTGCGAGCGCAAGTGCGCGGCTGAGGGCCACCCGCTCATGGGCTGTATCTGGTTGGCTGACTTCAAGGGGGACTGGGAAGGGCGTTTCATGGGCTTCGCCGCGGCAGCAGGTGGGCGCGCCGCGATCACGCACTGTTGTTGTGACTATCCGAAGGTCACGGACCTGGAGCGTCGCCGGAAGACCTGGGACCGCGCGCGCAAGTCGTTCCGTGAGGAGTGGGGGGAGGAGTTTGGCGCCTGGCCTCGAAGTGGGGATGCCTGGCCCGGGCATCACATCTTCGACCTCGCGCATGGAGGCGAGCCCACCGCACCGGCGAACGTGCTGCCCGTGCCCCGGGACGTCCACGACGTCTTCAACACGGAGTACCCGGCATGCTACGCGCCGGGCGGTCGATGGCGTTCCGTGGGACCTGACCACCCCTACGTGGACTGAGGACGACACGATGTCCATTGAGCGCTTGCTGGCTGAAATCTCGCGGAGCCACTTTCCCAATGCACCCGCGACGCCCGCGCAGTTGGCCGCATTCGAAGTGCGGGTGGGGTGGGTGCTTGATGCGGACCTCCGCGCCTTCTATCTGCACTGCGATGGGGCCACGCTGTTCCAACCGCGTCAGGAAGATCCCAACTACCGCATCCTGTCCCTCGCGGAGATCCAGAGGGCACGCATCGCCATGCGTCGTCGCGACGAGGACGCCTTCGGACCGGCCTCCTGGTACACGCTCCTCTACCTCCAGGACTCCGACTACATCGTGCTGGATGCGGCACGGCAGGCGAACGGGCGGTATCCGCTCCTTGACGCTTACCACGAGACCTATCCCCTGGAGGTTCGGCCCATTGCTTCGTCCTTCAGTGAGTTTCTGGAGAAGGCGCTTGCCAGCGGGGACGACTATTTCTGGCTGGAAGATTGAGCGCTCGCGCGGTGCAGGCCGTCTGGCTCTGGGTTATCTAATACTACCCGGTCACTTCGGGCACCCTCCGAGGAGGATTTGCCCTCGGAGATCCGCAGCGCCCCTGGGGAAATGGCCAGTCGTATTAGTAGGGAATGTCATCGTCTGGGGACGTGGCCGCCTCTACTGGGACGCGGGCACAACTGTCGCAGAGTCTCTTTCCGGAGAACTCACCTGTGCCCGGCGCGGTAACCATAGGCCATGGGGCAGTGTACGGGACGGCCTTACGGCACTTCGCGCACCTGGAGGAAGAGAACCGGCAGTTGCGTGAAGAGAACCGGCAGTTGAAGGAGCGGCTGAATCTCAATTCGAGCAACTCCTCGAAGCCGCCCTCCTCGGATGCCCCTGGCACCCCGCGCCCGCCGAAGCAGCGCACGGGCCGCGGCCCCGGTGGCCAGCCAGGGCACAAGAAACACGAGCGGCGTTTGCTGCCGCCCGAGGCGGTGAAGCACGTCGTCGAGCTGGTGCCCAGTCAGTGCAAGGGCTGTCGGCGGCGGCTGGTGGGCAGGGACTGCGAGCCGCGCCGCCACCAGGTGGTGGAGGTGCCGCCGCTGTCGGCCATCGTCACCGAGTACCGCAGCCATGCGCTGGCGTGCAGCGCGTGCGGCACGCTGACGCGGGCGCCCGTGCCCGCGCACGCGCGCAGCGCCTTCGGCGAGCGACTGGGAGCGTTGGCGAGTCTGCTGGTGGGCAAGTACCGGCTGTCCAGACGGCTGGTGAAGGATGCCCTCTCGGACATGCTGGGCGTGGACGTGTCGGTGGGCAGCGTGGTGAATCTCGAAGGGGAGATGACCGACGCGCTGGCCCCAGCGGTGGCCGGGGCCCGCGCGTATGTGCAGGCGGCCGACAAGGCCCACGCGGACGAGACGGGATGGGTGGAGGGACGCAAGGAGGGCCGGGGCCATCGTGCCTGGTTGTGGGTGGCAGCCACGGCCCGGGTGGTGGTGGTCCACCTCGCGCGAAACCGTAGCGGCAAGGTGGCCCAAGCCCTGCTGGGGAAGGACTTCCTGGGCATCCTCACCACGGACCTCACACGCGACTTCCAAGGCTTCATCGACCGCGGAGGCGAGGGCGGTCGTCTGGGCACACGGTTGATGCGCGAGCGCAACCGCTTCTTCAAGTGGTGGCATCGGGTGCGCGACGCAACCCTGGCTCAAGCGGAGTTCGAGCAGCGGATGAAAAAGGTGCGGCGCACGGTGGGCCGGCGGCTGCGTCAGGCCGAGGTGCGCGCGGAGAAGAAGACGGCGGGCATGGCGCGAGAAATCCTCCAGTGGGAGGAGTGCCTTTGGACGTTTGTCGATGTGCCCGGCATCGAGCCGACGAACAACTTCGGTGAGCAGTGCATCCGCCACGCCGTCATGTACCGCAAGACGTCATTCGGAACGCAAGGACCCGAAGGCAGTCGCTTCGTCGAGCGCATCTTCACCGCGGTCTCCACGCTCAAGCGACAAGAGCGGGGTGTGCTGGACTTCCTGACGGACACGCTGCGCACGCACCGTCGGGGCCTGCCGCCACCCTCGCTGCTGCCTCTCGCGGAGGCCCCTCCGTTCGTGTACGCAGCATGAGCCGGTGAACGGTTACAATGAGTCTTGTAACCGCGTATGAGACGGCCTCGAAAATAATTTCTAGCTGAGCGGACGTCACAGAAAGACATCAATGCCTTATTACGTCATGGTTTGCGAAGGCAAGCATCCGATCATGCCAATCCGGAAAGGGCCACGCAAAGGAGGCTGGCGCTTGGGGCGCCTGATTACCGATCCGGTCGCGCAACCGCTTGTCTACGAACTGGACAGCAACTACCCCGGCTCCCCGAAGGCCATGTACAGTGCCGAATCTGCACCGCTGATGCACGACTCGGTCCGCATGGCGCTGACCTCGGCAGGGGTGTCGAACATCCAGTATTTCGACGCTGTGCTCAAAGACCCCGCGTCCGGCAAGGAACTCCTTGATTACAAGGCCTTCAACATCGTCGGCCTTGTCGCATGTGCTGATATGGGCGCATCGGAAGTGATGGGCACATCGGACTCGGCAATGGGCGACGCTGATTTCCATGCACTTGTGATTGATGAAACGAAAGCCGGCGGGCAGTTGTTATTCCGGCTTGCTGAAAACATCAGCGCAATTGTGGTGCACGACCGCATCAAACAGGCCATCGAAGCCGCTGGCATTCCAGGTTTCGTGTTCTACGGCCCTGGCGAATGGTCTGGCTAAGAGTCCCTAACAAAAGTCAGGTTTGAAGGCCCCTGAAGAGTATCAGGCAGCAGCCGAGCACGAGGAGGGCGAAGTAGACATCGTCCCGGCGTTCATCGCGCACACGCAGGCGCCGCTGCTGGTGATCCACGCGTTGGTGCGCTCCACCACCCAGCGGTGCCGCCCCAGCCGCTGCTTCGACTCGATGCCGGGCCGTGCGATGCGTGCCGTGATTCCGCGCCGGCGCAGGCCCCAGCGGTTCTTACGCGAAGAGTAGGCCTTGTCCGCATGCAGCTTGCCGGGTCGATGCCGAGGGCGACCGCGGGGCTGCTTCACGTCGGGCACTGCATCCAGCAAGGGGAACAGCTCGTGGGTGTCATGGACGTTGGCTCCCGTCAGACTCTCGGCCAGGGGCAGGCCCTTTCTGTCGACGAGAAGATGATGCTTGCTACCCGCCTTCGCTCGGTCCGTCGGGTTCTTGCCCGTGAGGGCCCCCCTTTTGAATCCCGGGCCGACGAGGCGTCGATAGATGCGCGACTGAAGTCCACCAAGCCCTTCGGTCCCAACTCGTTGAGCAGTTCGCGCTGGAGTCGCTCGAACACCCCGGCCCGCGTCCTCTGCGCCAGGCGCCTCCAGGCTGTCATCCCCGACAGACCGAACTGCTTGGTGGGGAGCATCTCCCAGGGGATGCCGCTCCTGAGCACGAAGATGATGGCCTCCAAGGCGGCCCGGTCGTCGGCGCGCGGCCGGCCGGGCTTCTTCTTCTTGGGCACTGGAAGCAACGGAGCCACTCGCTCCCACAGCGCATCCGGTACCAGTTCACGAACCACTCGCCTCAGGTGCTCATGACCCGCTTATCCGTCCACTCTAACGTCCACCTTCAATCCTGACTTTTGTTAGGAGCTCTAAACACAGCGGCCCGCTCCAGGAACTCCTGGGCGGGCCGTTTGGCGTTGGAGATTCTAGTTGAGCGTCAGGGCTTCTCCGGCAGCGTCCAGTTCACCCAGAAGCGGTGCGCTCCGTTGGGCGCGCTGTCGAGCCAGCCGGTGATGCGCTCGCTCTTCGCGAGCAGCGGCCCCAGCTCCGTGCTCGCGCCGAAGAAGGCCGCCATCCGCTCGTCGCCCATCACGTCCATCAGCGACACCTGGGACAGCGCTCGCGCCACCTTCTTCGGATCCAACGTGAAGTCCACCGCGCGGGCCAGCGGCGCGCCCTTCTCCGGCACCGACGCCAGCACCGTCTGCGTCACCGCCGAATCGTTGCCGAACACCAGGTGCCGGCCCTTGAGCCGCACGTAGACGCTGCCGCCCTTGGCCTCCATCGAGTAGCCGTCGTCCAGCGCCTTGGCTCCCGGGAACTTCGCCAGCGGGGCCAGCGCCGCCTTCACCGCCGCCGGATCCAACACCTCCGCCGCCAACGCCTGCTTCGCGGCGAAGAAGCGCACCTCCGGCTTGCGCAGCGAACCCCGCACACTCACCGAATCCACCCCGAACAACAGGTGCCCGGTGAGCTGCTTCGCCAGCGCGTCAGTCATGCCCTTCACCTGATCCGCCGGACACGTGGGACACACCATCTGCACCGCGTCCCGCACGGAGCCCACCGCCTGTGCCACGCCCGTGGGCGCCACCTGCGCTCGCGCGAACAGCAGGCCCGAGGCCGCCATCGCGCCGTAGGGGCTCGTGCCCTGGGACTGGAAGGGCGGCAGGGGCAGCTTCGTCGCCGTGCCCTCCACCTTCAGCCCGTTGACCGTGCCGTCCAGCCCGAACACGCCCTGCTGCGTGGCCACGTACAGCACCCCGGGCACCGCCCCCATCCGCGCGTCCGCGGCCGGCGCCTTGAGGGACACCAGCTTCGCCGCCTCCTTGCGCAGGGCCTCGTCCGACTCCGTGGTGCTCAGGAAGGCGCACGCTTCCGCGCCCTTGATGACGTAGCCCGCGAAGCTGCCCATGCCCGTGGTCGCGCGCAGCGTCGTCACGCCCTTCACCGTGCCCGCCTTCACGTCGCCGTTGCGCGCGAGCACGTTCGCGGACGCCTCCTGGAACACCTTCGCGTCCTTCACCCGCGTGCAGGACAGGCGGCCGTCCTGGCGCATGGACACGGACAGGGGCCCCGTCGCGTCGATGCCCAGCTCCGCCAGCGACTCCGGCCGCGTGACGTCGATGGGCAGGAACGGGTGCAGCTCCCCACTCCACGACGCGGGGTTGAGCATCTGCGAGGACGCCCCGGCGCGCGTCATGAACGCGGTCAGCCCCTGGAGCTTGTCGAGCTGCGGGATGTGGAGGACCGTCACCGTGGAGGAGGCGACGCGAGGCGCGGGTGCGGCCGCCAGGGTGGCGGCGAGGGCGAGGGCGAGCATCCCCCCAAGTGAGAGCACCCCACCGCCCCTGTCAAGGCA
>NZ_RAWA01000314.1 GCF_003611675.1 Corallococcus sp. CA053C
CGGAGGCCCCGCGCCGTCAGGCCCCCGTCGTCGATGAGCGGCCCACCGACACCCGCCCCATCCCGGTGCGGACCAAGACGCACGACACGCTCGCGGGCTACAACGTGGACATCTCCGCGGCGCTCAAGGCCGCGGAGCTGAAGGACCGTGAGCGCGAGCTCGCGAACGCGAAGCGCAAGAACCCGAAGAAGCCCGCGAAGGTCGCGGTCTTCTCGCTGCCGCGCCTGTGGCCCGTCCCGGCGCCCTACCGCTTCTGGTTCATGCTGGGCGTGGTGGCGCTGGCGTGCGGCCTGGGCTTCGGCGTGATGTGGATCATCCTCGGCGCGTCCGGCGCCTGAGCCCCGCTGCCCGGCAGCCCGTCACGTCGGGTCGGTGTCGGGCAGCAGGGACGGCTCCAGCGGCAGGAAGAGCCGGAAGATGGTGCCGCCCGTCTCCGGCACCTCCAGCAGCAGCTGGCCCAGGTGCGAATCGACGATGCGCTTCACCACCGCGAGCCCCAGCCCGGTGCCCTGCGCCTTCGTGGTGAAGAAGGGCTCGAAGACGCGCGTGCGCAACTCCAACGGGATGCCCGGCCCGGTGTCGCAGATCTCCACCTGCACGCCGGGCCGCTCCATCCACGCCCTCCGGGCCACCACCCGCAGCGTGCCACCCTGGGGCATGGACTGCACCGCGTTGATCGCCAGGTTGAGGAAGGCCTGACGGATCATCCGCTCGTCCACCTTCACCTTCGGCACGTCCTCCTCCATCACCCACTCCACGCGCACCGGCGGGGGCGGGTTGCCCCCCGTGTCGGAGAGCGCGCTGCCCACCGCGTCCTCCAGCAATTGCGTCACCGACGCGGCGGACAGGTGCGGCGACGAGGGCCGGGCGAACATGAGCAGGTCCGCGACGATGCTGTTGAGCCGCTCCGCCTCCTCCCCCACGATGTTCACCAGCGGCGTCGCCGGGCTGTCCGCGCCGATGATGCGGCGGATGGTGGCCACCGAGTTGAAGATGGCGCCCAGCGGGTTTCGCACCTCGTGGGCCACCACCGCGGACAGCTCGCCCAGCGCGACCAGCCGCTCGCGGTGCACCAGCTGCTCCTGCGCGCGCGCCAGCTCCCCGTAGCTCTTCTTCAGGTCCTCCACCAGCCGCGCGCCCTCCAGCGCCAGCGACAGCTGGTTGGCGATGGCGTCCGCCCGCTCCAGCTCCGCGGCCGTGAAGCGGCGCGGGCGGCGCGTCTCCACCATCACCGCCACGCCCACCATCTGCGCGTGCACCGCGAGCGGCAGCACCATGTACGCCAGGCCGCCCGTGGACTGGCGCAGCCCGTCGTCCAGGCGCGTGTCCTCGCGCGCGTCCTCCACCCGCAGCGGCTGCCGCGTGCGGAACACCTCCGCCGCGAGCGAGTGATGCGACAGGTCCAACGGCAGGTCGCGCCCCACCAGCTCCGGGTGGTTGCCCGTCGCCGCGCGGACCGCCAGGCGCTCGCCCTTCGAGTCCGGCAGCAGCACGTACGCGTCCGGCACGTCCACGATGCGCGCCAGGCTGGTGACGCCCGTGGCCAGCAGCCGGTCCAACTCCAGCGTGGCCGCCAGCGCCTTGCCCACCTCGTGCATCAGCGCCAGGTCCTCCGCCCGCCCGCGCACCTCGTCCAGCAGCCGGTGGGATTCAATGGCCGCCGCGAAGTGCGTGCCCATGGAATGGAGCGTCTCCAGCTCCAACGGGGTGAGCTGCCGCCGCGCGTGGAACAGCACGCTCAACGTGCCCACGCCGCGCGAGCGCACCCGCAGCGGCACCGACACCAGCGTCTGGAACGCCAGGGCCCGCAGCGCGTCGCGCGTGGGCGCGGGACACGCCTCCGCGTCCAGCACGTGCACCGCGTCCAGCGGACCGCTCGGACGGGGCAGCGACCCCAGGCGCGCGCGGCGCACCCGGGCCACCGCGTCCTCGGACAGGCCGCGCGCGTACACCAGCTCCAGCGGCTCGCCCGGCTCGGGGCGCGTCTCCGCCGGCAGCAGCAGGCACACCGCGTCGCAGGCCAGCAGCCCGGCGATCTCCTCCGTGCCCGAACCGAAGAACGCGCGCGGGTGCGGCGCGGACGCCGCCTGGGATGCCAGCCGCCCCAGCGCGGTGAGCGCCGTCGCGCGCACGGCCAGCCGCTGGACGGTGCGCGCCGCGTCCAGCGCGGAGGACACCTGCTGACCGAACAGCCGCACCGCGGCCACGTCCTCCTCGACCAGCCAGTCCGCCGCCAGCACCAGCATGGCCACAGGCGCCTTCTCCACGTCGATGCGCACGCCCACCGCGGGGTGCGGCTCCACGCGCTGGAACACCGCGAGCACCGCGTCCATGCGCGCCTCCGCCACGAACCGCGACGCCTCCACGCCCAGGTCCTCCCACCACGCGGCCCCGTCGCGCCAGGTGCGCACCAGCCCCGGGGCCCAGCCGCCCTGCACCTCCGCGCTCACGCGTCCACTCAGCGCCGGCGCATGCGGCACCAGCCGGGGCGACAGCGCCGCCATGCACAGCTCCACCCCCACGCCCCGGGGCTCGAGCCACGCGAAGCCCAGCTCCAGCGCCTCCAGCCCCCGGAACACCTCCTCGCGCACCGCGGCCTCGGACTCCAGCGACCGCACCGCGCTGCCCAGCTCCACCAGCTGCCGCAGCGCATGCTGGCGTCGGACCCGGTTCGTCACGTCGCGCGCCTGCACCACCCAATCCCTGGCATGCGGGTGCACCGTCAGCTCCACGCGCACGTCGCGGACCGCGCCGCGCAGCGAAGCCTCATAGGTGCCCGCCACCGGCGCCGAGTCCAGCCGCCGCGCGTGCCGGTCCACCGGCTCCCCGGCCTTCGGCTCCGCGAGGAGCGCCGTCACCGGCTGGCCCAGCAGGGCTTCGCGGGGCGCGCCCAGCAGCCGCGCCAGCGCCGCGTTCGCGTGCACGAGCAGGCCGTCGCGCAGCACGAACACGCCCAGGGCCATGTCGTCGAAGAGGCGGTACGCCGCCCCCTGCTCCTCGGGAACCGTCCCCACCCGACGGTTCATGCGCTCAGTGCCTCTCACCCGCATCACGTTGGCACCCCGGGGCCCATCCGGTGAAGCCACCCCCACGTCGCAGCGACCACCAGCGCACACCGCGTACGCAATGCGTCAATGCAACGACGCGGTGTTTCAGTGAGCCTGCGTCAAATGGAGCCCTGTGCACGGAGTACCCCAGGTATGCGTGCTATTGACAGTACGTGTGGAAACATTTAGAACCATGGATTTAGAAAAACGCGGATTGATCCGGGCTCCAGGGTCTACCTGAGAGCCCTCAATGTTCGCGCTACCCAGGGGGATGTCTTGAGTCTGCCCCGAGCGACTTCCGGTGTCATCGTCCAGCAGCAGGACGGAGCCTTCTTCCTTCTGGATACCGAAGGGGGCGAGGTCTTCCGGGTGAACGAGACGGCCGCGCGCATCTTCGAGCTGTGCCAGAGCGGCACGACGCTCGACGGCGCCGTGCAGTCGCTCGCGAAGGGCCTCAACGCCGTCGACCAGGAGCCTGACATCCGCGCCGACGTCCAGCGCACCGTGGAGCAGTTCCAGGAGCTGGGGCTCTGCGAGCCCTCGCCGTCCTTGTAGGTTCTTCAAAGCAGCCGCCGCCGTCCGCCGCCGTCCGAAGCTGTCGTTGCAGGCCTTGCAGTCGCCGCGAAGACCCCCGTCCGCGGCAGGAAGCCTCATCACCTTCGTGGAGCCCCCTCATGAGAGGGGTTGGGCCGTGCCATGCCCAGGCTCCGTCTTTCGTGTGTGTCTTGAAGCCGGGACACATGCGAACCCATCCGTGAGACGCGGTGTTTCATGGATGGAATGACGCGCGAAAACGGGCGGTGACAGGGAATGTCAGACCCCCTGTGCACACTCCGCCGCGCTTCATCGCAGTGGCTGTCAGTGAAGCAGTCCACCCAAGGAGAAACACCATGTACACCAACGCCCAGATCGTCCGCGTCTCCGCCGCTTCCGACAAGTGCACGTGTGGCGGTGGCATGACCATCAGCACGGACGTGCTCCAGCAGGCGGAGTAGTCCGCAGCCCGCTGTTCCGCAGCCCCACACCCCAAACCAAGGAGCAACACACCATGTACACCAACGCCCAGATCGTCCGCGTCTCCGCCGCTTCCGACAAGTGCACCTGCGGTGGCGGCATGACCGTCATCGTGCTGCAGGACAACGCGACGCTGGCGGAGTAGCTCCGCCCGTCACGTCGTCTGTTCAAACCCCACACCCCAAACCAAGGAGTCTCACCATGTACACCAACGCCCAGATCGTTCGCGTTTCCGCCGCTTCCGACAAGTGCACCTGTGGTGGCGGCATGACCGTCATCGTGCGCCAGGACGCGACGATCGCCGAGTAGTGCCTTTCAGCCGGGTGGAGGCCGTACGCCTCCACCTGGCTGTCTTCTTCGCACACCGACGCCCGCCGCCATGCCGCCTGCTTCAACCCCCGCTTCCACCCCGCTGCTGCTCTTCACGCAGGCGGACGTCGCCGGCCACGCGCTCTTTCGCGTCGTGCCCGTGGAGGTCTCCGTGCATCCCGGCCAGGGTCGGCTGTGGGTGGACTTGTCAAAGGGCAACGCGTTCACGCCCGCGTGGCAGCGCCATGCGCAGCACCTGGCGGCGCTGGGGCGCGCGCACTACGCGCTGCCGTGGGAAGAGACGGACCTGCACGTGTCGCCGCGAGGGCGGGGCGTGACGCTGGATGGCCGGAGCGCGTCGCTGCCGCTGTTCGTCGCCTGGGTGGCGCTCTTGAGCGGCCGCCCGCTGCCGGCGCCCTTCCTGGGCACGGGGGTGGCGCTGGACGAGCACGGCGAGCGGCTCGCGCCCGCGCCGCGCGAGTTCCTCCAGGGCAAGCTGGGCGTGGCCCAGGCCTATGTGAAGCAGGTGTTCCCGAACGCCGGCCGCGTGCCGGTGTACGTGCCCGAGGGCAGCGGGTTCGACGCGGCGCCCCTCACGGCGCTGGACGTGCGGCCGGTGCCCACGCTCACGCGGGCGGTGTCGGCGGTGCTGGGCCTGGAGCCGCGCCAGGGCGCGGTGGGCGTCACCACGAAGCAGGAGGGGGAATGATCCGCCAGGGCGTGCGCGCCATCCGGGAGATGTACGCGCTGACGAAGGGGCTGGGCAACCTGCGGGTGATGTTGGGCTCGGGCCTGGTCGGCATGGTGGCCGCGGGGCTGCTCAACCCGGTGATGCCGCTGTACCTGCGCGCGCGGGGCCTGGGGTTCCAGGAGATTGGCCTGCTGTACACCGTGGGCTCGCTGCTCCCCATCTTCGTGCAGCCGGTGCTGGGCGCGCTGTCGGACCGCTACGGGCGCAAGCCCTTCGTGGTGGGGCTGTCGCTCGTCACGTCGCTGATGGTGCCCGCGGTGGCGCTGGTGGATGACCCGAAGCCGCTCGCCGCGGTGATGATCCTCAAGATGCTCCTGGCGCGCAGCGCGGCGCCGGTGTCCAACGCGATGGTGGCGGACTTCGCGCCCACGAAGCAGCGCGCCACCATCTTCGCCATGCTGGACGCCACGTCGAACCTGGTGTTCGTGGCGGCGCTGTTCGCGTCCTCCGGGGTCATCCGCGCGCTGTCGGTGAGCGGCACGTTCTTCGTCGCGGGCGGCCTGTTCCTGGTGGGCAGCCTGATGCTCCTGTCGCTGGACGACTCGCGGGCGGCGCCGCGCGCCCCGGCGGCGCCCGGCAAGGTGCAGGCGGGCTGGACGCTGGCGTTCCGGGGGCTCGTGTCCCCCTTCACCTACGTGAAGGACCACCCGCACCTGTCCGGCCTGTTCCTCTGGCAGTTCTTCTTCACCTTCGCGCTGGCGCTGTTCCCCACCTACCTGCCGCTGTACGCGGTGGAGTCGGGCATGCCCCGGGAGATGGTGGGCCCGCTGGTGGCGGTGTCCTGGCTCGTCTACGCCTTCGTGCAGCCCTTCGGCGGACGGCTGTCGGACCGGCTGCCCCGGCGCGTGGGCCTCATCTCGTTGGGCCTCGGTGGCATGGCGGTGATGTCGGCGGTGCTCGGCGCCTCCGGGTGGATGCCGCACGGGTACGTGCTGGGCTCGCTGGTGGTGGCCTGGATGCTGCTCGCGGTGCCGGACGGCCTGCACCGCTCCTCCGCGTCCGCGCTGGTGGTGGAGCAGGTGCCCTCGCCCACGGAGCGCGGCCGCTTCATGGGCGCGCTGGGCTCCAGCGGCGCGCTGGCCGGCGTGCTCGCGCCCTTCACCTACGGCCTCATCGCGCAGAAGGCCGGCATCGGCTTCACGTTCCTTGTCTCCTCGGCGGCCTTCGTGCTGGCCCTCGCCTGTGTGTCGAGGGTGCGCGAGTCCACCGACGTCGCCCCCGTCGCGGCCCCCGTGGCCGCCCTCACCCCTACCTCGGAGCCCGGATGAGCCCCTTCCGCCAAGCATGTCGCCGGGGCACCGCGTTGTTGCTCGCGCTGGTGCCCGCCCTGGGTTTCGCCGATTCGACCTACAAGGTCACGGCGACGCCGACGACCGAAACCATCACCATCGACGGCAAGGGGGACGAAGCCGCGTGGCAGGCCGCGCCGGAGATTGGCGGCTGGTACCTGACGCGCGTGGACTATGGCCGTCCCGCGCCGGACGACACCAAGGTCCGCATCCTCTACGACAAGGACAACCTCTACTTCCTGTTCCACTGCCTGGACGCGAAGCCGGAGCGCATCGCCGGGTACACGGTGCAGAACGAGGGGTTCCTCCACCAGGAAGACAACATCACCATCATCCTGGACACGTACCTGGACCACCGCAACGCGTACTACTTCTGGACGAACCCGCTGGGCGTGCGCACCGACGGGCGCATCGTGGATGACGGCGAGGCGTTCTCCACCAACTGGCGCGGCGAGTGGGAGACGAAGTCCACCGTGGTGAAGGACGGGTGGATTTCAGAGGTCCGCATCCCGTTCGCGAACTTCCAGTTCGACAAGAAGGAGGAGATGTCCTTCGGCATGCTCCTGGACCGCGAGCAGTCGCGCAACCAGGAGTGGAGCAACTGGACGCCGGACGGCGCCAACAGCGCGAAGGTGAGCCGCTACCCGCACCTGGAGGGCCTGAAGAACATCAACCCGCGCTCCATCTTCAGCGTCACCCCGTACGTGGCCAGCACGGTGGCGCTCAAGTACAACGACGACCGCGGCACGTTCCGGCCCAACGTGGGCGCGGACGCGCGCATCGACCCGGCGCCGTGGCTGTCCCTGAAGCTGACGGCGAACCCGGACTTCAGCGACGCGGAGGCGGACCAGGGCTTCCTGCTGCTGGACACCGAAGCGCCGCTGTTGCCGGAGCGCCGCCAGTTCTTCCTGGAGAGCGAGCACCTCTTCATCGCGCCCATCAACATCTTCACCTCGCGCCGCATCGCGCTCCGGCCGCATGACCGGGTGTGGGGCGGGTTGCAGCTCACCGGCAAGGTGGGCGACACGAACTTCGCGATGATGGACGTCCAGCACCGCGACTTCACCGGCAAGGGCGTGGGTGGCAAGGACGTCTACGAGAACGTCAACTCCGGCGTGCTGCGCCTGCAGCACGACATTGGCAAGCGGTCGATGATCTCCCTGGTGGCGCTCAACCGCAGCGGCCGGGGTGGCGTCTTCGGGGACTCGGACTTCCAGACGCTGGGCGTGGACGGCAACTTCCACCTCTTCGAGGAGTTCTTCATCCAGGCGCAGGCGCTCAGGAGCTGGAGCCCGCTGGGCAACGAGGACGCGGACGCGTACCACGTGGGCCTGCACCGCTTCGACACGCTGACGGAGTTCTGGCTGCAGTTCGAGGACATCGGGAAGAACTACGCGAACCCGCTGGGCTGGACGCCGGTGGTGGACAAGCAGGGCTACAACTCGCACCTGTTCCTCAACCCGTTCCCCAAGTGGCGCTTCCTGCCCCGGCTGGACGTGACGTGGGACACGCTGTGGCGCCGCAACCACGAGCACGAGCGCACGCGCTGGCGCCAGCGCCTCAACGTGCAGCCCTACCTGCACCACGACTTCGCGCTCATCTTCGACGGCGTCTATGACGACAACGAGGGCTTCAAGAACCGCGTGGGCACGTTCGGCTTCACCCTGTTCCCGCACGACTGGCAGAGCTACACGCTGACGGCCATTGGCGGCCGCTTCCTGGGCGGGCAGCTGCGCGGCCTCAACGGCGCCGTCAACCTCAAGGTGGGCGAGCGCATCGTCGCGCGGTTCAGCGGCTTCTACACGCGCAACTTCGACGTGCCGGAGAACAGCCAGCTCTTCGGGAAGTCCGGTGACGGCTACAGCTTCTCCGGCTACGCGCAGCTGCGCTACCACTTCAGCCCGGACCTCTACGCGCGCCTGACGCTGCAGAAGGGCGACGTGTACGAGCTGGCGGACTACAGCGCCGTGCGCGGCACGTTCCTGGACGCGATGATTGGCTGGCACTACCGCCAGTGGAGCGACATCTTCCTCGTCTACACGGATCAACCCTTCGCCGGCTTCCAGGAGCGGCGGCTCCTGTCGAAGATCTCCTTCAACTTCTGAAAGCCTGACTCGCCAGAAAGTGAGCGCACCCCCATGAGCACCGCCGACGCCGCCAGCCTCAAGCGCCGCTACGACGAGGTGTCCCCGAAGTACGAACAGGCCCCCAACCAGACGGCCATCAAGCTGTTCTGGCTCGCCTACGAGCACCTCACCTGGAAGCCGGTGGAGGCGCTGCTGCCGAAGGACGGCACGTCGTGGCGCGTGCTGGACGCGGGCGGGGGCGGGGGCAAGTTCGGCACGCGCTTCGCGGAAGCGGGCCACCACGTCACCGTGCTGGACATCTCCCCGGGCATGCTGGACGGCGCCCGCGCGCAGTTCACCGCGAAGGGGCTGCTGGACCGCGTGGCCTTCGTGGAGGGCAACGTGGCGGCGCTGGACCTGCCGGACGCGGCGTTCGACCTGGTCTTCTGTGAGGGCGACCCGGTGTCCTACTGCATGGACGCGTACCCGCAGGCGGTGAAGGAGCTGGTGCGCGTGGCGAAGCCGGGCGCGCCGGTGGTGCTGGGCGTGGACAACCGCTACGAGGCGTTCAGCTACTACGTGAAGCAGGGCAAGCACGCGGAGGCGTTCAAGCTGCTGCAGGACGGCAAGACGACGTGTCCCTATGGCCTGCCGGTGCACGCGTTCACGGTGCGCGAGCTGGAGCAGGCGGTGGAGGACGCGGGCGCGGACCTGCTGGAGATCTTCGGCAAGCCGGTGATGTTCTTCGACATGCTCAACGCCATGGCCGCCTCCCGCGGGGCCACGCCCGCGCAGCCGTGGGACGCGTGGTCCGCGCGTGAGGAGATCTTGGCGCAGCAGGAGAAGCTGGCGCACGAGGGCTTCGCCGTCCTGGGCCAGCACTTCCAGGTGATGGCGCGCCGCCGCGCCTGACGCGAAGGAGCACGCACCGTGGGCCTCCCCTTCCTTGGCGTGGGACTCAGCTACCGCTGGGACCTGAACCCGCATCTGGCGCGCGGCAACCCCGGCGTGGACTGGCTGGAATTGACGCCCGAGCACTTCCTGCCGCTCACGCCGGACGCGGAGAAGCGCCTGGACCTGCTCGCGAAGCGCTACCCGTTGGTGGGCCACAGCCTGGAGCTGTCGGTGGGCTCGGACGGGGTGGACGCGCCCGGCTACCGCGAGGGGCTGAAGCGCATCACCCAGCGCACGAAGAGCGTGTGGCACGGGGACCACCTGTGCTTCACGCGCGTGGGGGACCTGCCCCTGCGCGCGCTCACGCCGGTGCCGCTGACGGATGAAGCGGTGGCCACCTGCGTGCGCAACGTGAAGGCGGCGCAGGCGGACCTGGGCGTGCCCTTCGTGGTGGAGAACATCGCGTACCTCTTCCACACGCCGCTCAACACGCTGGACGAGGCGGACTTCCTGCGCCGGGTGGTGGAGGGCGCGGACTGCGGGCTGCTCCTGGACCTGCACAACCTGTACTGCAACGCGGCCAACCACGGGTTCGACCCGTATGCCTTCCTGGACCGGCTGCCCCTGGAGCGGGTGGTGCAGATCCACCTGGCGGGCGGCATGACGATGGAGGGGCTGCGCCTGGACAGCCACTCGGCGCCGTCGCCGGAGGAGGTGTGGCAACTGTTGGAGTACGTGGCGCCGCGCTGTCCGGTGCGCGGGGTGAACTTCGAGATGGACAGCGGCTTTCCGCCCTTCGCGCGACTGGTGGAGGAGCTCGCTCGCGCGCGGGCCATCCTCCAGCGCTGCGGCGCGAACGCGGCCTGAAGGGGACGGAACGACATGGGCTACCCGGAGACGCTGGAAGCGCTGGCGCGGCTGCACGTGGACCCCCGCTTCCGCGAGGCGTGGACGCACGACGCGGGCCGTGCGCTCGCGCCGCTCGCGCTGACGCCGGGGGAGCGCACGGCGCTGGGGCAGGTGGACCGCATCGTGGTGGACCGCGCGGGGCGGATGATGGACTACCACCGCAGCGAGCGCGTGCGGGAGCAGCTGGCGTGGGTGGACGAGGCGAAGCGGCCGGAGCTGGCCCCGCTGCGCCTGCGCTTCCTCCAGGACGTGCTGCCGGAGGTGCTCAACCGCGAGGAGGCCATCACCTTCTGCCGCTTCCTGGAGTCCGCCACGGACCCGGGCCTGCCGGCCTATGTGCCCCAGGTGGCGCGTTGCGAGCGGCTGCGCATCGCGCTCGCGTGGGGCCTGCTGCCCATGCCGGCCACGGGCCCCCACGTGGAGACCTTCGACTTCCCGGTGCTGGGGCTGCTCGCCGCGCTGGCCGCGCCGGGCTGGCCCCCGGTGGAGCCACGCCCCACGCGCGTGGAGTACCTCAAGGTGCCGGGCCTGCCCGCGGTGATGCTGCGCGAGCTGCCCGCCCCCTGAAGGACGCTCCGGGGGGCACCCGGCGTCAGTGACTCCGGCGGTGGTGTATCTTCTGGTAGGTGCCCATGAGCTGGGCCTCGCCCAGGATGTGGCCGTCCATGGCCTCGCGCAGCTCCGCGCGGGAGGGCCGGCCCAGGTCCGGAAGGACCGTGTCCAGGGCGTACAGCCGGAAGAAGTACCGGTGGCTGCCGACGGGCGGCATGGGCCCGCCGTACTCCTGCCGCTGGAAGTCGTTGAGCCCCTGGAGGACTCCGGGCGGCATCACCTCCGGGGTGGCCCCGTCCGGGAGGCTCTGGGCGTTGGGCGGCAGGTTGTAGAGGACCCAATGGCAGAAGGTGCGCTGCGGGTGGGCCGGGTCCGGCGCGTCCGGGTCCTCCACGATGAGGGCCAGACTCCGGGTTCCCGGGGGGATGTTGTCCCAGTGGAGGGGGGGCGAGTGGTCCTCGCCCTCCCCGGTGTAGGCCATGGGGATGGGCATCCCGTCCTGGAACTGCGACGAGGTGAGCTCGAGCGGCTTCGGCATGGGTGGCTCCTGGAAGCGAAAGCGGCAAACGTGTCCCCCGGCAAGCTGGCGATGGCCTCCCCCCGTGCGCAGTGGCGACGGGCGCGCCGCCCGGCCGCCCGTCACCCCCGGAGGACGCGCCTTCCTGATCCACCGGCCGCTCCCCGGCCCGCTTGCTGACCCCGGGCGTCCTCACGAGGAGAAGCGCGAGGAGAAACGCGAGGAGAAAACCCCGCTGGGGGCCGGGCCGTGGTAGCTGCGCTTGCGGGTGCCGCAACCCTTCCTGGAGGCGTGGGGAAGGTGGGGCCCCCACGGACCCCGTAGCGGTTGCACGCGCCGCGCATTCGGTGCTAAGCGGCGCCCGCGCGGGTATGGGC
>NZ_RAWA01000315.1 GCF_003611675.1 Corallococcus sp. CA053C
CAGATGGGCCGCTGGCATGCCCCCTGCTTACATCCGCGCCGGGTGGGGGAGAATCAGGGGCGTTGGCCGGAGGTGGAAGATGAAGGGCGTTCAGGAACAGGGACACGCGCAGGCACCGGGCAAGCAGTGGGACCCGGTCTGCGGCAGGCATCTGGAGGCTCCGGACGAGCATCCGTCGTCGGAGTACAAGAAGCGCCGGTACTTCTTCTGCTCGGAGGACTGCCGCACCGCCTTCGAGCGCCAGGCGGAGCGCTTCCGCCTCAACGAGCTGGCGCGGGCCGGCGCGCTGATGTCGCCGGGCCGGGTGCGCTGGGGGCTCGCGTAGGGCAACACGCCGCGCCCAGGCGGACGGACGGCCTCCAGGGGCCTCACGCCGCCTGACGCATGTCCTTGAGGCGCAGGGACAGCTTGCGCTGGCCCCGGAAGGTGTCGAAGCCGGCCTGGAACGCCAGGTCCACCGGCCCCTCCACCAGCGACACGCGGTCCGCCATGCCGAAGCCGATGGCATCCAGCTCCGGCGCGTCCAGCAGCGCGAGCTTGAGGTGCCCCGCGCCGCTGACGCCGGACTTCGCGGGCAGCACGCGCGGGCGGGCCGTCTGCCCCCGCAGCACCAGCACCGGCTCCGGGTTGCCCTGACCGAAGGGCCCCAGCCGCTGGAGCGACTCCACCGCCAACGCATCCAGGTCGCTGGGGTTCACCACCGCGTCCACGCGGCAGCGAGGAATCAGGTCCTCGGGCGTCAGGCGCTGGAAGGCGATCTTCTCGAAGGCCTCGCGGAAGGCGGGCAGCTGCTTCGCGTCCACGGTGAGGCCGGCGGCGTGCTTGTGGCCGCCGTAGCGCATGAGCAGGTCCGAACAGCCGGTGAGCGCGTCGTACAGGTGGAACGCCTCGATGCTGCGCGCCGAGCCCTTCCCCACCCCGTCCTTCACGCCCACCATCACCGTGGGCCGGTGGTAGCGCTCCACCACGCGCGACGCGACGATGCCGATGACGCCCGGGTGCCAGCCCTCGTCGTAGAGCACGAGTCCGCGCGCGTCCCGGTGCTCCTCCGCCTGCGCCAGCGCCTGCGTGAGGATGCCGCTCTCGATGCCCTGCCGCTCCGCGTTCGCGCGGTCCAACACCTGCGCCAGCGAGCGCGCGGACTCCACGGACTCCGCGCACAGGAGCTGGAGCCCCAGCGACGCGTCGTGCAGGCGCCCGGCGGCGTTGATGCGGGGCCCCAGGCGGAAGCCCACCTGCCCCGCGGTGACGGCGGCGTCCGGCTCCATCCCGGCCACCTCCTTCAGCGCGCGGATGCCGGGGCGGCGGCCCTGGGACAGCTCCTGGAGGCCGTGCGCCACGAGGATGCGGTTGGCGCCGGTGAGCGGCACCACATCCGCCACGGTGGCCAGCGCCACCAGGTCCATCAGCGCCTTGAGGTTGGGCTCCTTGCGCGTGGCGAAGAAGCCGTCGTCGCGCAAGCGCTTGCGCAGCCCCATGCAGAGGTTGAAGGCCACGCCCGCGGCGCACAGCACCTTTGTGGGGTACTCGCAGCCGGGCTGGTGCGGGTTGAGCACCGCCACCGCGGGCGGCAGCGTGGGCGGCACCGTGTGGTGGTCCACCACGACGACGTCCAGGCCCATCTCGCGCGCCCGGGCAATCTCCGCCACGGACGTGATGCCGCAGTCGAGCGTCACCAGCAGGCGCGTACCGTCCTGGGCGATCTTCTCCACCGCGCCCAGGTTGAGCCCGTAGCCCTCGTCCAGCCGGTGGGGGATGTACGTGGCCGGGGGCGCGCCCAGCTCCTTCAGGAACAGGTACATCAGCGACGTGGAGCTGACGCCGTCCACGTCGTAGTCCCCGTAGAGCGTCACCTTCTCCTTCTGGCGCAGCGCGCGGAGGATGCGCTCCACCGCGCCCGTCATGCCCTTCATCCGGAAGGGGTCCGGCAGGTCCGCCAGCCGGTCCGACAGGAAGGCCGCGGCGGCCTCCGGCGTGCGGTAGCCGCGATGCAGCAACACCCTGGCCGCCAACGGGTGCAGCGAGAGCTCTCCCGCCAGCAAACCCACTTCCTGCTCAACGACGTCTGGAAGCAACCACCGCATGGAGAAGGACAGTACCTCAGACGTCCGACCATGGCAGTCCAACCCGTCCTCCCACCTCTCCCTCCTGTACGGTTGTTCAGACGTGCGCTCGGCTGCCTTCCTGCCTCCAACCTGCACGGCGGGTGCGCGGTGGCCAGCTTGGAAGCACATCCTCGGACGGGGAGGTCCATATGCTTCGCAGGTCCATCCAGGGCGGTGCCCTGCTCATCGGAGTGCTGTGCGCGGGCACGGCCTTCGCGCAGAAGAAACAGGGGGACGTGAACGTGTTCCTGCGCGGTGGCGTGGGCGACTACACGGGCGACCTGGGAGACCTGTCCAGCACGGGCCCGCTCTGGGGCCTGACGCTCAACCTGCAACCCACCACCTTCCTCGGCTTCGAGGTCGGCTACGAGGGCTCGCAGAACCAGGTGAGCGACAGCCGCCTCTTCGACGGGCCCTCGCTGGTGCGCAACGGCGGCAGCGCGCTCATCAAGGTGTCGCCGCCCTTCCTCACCACGGTGCGTCCCTTCGCGGGCGTGGGGCTGGGCATGTCCTACGTGGACGTGCGCGGCGCGGGCGCGGGCCTCTACGACTCGGACCTGATGGAGGAGGTGCCGCTCGCGGTGGGCCTGGAGTTCAACACCGGGGGCCTCACCGCCGGCGTGCGCGGCACGTACCGCGTGCTCATCGACCAGGACTTCGCGGACCTCACCGCGACGGACAACGGCGGCGGCGGGCTGATGGACGCCTCGCTTACGTTGGGCGCGCGCTTCTGAAAAACGAAGGGCCCTCGCTCCCGCAGGGGGAGGAGGGCCCTCGTCACGTCAGGAGCGACGGACGGCTCAGGCCGTCTTCGGCTGCTGCTTGGCGCCGTGGTGCGCATCGCGGGCCGCGGCGCGCTCGTCCAGCCAGATGACCACCGGGCTGGCGATGTACACCGACGAGTACGTGCCCACCAGGATGCCCACCAGCATCGCCATGGCGAAGTCGAAGATTTCGCCGACGCCGAAGATGAGCAGACCGATGAGCGACAGCGCCGTCACGCCGGAGGTGAGGATGGTGCGGCCCAGCGTGTCGTTGACGGCGATGTTGATGATCTCCGCCAGCGGCTTGCCCTTGTACTTCACCATGTCCTCGCGGATGCGGTCGTAGATGACGATGGTGTCGTTCACCGAGTAGCCCACGATGGTGAGCAGCGCGGCGATGGACGTCAGGTTGAACTCGCGCTGGGTCACCAGGTAGTAGCCCGCGACCATGATGACGTCGTGGACCATGGCGAGCAGCGCGCCGGGGCCGAACTTGAAGTCGAACCGGAACGCCACGTAGATGAGGATGGCGATCATGGAGTACAGCAGCGCCATGACGCCGCGGTTGCGCAGCTGCTTGCCCACCTGCGGGCCCACGTAGTCCACGCGGCGCTGCTCGAAGTTGGGCTTGTCCATGCCGGCGCCCAGCGCGGCGAACACCTTGTCCGCCATGCCGCTCGCGACGACCTGGTAGTCGTAGCCCGTGCCGCCGCTGTTCGCGCCCAGGTCACGCACCTCCTGCACGCCAATGCCCGCGCCCTCCACGGCCTTCTTCACCGCGTCGATGGCCATGGGCTGCGCGGAGCGGAAGTTGACGATGCCGTTCGCCATGTCCGCGTAGACACTGCGCGTCTCGCCCAGGCCCTGAATGGCCTTCTTGGCGCTCTCCGCGTTCTCCGCGGTGAGCTGCGTGACGCCGCCCATGCGCAAGAGGAAGGAGTTCTCCTCCGCCGCGCCCACGCCCTGCACGCTGACGTCGTGCAGACCGCCGGCCTGCGCGCGCTCGCGCACCTGCTCCGCGGTGGTGGGCGTGTTGTACTTCAGCTCCACCACCGTGCCGCCGGCGAAGTCCACGCCGAAGTTGAACCCCACCGCGGCGATGCCCACGATGATGGCCAGGTTGATGAGGCTGGAGATGAAGATGGCCGGCTTGCGCTTGCCGATGAAGTCGAAGTTCGTCTTGTGCTTGAGAATCTGCATGGCGGGTTCCCGTGGCGCCTGCGTCGGTTAGACCGACACCGACTGCGCATTGCGGCCGTGGACGAAGAAGGTCGTGATGACGCGCGTCACGACAATGGACGTGAACAGCGACGCCAAGAGACCCACGATGAGCGTGGTGGCGAAGCCGCGGACCGGGCCCGTTCCGGTGAAGAACAGGATGAAGCCCGCGATGAGCGTCGTCACGTGCGCGTCGAAGATGGTCCAGAAGGCGCGGTCGTAGCCCTGGTCCACCGCCGCGCGCGCCGTCTTGCCGTGGCTCAATTCCTCGCGGATGCGCTCGTTGATGAGCACGTTCGCGTCCACCGCGATGCCCAGCGTCAGCACGAAGCCCGCGATGCCCGGCAGCGTCAGCGTGGCGTTGAAGAAGGCCAGGCCCGCCAGGATGAGCAGGCCGTTGAGCAGCAGCGCCACGTCCGCGATGAGGCCGGACTTGCGGTAGTAGATGGCCATGAAGACGATGACGAGCGCCAGGCCCACCAGCGCGGCCATGCTGCCCTTCTTGATGAGCTCGTCGCCCAGCGTCGCGCCCACCTGACGGATTTCGCCCACCGTCACCGGCGCGGGCAGCGCGCCTGCCTTCAGCACCAGCGCCAGCGTCTGCGCCTCGCCCAGCCACTCCTCGAAGCTGCGGGCGCCCGCGCGGCCCATGGTGATGCGCGCGCGGCCTCCGCCAATCTTCTCGTTGATGTTCGGGGCGGTGTGAACGTTGTCGTCCAGCACGATGGCCATGCGCTTGCCCACGCTGGCCTCGGTGAGCTTCTCGAACTCGCGAGCGCCCGCCGGGTCGAAGGCGATGTTCACCTCCGGCTCGTTCATCTGGCTGACCGACGCGTCCGCGCCCGCCAGGCTCTCGCCCGTGAGCGGCACGGCCTTGTCCACGAGGTAGCTGCGGTACGAGATGCAGTCGTTCTTCTTCACCGGGTTGGCCACGCACTGGGTGAGCACGTCACGGCCTTCCGGCGCCTTGTCCTTCGCGTACGCCAGCAGCGCCTCGCGGTTGGGCGAGGACAACTGCGGGAAGCCCTCGTCCTGGGTGAGGGTGATCTGGCTGTCGGCCGGGGGCGGGTTCTGCGCGAACATCTGCGCGAACACCTGGGGGTTGGTGTCATCCACCATCCGGAACTCCAGCTGCGCGGTGGTGCCCACCAGCTCCTTGGCCTGCTCCGGGTTGCTGCGGCCCGGCAGGGAGATCTGGATGGAGTCGGTGCCCAGCTTGCGCACGTCCACTTCCGCCACGCCCCACTTGTCGATGCGGCGGCGGATGACGAGCATCGCCTGGTCCACGGCCTCGTCACGGAAGCGGTTCACCTGGCCCTCGTCCGGCTTGAGCACCAGCGTGGCGCCCTCGCGCGACTCCAGCGAGAAGTCGGTGAAGGTGGCCAGGACCTCCTTCTGGATGGCGTCCATCGTCGCCGGGTCCTTGGCCGTCAAGGACAGCTGCAGCCGCTCCGGATCCGTGTCCGCCGTCACCTCGCCCAGCTTCTTGTCGTTGACGTAGGTGGCGATCTGCTGCCCGCGGCGCTCGGTGCGCTTCTGCAGGGCCGTCTTGGTGTCCACGCGCATCACCATGTGGATGCCGCCCTGCAGGTCCAGCCCCAGGTTGAGGCGGTACTTCGCGGGGGGCGCCCACGCGGGCAGCCGCTTCTCCAGCACGGCGATGTTGTTGCGCTCGGCGCGATCCAACACCACCAGCGAGTAGTACGTCGGGACGAGGAACCAGATCGTTCCCAGCGTCACCGCGACAATCAATCCGAACTTCCACCACCAGCCGCGGTCCATTACTTCTCCTCCTTCTTCTCGGTGGAGGTCGCCGTCGGGGCCGCAGCCACCGGAACGGTTCCCTTCGCACTGACAGCCGACTTGAGCACGCGCACGCGCACGCCACTGGCGATTTCCACGGTCACCGTGCCCTCGTCGACCTGGTGGATGCGCCCGAGGATGCCGCCCGACGTCACGACGTCATCCCCCTTCTTCAGCCCCGCGATGAGGTTGCGGTGCTCCTTGAGCTGCTTCTGTTGGGGGCGGATCATCACGAAGTACATGATGGCCACCAGCACGGCGAGGAAGCCGAAGGTCCCCAGGGGAGAACCTGCCCCGGCCTGCGCGAGAATCAGGAAACTGTCAGCCACTCACTGCCTCGTGGTTTGGAAGGGAGGATTCGGAAAGAAATGCGCCTTGCCCCGCCCCCGGCGTGCGGGTGGGGGCAAAACATCCGAAAGGGTGGCCTCTTAGCAAGGGCGCCCCATGTGAGCAAGTGAACGCCGGAAGCACGGTAAACCGTTGGTCGCTCACCGGCCACGGGTCCGCTCGGCCTCCTGGGCGTGTGAGCGCGCCCGGAAGTCCCGTGCAAAGGCCGCGAACCGGTCCTCGGCGATGGCGCGCCGCACGTCCGCCATCAGGGTGAGGAAGTAGTGCAGGTTGTGCAGCGTGTTGAGGCGCATGGCGAGGATCTCCCCGGCCGCGAACAGGTGGCGCAGGTAGGCCCGGCTGAAGGTGCGGCAGGTGTAGCAGGAGCACGCCGGGTCCACCGGCCGGGGGTCCCTGGCGTAGGCCGCGTTGCGGATGACGAGCTTGCCCTCCGAGGTGAAGAGCAGGCCGTTGCGCGCGCACCGTGTAGGCAACACGCAGTCGAACATGTCCACGCCCTGCTCCACGCACGTCACCAGGTCCAGCGGGGTGCCCACGCCCATCAGGTAGCGCGGGCGGTCCCGGGGCAGGAGCGGCGCGGAGTAGGCCACCCCCGCGTGCATCGCCTCCGGGGCCTCGCCCACGGAGTAGCCGCCGAGCGCGTAGCCGGGCAGGTCCACCGCGCAGATCTCCTCCGCGTGGCGCTTGCGCAGGTCCTCGTGCAGGCCGCCCTGGACGATGCCGAACAGCGACGAGCGCTCGCGGCTCCAGGCCTTCACGCACCGGTGCAGCCAGCGCGTGGTGCGGGCCAGGGACTTCTCCAGGTAGGGCCGGTCCTCGGTGGACGGGGGGCACTCGTCGAACGCCATGATGACGTCCGCGCCCAGCGTCTCCTGGATGGCGATGGAGCGCTCCGGGGACAGCGAGTGCCGGGAGCCGTCCAGGTGTGACTGGAACGCGGCTCCTTCTTCCGTGATCTTCCGCTTCTCCGACAGGCTGAACACCTGGAAGCCGCCGCTGTCGGTGAGCATGGGGCGGTCCCAGGAGATGAAGCGGTGCAGGCCGCCCATCTCGCTGATGAGCGGCTCTCCGGGGCGGAGCATCAGGTGGTAGGTGTTGCCCAGGATGATCTGCGCATCCAGGTTGAAGAGGTCGTCGGGGCCCACGCCCTTGACGCTGCCCACGGTGCCCACGGGCATGAAGATGGGCGTCTCGATGGGGCCGTGGGGTGTGTGCAGCCGGCCGCGGCGCGCCTTGGTGCCGGTGTCCTCGTGCAGCAGCTCGAAGCGCACCAGCCCCGGGGGCACGCGGGTATCGCCCTTCTCCTTGCGCTGCTCATCGCGTTGCTCGTCCACCACGGCACTCACTCCTTCACCAACATGGCATCGCCGTAACTGAAGAACCGGTAGCCCGCGCGCACGGCCTCCTGGTACGCGGCGAGCGTGCGCTCACGGCCCAGGAGCGCGCTCACCAGCATCACCAGCGTGGAGCGCGGGAGGTGGAAGTTCGTGAGGAGCACGTCCACCTGGCGGAAGACATAGCCGGGGCGGATGAACATCGCCGTCTCGCCGGGGCCGGGGCGCAGCCGGCCTGTCTGGGGGTCGGTGGCGGACTCCAGCGTGCGCACCACGGTGGTGCCCACGGCGACCACGCGGCGCCCTTCGGCCTTCGCGGCGTTCACGGCGGCGGCGGTGGCCTCCGGCACGGTGAAGCGCTCCGGGTGCATGTGGTGCTTGTCCAGCACCTCCTCGCGCACGGGGAGGAAGGTGCCGGGCCCCACGTCGAGCGTCACCTCCACGCGGGAGATGCCCCGCGCCGCGAGGCTTGAGAACACGGCGTCGGTGAAGTGCAGCCCGGCGGTGGGCGCGGCCACGGCGCCCGACGCGCGGGCGTACACGGTCTGGTAGCGCTCGGCGTCCGCGGCTGCGGGCTCGCGGGTGATGTAGGGCGGCAGCGGCAGCCGTCCGGCCGCGTCCAGCAGCGAGGCGAGCGAGGCGCCCGGGGCCGCGTGGAAGCGCACCCGGTACTCGCCTCCGCCCAGGGCCTCCAGCACCTCCGCGGACAGGCCACCGGCGAAGGTGACGGACTGGCCGGGCTTGAGGCCCTTGGACGCCTGCCCCAGGCAGATCCACTCGAGCGACTCCGGCGCGCCACCGAGCGCGGCGGACGTCAGCGTGGCGGTGGCGGCGGGACGGACCACCAGCAGCTCGACGCGGCCGCCGGTGCCGGCCTTCTGGCCCAGCAGGCGGGCGGGGATGACGCGCGCGTCGTTGAGGACGAGCAGGTCGCCCTCGCGCAGCAGGTCACCCAGGTCGGTGAAGCGCTGGTGGCTCCAGGCGCCGGTGGCGCGGCTGACGACCATCAGGCGCGACGCATCCCGGTGGGGCAGCGGGGCCTGGGCGATCTGCGCCTCGGGGAGCTCGAAATCGTAGTCGGAGAGGAGGGACGACACGGGGGCAGCGCTTGTAGCAGTCCCCGCGCCCTCGCGGAACCGTCCGGGATGGGAGGCCGGGTGTCAGTAGAGCTGCTGGAACTCGGCACCCGGGTAGTAGTGGGAGAGGATCTCCCGGTACGTCTTGCCCTGGTCGGCGAAGGCCTTGGCGCCCCACTGGCACAGCCCGGCGCCGTGGCCGAAGCCGCGCCCGGTGAACACGTAGCCCTTGCTGGAGGACGTCACGTCGAAGTCCAGGCTCTTGAGCCGCGTGTAGCCCAGCTTGCGGCGGAACTGCACCCCGTCCACCAGGGTGCCATCGGAGAGCGTCACGCGGGTGACCCGGTGCGTGGGCGTGCGGCCGGAGACACGCATGCCGTCCGGGGAGGACTTCAAGGCCTTGCGCAGCTCGCCCTCGGAGAGGGTCGCCGACCAGCGGCTCGCGGGCAGCTTGCCGCAGGGGCAGTCCACGGGCTTGAGGTACGGCAGGTTCCGCTGGAGGGCGTCCTGGCCGGACTCGGTGTGGCCGCCGCAGGAGGCATGGAAGTAGGCCTCGATGGGAGCCAGGTCGTACGTCAGCACCTCGCCGCGAGTGGCCTCGACGGCGGCGCGCGTCTTGGCGTCCTCGCGGTTGACGCCGCCGTACACCTGATGGAGCACGCTGCTGCCCATGTGGAAGGCGGCGCCGTAGGAGTCCAGCTTCTTCTGCAAGGCGTAGGTCCGGGCGGCGACGGCCTGGGCCTTGAGGGCCTCCAGGGGGAAGGACACCGGCATCTCGCTGCCGAGCACCGCGGCGAGGTAGTCCTCCAGGGGGATGACGTTGATGAGCTGGAGGCTGTCGCGGTAGAGCCGGACGACGACGTCGCCGCGCACCTGCGAGCTGCCGGCCTTGAGGGGCTCGTTGCCGGGCCCGCCCGCGTCGAAGGACTCCATCCCCCCGCGGAAGCGCACGGCCTCCCCGACCGCCGGAGCCCCGTTGATCTCCAGCCGGCCGCCCCGGCGGCGCACGATGGCCTGTCCCGCGCCGATGGGAACGAAGGTCCCGTCCTCGGCATCGGGCCCGAAGCCCAGGCCGCGCCCGCTCACACGGACCTCGTCACCGGGGTCGTCCATGGCAATGCGCATCGTCTCCACGGCGAACGCCCGCGACGACGCGAGCAGGAGCAGCAGCAGTGCCACACGTTGCAACATGGTTGAACAGTGTAGGGGCATGGCGGTCCGCCTCAAGAAATCGACCAGAGGCCCGGACACGCGGTGGAGCCGGTCCCAGCCCCAGGGCCCGGACCTCCCCACGAGGGCCTGCGTCCACTACGTACCGAGGACCGCTCAACCGCTGCCCGGAGCCCTGGCAGTCCGCCATCGCCCGCCATGGACCGCGAAAACCTCCGGCGGATGCCGCAGAATGACGACCGCGTGACCGCCTCTGTTCCTGATGCCTCCCGCCTTTCCACCGAGGCCCTCGGCGCGGCCCTCCGCGCGCTGGAGCCGCGCATGGCCGCCGTGCTGATCCGCCGTCTCGTGGAGCGCCGTCCGCTCGCGGAGTGCGCGACCTGGTACGGAATCTCCACCAACGCCTTCTCGGTGCTCCTGCTGCGCTCCGCCATCGCGCTGACCCGGCACGTGGGCCAGCCCGCGAGGGCCCCCGAGGAAGCGGAGGAGGCCACCGCCTGGGAGCGCATGCTGTCCATGGCCATGGACAAGGACACCGCCCCCGTGCCGGTGGCGCTCGCCCCCGTGGCCCAGGTGTGTCGGCGGTTGCAGGAGCTGGGTCCCCAGGTGGAGACCGCGCTCGCGCAGGCCGCGCAGGCGGACGCGGACTCCCCGGGACGGGCCCGCGAGGAGTGGCTGCGTCGCCTGGCCGTGGCGGCGCTCCTGGCACTGACGGCCTGGCTGTACTGGACCCGGCCGCCCGAACCGGACCCCAGGCCCGAACGCCGCATGCGCTCCCCGGAGCGTCGCTAGAGCGAGCAGGGCCGAAGCATCCCTCCTTCCCCGCCCCCAGGGCCCAGGAACCGTTGGCGGGCCCTTCCCGTGCGTCAGGGTGACTGGACGGAGCCCGGAGCGGACGCGATATGGGTAGGGCATGCGGGCAACCGGGTCATGGTGGGCCATCCTCGTCGTGGGAATCGGGCTGACGGGCTGTGCGAAGCACGTGGACGCCCGGGTGGCCGGGGACGACGACGCGGCCATCGACGGCGCCGCGGCGCGCCTCGAAGAACTCCGGGCCCGCGAGCAGGAAGACGACCTGGACTGCGCGGAACAGTGCGACGTCTCCGCGAAGACCTGCGCCACGGCGGAGCAGCTCTGTGGCCTCGTGGACCGGAACGCGGACCGCGACGACCTGCCACCGCGCTGCGCGAGCGCCAGGGAGCAGTGCGCGGGCGCGGGCGACGGCTGTGCGCGGTGTCAGGGCGGCTGACCTGGAAGACGGAACAGAAGCACCCGCCAGCAGACGCTCACCCATGCGTCCCCTCGGGCTCCATGCCTATGATGGGCGCGACTTTGAGGAGCCTCCCCATGACCACCCGCCTCCCGCTGTTCCTCGCTGCCGCGTCGCTCGTCCTGGCGCCCCCCGTCCTCGCGGAAGAGGAAGGCCTGTCGCCGGAGAAGGTGGCGGCCATCCGCCGTGACGAGTCCGCGGCCCAGGCGAAGGTGGACGCGGCGTACGGCAACCGGAAGCCGTCGGAGATGAGCAACGCGGAGCGCGGCCAGGCCATCCGGGATCAGCAGCAGGAGGCGGCCAAGGTCATGGAGAAGCACGGCGTCTCCGCGAAGGAGTACGCCGGCTACACGGCGAGGATGACGCCGGACGACAACTCGCGCGCCGCCAACGAGTCCAAGCGGCTCGAGGACAAGGCCAAGGCCGACAAGGCCGCCGAGGAGAAGAAGCGCGCCGCCGGCGACGGAGAGGTCCACATCCAGCAGGGCTTCAGCGACGCGGACCCGGTGGAGCTGGAAGCCGAGGAGGGAGCGGAGGTCTCGGTCGACGTCGACTCGAACCTGGAGTCCGCGCCCGCCGTGGACATCGCGACGATGGAAACC
>NZ_RAWA01000316.1 GCF_003611675.1 Corallococcus sp. CA053C
GCCACCAGCCCCAGCACCGCCCCCGCGCCCGTGAGCACGGGCAACGTCAGCGTCATCCGCCACGGCGGCGGCTTGGCGCTCTGCTCCACCGCGAGCACCCGCCGCGCGCGCTCCTGGAGGGCAGGGTGGCCGGGCATGAGGCTCGCGGTGTGGCCGTCCTCGCCCACGCCGATGAGCACCACGTCCAGCCGCCCCGGCAGCGTCTTCTCGTAGTCACGCGCGGCGGCGTCGCGGTCCTCGCGCTCGCCCTGCATGCGGAACACCTGCGAGTCCGCGAGCTTCAGCGGCGTGAGGAACGACTCCTTCACCAGCCGGTAGTTGCTGTCCGAGTGGTCGGGCGGCACGAAGCGCTCGTCCACGAAGTACACGTCCACCCGCTCCCACGGGAGCGTGTGCTCCGCGAGCGCGCGGTACGCGGGGCGCGGCGTGTTGCCACCCGACAAGGCCAGGCTCACCCGCTGCTTCGTCGCGAGCGCCTTCTGGAGCTCGCGCGCCAGCCAGTCGGAGGCCTCCAGGGCCAGCTTGTCCGAGGGGACGATGAGAGGCTTCAGGCCGGGCTTTGTCATAGCCGGGACCACCGGCGGCCGTTCTTCGCGGGCAGCGCGTCCGCGGCCTGCGGGCCGGTGCTGCCCTTCTCGTAGGTGTGCAGCTTCCCGCCCGCTTCGGTCTCCAGCGCGCGCAGGATGGGCGTGATGTAGCCCCACGCCTGCTCCACGCTGTCCTGGCGCGCGAAGAGGGTGGCGTTGCCGCGCATGCAGTCCAGGAGCAGCCGCTCGTACGCCTCCGGCACGGGCTTCTTGAAGCTCTCCGCGTAGTCCATGTCCATGGTGACGCCGCCGATGTTGACGTCCTCGCCGGGCACCTTGGATTCGAACGACAGCGCGATGCCTTCGTGCGGCTGGATGCGCAGCGTGAGCACGTTGGGCTGCAACCGCTGGCACGTGGCGCCGCCGCCGCTGAACAGGCCGATGGGCACCGACTTGAAGTGGATGGACACCTCCGTCATGCGCCGCTTCAGGTGCTTGCCCGCGCGCAGGTAGAAGGGCACGCCCTGCCAGCGCCACGAGTCCACGTTCATCTTCATCGCGACGTACGTGGGCGTGCGTGAACCCTTCTTCACGCCCTTCTCGTCCTGGTAGCCCTCGTACTGGCCCACGACGACGTGGTCGGGCACGTCGTGGCCGTCCACCGGGCGCAGCGCGCGGAAGACCTTGTTCTTCTCATCGCGGATGTCCTCCGCGCCGAAGGACACCGGCGGCTCCATGGCGCACAGGGCCAGCACCTGGAGCAGGTGGTTCTGCACCATGTCGCGCAGCACGCCCGTCTCGTCGTAGAAGCCGCCGCGGCCCTCCACGCCAATGGTCTCCGCCGCGGTGATTTCGACGTGGTCGATGTGCTGGCGGTTCCACAGCGGTTCGAAGATGGCGTTGGCGAAGCGGAAGACGAGGATGTTCTGCACCGTCTCCTTGCCCAGGTAGTGGTCGATGCGGAAGATCTGCTTCTCATCCAGCACCGCGCCCAGCTCCTTGTTGAGCGCGCGCGCGCTCTCCAGGTCGTGGCCGAAGGGCTTCTCGATGATGAGCCGATGCCAGGGCTTCTCCCCGGGCTGCTCCTCACGCTTGAGCAGCCCCGCGCCGGACAGGCTTTGGAGGATCTGCGGGAACGTGGAGGCGGGCGTGGCCATGTAATAGAGCTGGTTGCCTTCCGTCCCATGGCGCTTCGAGACGTCCTGGAGTTTGGCGCTCAGGCGCTTGAAGCTCTCCGGGTCGTCGTAGCCGCCGGAGACGCATTCGATCTGCTGCTCGAAGCGCTTCCACGTCGCTTCGTCCACGGGCTGCGTGCGGGCGAACTTCTGCAGCCCTTCCTTCACGTGCGCGCGGAAGCCCGCGTCGTCCAGCTTGGAGCGGCTGAAGGCGACGATGGCGAAGTGCTCCGGGAGCAGGCCGGAGCGGGCGAGCTCGAAGAGGGCAGGGAATAGTTTGCGCTCGGCGAGGTCGCCCGTGGCGCCGAAGAGGACCATGGCGCAGGGGTCCGGGCGCCCCGCGCTGAACACCGGTTCGCCCTCCCGGGGATGGGTTTCGATGTGCACTCCCTGCGCGTCCATGCGGTGTCTCCTCCGGTTCGACCGGGGACCTTAAGGCGTTAATCTGGCGGTCCTGCAAGCGCATTGCAGGGGAATGATGCGGGCACGACGTCCTGCCTGTCCCGGAGGGGCGCCCGTGGGAGGCCGGGCAGGCGGCCGGGCATGCGCCAGGGGCGGGGGAACATGGTATCCCTTCGGTCCATGACGACTCCTCCCGTGGCGCTCATCACCGGGGGTTCGCGTGGCGTGGGCCGCGCGGTCTCCCTGAGGCTGGCCCGTGCCGGCTACGACATCGTCTCCACCTACCGTCGTGACGCGGAAGCCGCGGCGACGCTGGCGAAGGAGGTGGAAGCGCTGGGCCGCCGCTGTCGCATCGTGATGGCGGATCAGCTGGAGCCCGCGAGCCTGCACGGCGTGTTCGACGTCATCCAGGAGGAGTTCAAGGGCCTGGACGTGTTCGTCGCCAACGCGGCCTCGACTGTCTTCACGCCGCTGATGCAGACGAAGCTGCACCAGATGGACAAGACCTTCAACGTGACGGTGAAGAGCTTCCTGCTGGGCGCGCAGCGCGCGGTGCCGCTGATGGACGGGCGCAAGGGGCGCATCGTGGCGGTGTCCGGCATGGACTCGCGCATGCCGCTGCCGTTCCATGGCCTCCTGGGCGCGATGAAGGGCGCCATGGAGATCATGGTGAAGTACCTGGCCGCGGAGCTGACCGGCACTGGCATCCGCGTCAACGCGGTCAACCCGGGCTACATCGACACGGACTCCAGCCGCTTCTACATGGGCGACGCGTGGGCGGGCCTGGAGGAGAAGGTGAAGGAGCAGGTGCCGGTGGGCCACGTGGCCAGCGTGGATGAGATTGCGCGCCCCATTGAATGGCTGTGTTCGGAAGGCTCCGCGTACGTGAACGGCCAGACGCTGGTCGTGGACGGCGGCCTGGAGGTCAACTACGCGATGAACTTCGCCATGAACATGACGCCTCCGGCGGCGCGCTGACGTCCCCGCCTTCCATGCGCTACGTCGTTTCGCTGTGGTTCTTCCTGCTGTTCCTGGTCACCGCGCCCGTGCTCTTCACGCTGGGCGCGGTGTTGTTCGTGGTGGCGTATCCGCTGGACCCCGACCGGCAATGGCTGCACGTGCTGGTGTGCCGGTGGTGCTACGGGCTGTGGCTGCACGCCTCGCCCGGCTGGCGCGTGCGCGTGGAGGGGCGGGAGCTGCTGCCCAGGGGCCCGTGCGTCTACGTCGTCAACCACCAGTCCTTCGCGGACATCCTCGCGGTGATGGGGCTGTTCACGCCGTACAAGTTCGTGGCGAAGGCGTCGCTGTTCCGCACGCCGCTGGTGGGCTGGATGATGACGCTGCTGGGGTACGTGCCCATCGTGCGCGGCAGCTCGAAGTCGATGGAGCAGTTGCTGGGCCCGTGCCGCCGCTGGCTGCGCCGGGGCATCCCGGTGCTCATCTTCCCCGAGGGCACCTATTCGCCCGGGGAGCTGCTGCCGTTCAAGCGCGGTGCGTTCCAGCTGGCGCTGGAGGAGCACGTGCCGGTGGTGCCCGTGCTGGTGCGCGGCACGCGCGAGCTGGTGGACGGGGATGGGCCGTGGATGAGCCCGCGCGCGAACGTCATCGTGCAAGTGCTGCCCGCACTGCCGCCGGAGAGCTTCGGGCCGGACTCGGCGGAGCTGGCCACGCGCGTGCGCGAGCAGTACGTGGCAGCGCTCGCGGGCTGAGGCTTCCGGGCTCCGAGCTCCACGCTCCGAGCCTGTGGCTTCGTGCTCCGAGCTTGTGGCGTAGTGCTTGGGGTGCTCAGGCGTGCTCGGAGCCGGGCAGCTCCTCTTCCTGCGATGTGTCCGCGTGCAGCGCGGCGTCCAGCGCATGGGACGCGGGCAGGGCGGGCGCCATCGCGGTGACGGTGCGGGCCAGCTCGTGGGGCGCGCGGATCAAAGCCTCCAGCGCTCCGGCGCTCGCGGGGACCCCGCGCTGCTCCACCTGGAGCCAGCCGCCCTTGATGCTGACGCGGCGGTGGCCGCGCAGGCCCAACAGGCGCTTGCGCACGTCGGGATCCAACAACACCGGGCGCGCCTCCGGGGCCAGGTTCTCCACCTGGAAGGCCGCGTCCAGCTCCGCGTCGCCCAGCACCTCGTCGCGCGGGGTGGCGGCGCCGGGGACCTTGTCCTCGGGGCGCTCGTGCTCCAGGAGCAGGTCCGGGGGCAGCGCGCCTTCCAGGTCCAGCCGCAGCACGGTGACGGTGTGGCGCTTCTTGCCGCCCGCGCCCCGCTTCCCCGTAGCGAGCAGCAGCGGTCGCCCCTGGTAGCGCCCCTGCACCTCCAGGCGCTTCTCCGCGCAGATGAGTCCGTTCGCCTTCGCGAACGCCTCCCACGCGGAGCGCTGCCGACGCTTGAGCTGGAACAGCGTGAGGAGGACCAGGGCGCCCAGGACGAGCAGGGACGCGAGGATGCCGAGCGGAGACGAGACACCGGGAAGCATGGCGGCGCATTGTGCACTGGCGCGCGGCGCGCGGACCACCAATCCGAACGCGTGTGCACCGTCGCGTGCCGGGCAGGCTTGCAGTGCCAGGACGCGAACAGGTGGAAGGAATCCGCGCGTGTGGAACGCGCGGGGAATCCCGCGTGCCTGCATTTCTTCCGCCCGGGGCTTTCGCGCGGCAGGACGTGATGGATGCGCACGCACCGCGTTGGCGGTGCACGCACGGTGCGATGCGGCGCGCGGAGGACTCGCGCGGTCCGGGCACGTCCTCGCGGGTCGTCCCGGTGCACGGTGGGAAGCGCCGTGGCGCGTGTGCCTGGAAGGGGAGGACGCGTTGGGAGGGCCACGGACGCAAGCGCGCGGAATGACGCCCTTTTTCGACAATGTCAGAGGGGGCAGGTAAGGGAGCGGGGGCTCGCCGCTTGGAGTCGGGACGTCCACCGGGGGAGTCTGCCCCGCTGGCGCCCGCGGCCGGGCCATGAGGGAGGGTGAACGCCGGATGCGCCTGCTGCACACGTCGGACTGGCACCTGGGCCACACGCTGTATGACGTCTCGCGCGAAGCGGAGCACGCCGCGTTCCTGACGTGGCTGCTGGACACGCTGGAGTCGCAGGAGGTGGATGCGCTCCTGGTGGCCGGAGACATCTTCGACACGGCCAACCCCAGCGCGGAGGCGCAGGCGGCCTGGTACCACTTCGTCGCGCGCGCTCGGCGCACGCTGCCGAAGCTGGACGTGGTGGTGGTGGGCGGCAACCACGACTCCGCGGCGCGGCTGGATGCGCCGGATCCGCTGTTCACCGCGCTGGGCGTGCGCGTGGTGGGCGGGCTGCCGCGCCACCAGGGCGCGCTGGAGCTGGAGCGACTGGTGGTGCCGGTGCACGACGCTCGCGGCAAGGTGGGCGCGTGGGTGGCGGCGGTGCCGTACCTGCGGCCCTCGGACCTGCCGCCGGTGGCGGAGGCGACGGTGGACCGGCTGGTGGAGGGCGTGCGCTCCGTGTACGCGGAGGTGCTGGACGCGGCGCGCAGGCGGCGGCGCTCCGGGCATGGGCTCGTGACGATGGGCCATTGCTACATGACGGGCTCGGAGCTGTCGGAGCTGAGCGAGCGGAAGATCTTGGGCGGCAACCAGCACGCGCTGCCGGTGGACCTGTTCCCGGAGGACGTCACCTACGCGGCGCTGGGGCACCTGCACAAGGCGCAGCGCGTGGGCGGCCGCGAGGGCGTGCGCTACAGCGGCTCGCCCCTGCCGCTGTCGCTGTCGGAGGCGCACTACCGGCACCAGGTGCTGCTGGTGGATATCGAGGACGGAGCGCTCACCCAGGTGCGCCCGCTGACGGTGCCTCGCACAACGGACATGGTGCGCGTGCCGGCCCGGGACGCGGTGTCGCTCGCGGACGTGCTGGAACTGCTCGCGGCGCTGCCCGCGTGCGAGGCGGGGATGCCGGAGTCGATGCGGCCGTACCTGGAGGTCTGCGTGTCGCTGCCCCGGCCGGAGCCGGCGTTGCGCCACAAGGTGGAGAAGGCGCTGGAGGGGCGCGCGGCGCGGCTCGTGAAGCTGACGCCCTTCTACACGGGGACGGGCGGGGCGCTGGCGGACGTGCGGCCGGGGCTGTCGCTGCGCGAGCGCACGCCGGAGGACGTGTTCCTCGCCCGGTACGCGCGGGACTTCAAGGAACCGCCGTCTCCGGTGTTGCTGGAGTCGTTCCACGCGTTGCTCACGCAGGTGCAGGAGGACGCGTCGTGAAGATCCTCGCCATTCGCGGCAGCAACCTGACGAGCTTCGCGGGGGACTTCGCGCTGGAGCTGGACCGCGCGCCGTTGGACCGGCTGGGGCTGTTCGCCATCTCCGGCGCGACGGGCGCGGGCAAGAGCACGCTGCTGGATGCGCTGTGCCTGGCGCTGTTCGACCGCACGCCCCGGTTGGGCGGGCCCAGCAAGGTGCTGGTGGGCCGCGCGGACGAGGACGAGGAGGCGCGGCTGTCCGCCTACGACGTGCGCGGCATGCTCCGGCGCGGGGCGGGCAAGGGCCACGCGGAGGTGGACTTCCTGGGCAAGGACGGCCGGCGCTACCGGGCCCGCTGGAACGTGTGGCGGGCGCGTGAGCGCGCGGAGGGGCGCTTCCGGCCGCAGGAACTGAGCCTGACGGACGTGGTCTCCGGGCAGGTGCACGGCCGCACCAAGGGCGAGGTGCTCCAGGCGATTCAAGAGCGGCTGGGGTTGTCGTTCGACCAGTTCCGCCGCTCGGCGCTGCTGGCGCAGGGGGAGTTCGCGGCGTTCCTGCGCGCGGATGCGAGCGAGCGCGCGGAGCTGCTGGAGCGGATGACGGGCACGGAGGTGTACAGCCGGCTGTCGGTCGCGGCGCACGAGAAGAACTCGCGGGAGCAGGAGGAGGTGAAGCGACTGTCGCATGGGCTCGCCGCCATCGCGTTGCTGTCGGACGCGGACCGCGAGGGCGTGCGCCTCCAGTGGGGCGGGGAGGAGGCCGCGCGCGTGCGGGAGGAGGCGCGGCTGCGCGAGGCGGAAGCGGCGCGGTCCTGGTACGCGCAGCGCGCGGAGTTCGTGGGGCGCGAGCAGGAGGCGGAAGCGGCGCTGACGCGGACGGTGGCGGAGCGGGAGGAGGCGGCGCCCCGTGAGGCCCTGCTGGAGTCGGTGCGCGCGGCGGAGGGCTTCCGCGCGGTCGTGTCGGCGGTGGAGACGGCGGAGCAGCGCTGTGCGAGCGCGGAGGCCGAACAGGTCCAGCGGGCCGCGCAGGCGGCTGCGGCGCTCGCGGCGGCGGCGGCGCAGCGCCAGGAGCGGATGCAGGCGGAGGTGGCGCGGGCGGCGGCGCAGGACGCGGAGGCCGCGGTACGTCCGGCGCTGGAGGAAGCGGCGAAGCTGGACACGCGGCGCGCGGAGGCGGAGCGCGAGGCCCGCGAGACGGCGGAGCTGGCGAAGCAGGCGCGGGCGGCGGAGGACTCGGCGCGCGAGGCGCTGGCGCTGGCGCAGGCGGCGGAGGCGAAGGCGCAGGGGCTGGTGGACGCGGCCCAGGCGTGGCGCGCGTCGCATGTGAGCTGGGAGCCGCTGGCCACGGAGTGGCCCCGCTGGCAGCGCGAACTGGAGCGCTACGCGGTCGCGTTGAAGGAGGAGCAGGGCGCGGGCGCGGACGCGGACCGGCTGGGCAAGGACGTGGACCGGCTGGGGAGCGAGGCCCAGGCGCGCCGCGAGGAGCACCAGGGCGCGGTCGAGACCGAGGCCCAGGCGCTGGCGCTGGCCACCCACGCGGAGGCGGCGCTGGGCGAGGACGACGGCGCGGCACGGCGGGCGCTGCGAGAGGCCCTGCTGGCAAGGCAGGACGCGCTGGGCGCGCTGACGCTCGCGGGCGAGGGCGCGCGGACGGAAGGCGCGGTGGAGGGCGAAGCGGACGCGGAGGTGAAGGCGCACCGCGAGGTGTCCGCGCGCGCGGCGGAAGAGGCGAAGGATGCGGCGGCGCGCCGCGCGATGCAGGAGGCGATGCTCCAGGAGGCACGCCGTGCGCAGTCGCGCGCGGAGGCGACGCAGGGGCTGGCCTCGCACCGGGCCACGTTGCAGGAGGGCGAGGCGTGTCCGCTGTGCGGTGCGCTCGAGCATCCGTATGCCAGGGAGGGTGCGGCGCTGGAGGGACTGGTCGCGGAGGCCGCGGCGCGGGTGGTGGAGCTGGAGTCGGCGCGGGATGCCGTGGCGAAGCAGGAAGGCGCGGCGAGCGTGCGGCAGGCCACGGCGGGCACGGCCGCGACGCAGGCGGAAGGGCGCCGCGACACGGCGGCCCGCAGGAGGAAGGGACACCAGGAGTCCTGGCGCGCGGCGCGTGAGCGGTGGCTCCAGACGGTGCTTCCCGGTGCTGATCAGCAGCCTGCGTCGGGCCCGAAGCCGTCGCGTCGGGTGAAGGGGCAGGGAGCATCGGAAGCAGGCTCCGGGGGAACGGACGGCGCGCTGTCGGTCGAGGACGTGCTGCCTTCCAAGAACGCGTTGCCTTTGATGGGCGCGCTGTCGGCCGAGGACGCGTTGCCTTTGAAGGACGCGCTGCCGGTCGAGGACGCGCTGTCTTCCAAGAACGCATTGCCTCCCGAGGACGCGGAGTCTTCCGCCGCGCAGGCCTGGGCGAAGGCCGCGCAGGAAGACGTGCGCGTCCGGCTCGCGACCCTGCGTGAGGAAGAGGCCTCCGCCGAGGTCCGGGCCACCGCCGCACGCGAAGCACGGGCCCTGCTGGAGACCCGGCGCGCTCGGCGCGAAGGCGCGGCCGAAGCCCTGCGCAAGGCCGAGGACGCGCTCGCCCGCGCGGTGCAGGCCCACCGCGAAGCGCTCCTGCGTCGCGAAGCCGCTCACGAGGCGCGGCAGCGCGCGCTCGCGGAAGTCTCCCCGCCCTTCGCCAGCGAGGTCGCGTGGGAAGACAAGCTCGCCGCGGATCCCGCGCGCTTCCAGAGCAGGTGTCTGGAGCGGGTGACCAAGTGGCGCGAGCGCATCGCGGAGCTCGAAGCCGCGCAGAAGCGCCTGGAAGACGAGCAGCGCCGCCGTGCCCTGGAAGAGGACCGCCTCCAGTCCCGTCACGAGGACGCGGAGACCGCGGCCGGTCGCGCGAGCCTCAAGGACGCCGCCTTCCAGGAGGCGTCACGCGCCCGCGCGCGGCTCCTCCAGGGACGCCCCACGCAGGAGGTGCGCGCGGAGGTGCAGGCGCGGCTCGACGCGGCGGTGGACACGTACGAGCGCGCACGCGAGGCCGCCGAGGCCCTCCAGCAGGAGGAGAAGGTGGCCACCGCGCGCGCGGAGGACGCGGTGCGCCTGCGCGCCGAAGCCGTCCGTGCGCTCGACGCCGCCCAGGCGCACCTCACCGAGCGCCTCGCCGGACACGGCACCACGCTGGAGGCGCTGAAGGCCCTGCTGTCGCGCGACGCCGCCTGGTGCGACGCCGAAGCCCGCTCGCTCAACGCCCTGCGCGAGTCCGTGGCCCAGGCCCGCGCCGTGCTGGAGGAGCGTCGCGAGCGTCGGATCCGCCACGAGTCCTCGGGCCTCCCCACGCTGGCCGAACCGGACGTCGCCCCTACCTGCGAGACGCTGCGCGCGGACGTCGAGGCCCGCCGCGGCGCCGAGGCCACGCTGCGCGCCCGGCTGGAGGGCGATGACGTGGCCCGCGCGCGACACGGCGCGGAGGCCCGGGCCCTGGAGGTCCGCCAGGGCGAGGCGGAGGTGTGGAAGTCGCTGAGCGACCTCATCGGTTCGCACGACGGCAAGAAGTTCAAGGTCTTCGCCCAGAGCCTCACGCTGGACGCGCTGCTGCTGCACGCCAACGCGCACCTGCGCGAACTGGCGCGCCGCTACCGCCTGGAGCGCGTGCCCGGCCATGACCTGGACCTCCAGGTGGTGGACGGCGACATGGGCGACGAGGTCCGCAGCGTGGCCAGCCTCTCCGGCGGCGAGAGCTTCCTCGTGTCGCTGGCACTCGCGCTGGGCCTGGCCTCGCTGTCGTCGGAGACGACGCAGGTGGAGACCCTCTTCATCGACGAGGGCTTCGGCACGTTGGATCCGGAGACGCTGGAGGTGGCGCTCGCCACGCTCGACGCGCTCCAGGCCACCGGCCGCCAGGTGGGCATCATCTCCCACGTCAGCGGGCTGGCTGAGCGCATCGGCGTGCAGGTGCGCGTGGTGAAGCAGGGCGGTGGCCGCAGCCGGCTCGTGGTGGAAGGCGACGCGGGCCTCGTCGTCCCCTCGGGACAACAGGTGGCGTGACGCGGGACGAACAGGCGGGGGGCGACGCCCGCCGTCAGCCCGGCTCCGCGCCCATCAGCCCGCGCACCACCGCCGCCACCGCGAGCGGGGTCGCGACCCGGTCGTCGCTCAGCGCCGCGAGCGCCCGGGCGAACTGCTCCGCGGAGGAGAAGCGCTGCGCGGGACGCGGCGCGAGCGCCCGGTCCAACACCAGCGCCAGCGGATCCGACACCTCCGGCGCCACCATCCGAACGGGCGTCACCCGCCCGCTCCGGATGGAGGCCTCCACCGCCTCGGCGGTGCCTTCCGGAAAGGGCGACTCCAGCGACAGCAGCTCGTACAGCAGCACCGCCGCCGCCCACAGGTCCACCGCCACGGACACCTCGCCCGCGAGCAGCTCCGGCGACCGGTAGTGCTGCTTGCCCAGGCGCCGCCAGTCCACCGCCGCACCCGCGCGCGAGCGGGCCACGCCGAAGTCCGCCAGCTTCACCTCGCCGCCGCGCGACAGCAGCACGTTGTGCGGCGACACGTCACAGTGCACCACCGCCAGCGGCCGGCCCTTGGAGTTGGTGGCCGCGTGCGCATGCGCCAGCGCCTCCAGCACGTGGCGCACCATCATCACCGAGATGTCGATGGGCAGCTCGATGCGCCGTCGCCGGCACTGCGTCAGCACCCGGCCCAGGTCGGTGCCGTCCACCAGCTCCAGCGCGAGGTAGGGCCCGTCCGCCTGCTCGCCGTACTCGCGGAAGCCCACGATGTGCGGATGGTCCAGGCACCGCGCGAGCTCCGCCTCGTGCAGCAATTGTTCGCGCGCCTCCGCGTCCCTCGCGCGCTCCGGCCGCACGCGCTTGAGCGCCACCTCCTCGCCCGCCAGCGGCCCCTGCAGCATCCGCGCGCGGAACACCTCCGCGTTGCCGCCTCGCCCCAATCGCGACAGCAGCAGGAAGCGGCCGCGGTCGCGCGGCCATGGCTCCTCCGGGCCCCCCTCCTGTGTCACGCCTTGTCCCCGACCAGGCTCGCCAGGTAGCCGTCCAGCGTCCCCGCGAAGGTGGCGTCGTCGCTCAGGAAGGCCAGCCCCACACCGCCCGTGTAGGGCGCGTCCACCACGTGCACCACCAGCGCCTCGCCCTGCAGCCGCTGGCCGTTGGGCAGCTTCACGTCCACCGTGACGACGCTGTCCTGCGGCGGCCGGTGCGCCGTGCGCACGAAGAGGCCGCCGTTGGAGATGTTCAGCGCGTGCTCCCGCACGAAGTCCAGCTCCGTGCGGAACTCCAGCTCCAGCTTCACGGCGAAGCGGCGGCCCCGGCGCTGCGGCAAATCCTGCGGCGCATCGTCCGGCGCATCGGCCGGCGACGGTGCGCGGTACGGCTCGCCGCTCCCCCGGGGC
>NZ_RAWA01000317.1 GCF_003611675.1 Corallococcus sp. CA053C
GTCTCCAACGGGGCGGACGGGGGGGCGGGACGGGGCGTGCTCCCGAGCAGCCAGCGGAACAGGAACACCGCCAGCGCCGCGCCCAGCAGCTGCGCGGCGACGAAGGACTCCACTTCCAGCGGGCTCATCACGCCCACGTGGGCGCTGGCGGCGCGGGCCAGCACCAGCGCCGGGTTGGCCAGCGAGCGCGAGTCGGTGAACCACACCGTGGCGGCGACATAGGCCGCGATGGCCAGGGGCGTGGCGGACGGACGCGTGCGCACGCAGCCGCGCACCACCACCAGCAGGCCGAACGTCGCCACCATCTCCGTGAGGAACCGGGCGCCGTCGGCCGAGGGCGGACGCGCGGTGAGCAGCAGCGGTTCGTGGCTCATGCCATGCGCGATGAGGCGCCCCAGCAGGCTGCCGCCCAGCTGCGCCAGCGCGTACAGCGGCACCTCGCGCCAGGGCGTGCGGTCCCCCAACGCGTCGGCGAAGGTGAGGGCCGGGTTGAGGTGCGCGCCCAACGGCCGCAGCACCCACAAAAGGCACGCCAGCACCGCGCCGCACGACAGGGACATGAAGAGGCGGCCCTCGGTGGCGCTCGCGCCCAGGTGCTCGGCGATGTGGTGCGAGCCCTCCAGCGCCACCACCACCAGCCCGCAGCCCAGCGCCTCCGTCACCAGACGGCGTCGCAGGTCCAGGGGCGTGGGCGTGGGAGGCACTCCCATGGCTATGCCTCGTGGGGCTGACAGCGTCAACGCCACGGGCCCCGCGTCCGTTCGGCGCGCGGGCGTTGCGTCACCGGGCGCGGGCGTGGTCTGTGCCGCTCCATGCCCGGTGAGTTCGACTTCATCCAACGCTTCCTCGCCTGCTTCCCGCGCGCCCGCGTGCCCGTGGGCCCCGGGGACGATTGCGCCGTGCTCGAGCCGTCCAAGGGCGCGCTGTGCGTCACCACCGACGCCGTGGTGGAGGACGTGCACTTCACCCGCGCGACGTTCTCGCCCGCGGACATCGGGCACAAGGCGCTCGCGGTGAACCTGTCGGACCTGGCCGCGATGGGCGCTGCGCCCCGCTGGTTCGTCTGCGCGCTCGCGCTGCCCAAGGACTTCCCCGTGCGGGAGCTGTCCGCGCTCGGCCGGGGCATGGCCGCGCTCGCCAAGGCCCACCGCATCGCGCTCGTGGGCGGCAACTTCACCTCCGCGCGCGAGCTGTCCGTCACCCTCACCGCCACCGGCGAGCTGTCCCATCCCCCCATCACCCGCGCGGGCGCCCGGCCCGGGGACCTGCTCTATGTCTCCGGCACGCTGGGCGACGCGCGCCTGGGCCTGAAGCAGCTTGCGGCCGGCGTCCGTCGGGGCAGCGCCGTGCGCCGCCAGCGCCGCCCCGAGCCCCGCGTCGCCCTGGGCCGGCTCGCCGCGCGCTTCGCCTCCGCCGGCCTGGACGTGTCCGACGGCCTCTCCCAGGACCTGGGTCATCTGTGCGCCGCGTCCCGGGTGGGCGTGGCGCTGGAGTTGGACCTGTTGCCCGTGTCGCCCGCCCTGCGCGCGGCGGTGGGGCTGGAGCAGGCACGCAGGGAGGCGCTCCAGGGCGGCGAGGACTACGAATTGCTGCTCGCCGTTCCCCCCGCGCGCGCGCCAGCGTTCGAGCGGGCGTGTGGTCGCTCTGGTGAGCGGGTGACCCGCGTGGGTGTGCTCACGCGAGAGCGACAGTGGAAAATTCGTGACGCCGCGGGGAGGCCCCTGACCCCTCCCGACGGATTCGATCACTTCGCCCGGTCAAGCAGGCAGAGCCCGTCGGATGATTGACCCGTACCGAAGAGCAAGGCTAAACCCCTGGACTGCTTCCTGCCCCGCCTGCTGAAAGCACCCCGTGCGCCGCCCCCTTCGCGACGACCCTTCCTCTGGTCTCACCCCCCGACGCGAGCCCGTGCAGCGCCTGCTGCGCGCCGTGGAGGGGCCCAAGGTCGTCCGCGAGCAGTCGCTGCACCGGAAGATCACCACCGGCTACATCGTCCTGGGCCTCCTCCTGGGCACGTGGCTGCTCTGCACGGAGCGCATGTTCGATGCGTCCTGGGGCTACTGGAGCTTCGTCATCCGGGTGAGCGTGGGCATCCTCATCACCTTCGGCGGCGCGGCGTACCTGCCGTCCCTGCTGGCGCGCGTGACGCGCGTGAAGGTGCTCAGCCGCTCCGCCTTTGAAATCTCCCAGGGCGACCTGTCCAAGCCCGTGGCCGCGGAAGTCCACAGCACGCGCGATGAGATCGACGAGCTGACGGGCGCCATCTCCCGCATGCAGGAGAACCTGCGCGAGCTGGTGGGCAAGATTCAGGACACCGCCAAGAGCGTGGCGGACACCGCCATCGACCTGCAGCGCTCCGCGGAGAACGTCAACGGGTCCACCGAGGAGGTGGGCTCGTCGATGGAGAAGATCGCCAGCGGCGCGGAGACCCAGTCGCAGCTCGTGTCCCAGGCCTCCAAGGTCATCACGGAGATGGCCGGCAGCATCCAGCGCACGGCGGTGAGCGCGCTGGACGCGGCCCGCACGTCCGCGGAGACCAGCAGCGGCGCGGAGGACGGCTCCAAGGCGGCGCGGCTCGCGGGCGACAAGGTGAAGAAGGTCTTCAACCGCATCGAGTCCGCCAGCCAGCAGGTGTTCGCCTTCGGCGAGAAGACGCAGGAGATCTCCAAGATCGTCGACGCCATCACCCAGGTGGCCCAGCAGACGAACCTCCTGGCCCTCAACGCCACCATCGAAGCGGCGCGCGCGGGCGAGTACGGCCGTGGCTTCGCGGTGGTCGCGGACGAGGTGCGCAAGCTGGCGGAGAGCGCGGGCCGGTCCGCGGAGCAGATCTCCCGCCTGGCGCGCGACATCTCCGGCCAGTCCACCTCCGTCGTGAGCGCCATGAAGGAAGGCATCGCGGAGCTGGCGGAGGGCCGCGAGGACCTCACCGACATCATGCGCTCCATGGGGGCCATCACCGACACCGCGCGCAAGGGCGCGGAGAAGGTGAACCTCATCTCCGACAGCACCCGCGAACAGCTCAAGGGCAGCGAGGAGATGGTGAAGGCCATCGAGGAGATCAAGCTCGTGGCGCGCAACAACGCCAGCTCCACGGAGGCCATCCAGGCGGTCATCCAGGAGCAGACGGCCGCCGTGTCCCGGATGACGTCGCTGGCGAGCGAGCTGACCAACCTCTCCGTGGAATTGCAGAGCGTGGTGCGCAGCTTCCGCCTGGGGCCCTGACACCGTGCGGCACGTCATCTTCCGCGTGGAGAAGGAGCGCTATGGGCTGCCCCTCTCGGCGGTCCGGGAGGTCGTGGTGCCCCCGGAGCGCTACACCCGTGTACCGCGCGCCCCGGCCGCCATCACCGGAGTAATGAACCTGCGCGGTCGCGTGGTGACGGTGGTGGAGCTGCGGCAGCTTTTGCATCTGCCAGAAGGCCCCACGCCGCTGTGCCGCGTGGTACTCCTGGACCGGGGGCGGCGCGACTTGGGCCTCCTGGTGACGGACGTGGATGGCATCGAAGCGGTGGAGCGTGTGAGCGCTGCACCGGGGAAGGTCACGCCCGCGGTACGCGGCGTTGCCCGCCTGGGCGGTCTGGGAGTGACCGTGCTGGATCCCGAAGGACTTGATGCGGCGGTCGTTGCCTTGTTCACTGCGCCCAAGTGAGTAGCCCCCTGCAAACGGCGGGTGATAGGGTGCGCTCCCTCTAGGCCTGAAACGGAGGCGGAGTTCTTCACATGGCTAAGCGGGTGCTGGTCGTCGACGACGCCATCTTCATGCGCAACATGATCAAGGACATCTTTGCGTCTGGAGGGTTCGAGGTCGTCGGTGAGGCGGCCAACGGCCTGGAGGCCGTGGAGAAGTTCAAGGAGCTGAAACCGGACCTCACGACGATGGACATCGTGATGCCGTTCAAGAGCGGAATCGAAGCGACGCGGGAAATCATCAAGGCCGACAGCAGCGCGGTGGTCATCATGTGCTCCGCGCTCGGTCAGGAGAGCCTGGTGATGGAGGCCATCGAGGCGGGCGCCTCGGACTTCATCGTCAAGCCCTTCCGGGCCGAGGACGTGCTGGCGGTCGTCAAGAAGGTGCTGGGCGAGGCCTGACAGACGTGACGTAAGGACCGCGCCCGCCCGGGTCGCGGTCCCGTCCGCCGGATGGGAGGTGCCGGGTTCATGACGATGGACATGTCCCGGTACCTGGGCCTCTTCATCTCGGAGGCCACGGAGCATCTGGAAGCGCTCGGGCGTGACCTGGTGGCGCTGGAGCGCGAGGCCACCGCCGAGACCGTGGACTCGATGTTCCGCCACGCCCACTCCGTCAAGGGCATGGCGTCCTCCATGGGCTTCGAGTCCATCGCCATGCTGGCGCACCGGGTGGAAGACCTGGTGGATGCCGTGCGGCAGGACCGGAAGCTGCTCGACCGGGACCTGGTGGACCTGCTCCTGAGCGCCGCGGACACGCTGATGGCCCAGGTGCGCGCCGTCGCGGCCAGCCGTGAGCCGGAGGCGGCGGCGCCCCTGCTGGAACAGCTGAGCGCGCGCGTGCGGGCGCTCACCGGCCATGCGCCCGCCGTCACGCGCGTGGCCCAGGTCACGGTGCTCAAGCCGGGCGACGCTCCGACAGCGGGAGCCGGGGAACCGGGCGCCCTGGCGGATGCGGCCGGGACTCCGGGGACTCCGGGCGAGGCGGCTGGGGCTCCGACGGCGGACGCAGCGGGCACGGGGCCTTCGGGCGCCGCGCGCGTGGGCCCGGACCCGGCGGACCCGGCGGCCTCGGCGGAGCCGGCCCCCCGGGCGGCCCCGGGGCTCCAGGGCACCACCGGGGTGGAAGGCGGGGGGGCCACGGCCCTGGCGGTGATGCCGCCCGCCAGCCTGATGCCCCCGCGCGACCTGAGCGCCCCTGAAAACCTCTACGGGGCTCCCGGCGCGCGGCCCCGGACGGACGTGCCGGTGGAGGCCGATGCGTCGTCCTCGGTGGCGGCCCTGGGCGCGAACCTCAAGGTCCTGGCCAACGTGGACGCGGACGGGCTCCCCAGCGCGCCCCGCTGGTCCGTGCGCCTGCGCATCTCGCCCACCTGCCAGGTGCCGGGCGTGCGCGCGTTCCTGGTGCACAAGCGGCTGTCCACCCTGGGCACGCTGGTGGACCTGCGGCCTCCCTTGGAGGAGCTGAAGGCCGGGCGCATCCCGGACGGCTTCATCCAGGTGGAGCTGGACACGACCGTGGGCGAGGCCGGCATCCAGACGGCCCTGCGCAACGTGGCGGAGGTGGAGGTCGTCTCCGTCTCCCAGGCCGTCCCCGAACCGCCCATCGTCGCCATCACCCCGCAGACGGCGGAGAACGCGCGCGCCAGCGCCGACGCCAGCTCGCGCACGGTGCGCGTGCGCACGGAGCTGCTCGACTACTTCCTCGACACGGTGGGGGAGCTGATGCTCGCCACCGCCCGCCTGCGCGAGGTGGGCAAGGTGATGCCGGAGGTGTCGCGCCCCGCGCTGGAGGAGGGCGTCTACCGGCTTCACACGCTGGTGAAGGACCTGCACGACAAGGTGATGAGCGCGCGCATGACGCCGCTGTCGCTCATCACCGACCGGCTGCCCCGCGCCGCGCGCGACCTCGCCCGCCGCAAGGAGCGCGAGGTGGAGCTGGTCATCACCGGCGCGGAAATCGAGCTGGACCGGGCCATCCTCGACGAGCTGGCGGATCCGCTGCTGCACCTGCTGCGCAACTGCATCGACCACGGCCTGGAGGCTCCGGAAGAGCGGCTGGCCGCGAAGAAGTCCGTGCGCGGCCGCGTGCTGGTGACGGTGCGCCGCGCGCGCGACCGGGTCATCATCGATATCGAGGACGACGGCCGGGGCATGGACCCCGCGAAGCTCAAGGCCTCGGCTTTGAAGCGCGGGCTCATCACGGAGGAGGCCGCCGCGCGCATGGCGGACCGCGACGCCTTCCTGCTGTCGTGCCTGCCGGGCGTCTCCACCGCCAAGGACATCACCGACATCTCCGGGCGCGGCGTGGGCATGGACGCCGTCAAGCGCGTGGTGGAGAGCGTGGGCGGCACGCTCGAAATCGAGAGCGAGCGCGGCCGGGGCACCTGCTTCACCCTGCGGCTGCCCCTCACCGTGGCCGTCGTGCACCTGCTCCTCGTGCAGGTGGGCGAGGAGGTCTTCGGCCTGCCCATCGCCAAGGTGGTGGGCGCGACGGAGGCGGACCCGGACGCCCTGAGCCGCAGCCGGGAGACGGCGCTCCTGCCGCACGGCAACGGCCTCTTGCCGGTGCACGCGCTGGAGGTGCTGCTGGGCGTGCCCGCCTCGCCCCGTCCGGGTCTCCGGCCCTTCGTGGTGATGGAGGGCGACGCCGGCACCGGCAAGGTGGCGTTGGCGGTGGATCGCCTCCTGGGGCAGGAGGAAGTCGTGCTCAAACCCTTGTCCCGACCGCTGGACTTGCTGCCGGGCCTGTCCGGGGTGACCATCCTGGGCAGTGGCCGGCCGGTGTTCATCCTGGACGTCCCGAGGTTACTGACCGCGTGAGCCCGCCCCTGCCCAGCGACGCCCAGCTCGACGCCCTGCGAGAGGTGGCCAACATCGGTTGTGGCCATGGCGCCAACGCCCTGGCCCGGTTGGTGGGCGGCCGCGTGGACCTGTCCCTCCCGGAGGTGCGGCTGACGAACGTGCAGGAAGGGCCGGCCCTCCTGGGCGACGAAGGCCCCGCCGTCGCCGTGCGCCTGGGCATGACGGGCGAGCTGCGCGGCGCGCTGGTGCTGGTGCTCCCGGCACGGGACGGGGAGGCGCTGGAGACGGTGCTGGTGCGAGGCCAGCCCGCGGCCCCCGAGGAGCGCGAGAGCGCCCTGGCGGAAGCCGCCAACATCATCGCCAGCGCATGTCTGTCCGCCATTGGACGGCTGACCGGCTGGCGGCTCCTGCCCACGGTGCCCCAGCTGGAGCGCGGCCCGGTGCGGCCGGTGCTGGCGGGCGTGCTGGGCGAGGTGCAGTCCGGCCCGGGCCCGGTGGTGGTGCTGGCGGCGCGCTTCACGGCCACGGCCCCCACGCCTGGCGCGTCCGTCGCCGGGCAGATGCTCCTGGTGCTGGAGCGCGGCAGCACCCAGGCGCTGCTGGCCCGCCTGGGCCTGTAGTCGTCCCGAAGTAGTCCCGAGGGCGGTGGTGGGGTAGACGGTCGCCCATGGACGAGAAGGCGCTGCGACAGCTGCTGGGTCAGGTGAAGACGGGCAAGGTCACCCTGGACGACGCGGTGGGCAAGCTCAAGGACCTGCCGTTCGCGGAGCTGGGCTACGCGACGCTCGACACGCACCGCAACCTGCGCTTCGGCTTTCCGGAAGTCGTGCTGGGCGAGCCCAAGACGGTGGAGCAATTGCTGGGCATCGTGGGCGCGCTGGTGGAGCGCAAGCAGACGGTGCTGGTGACGCGGCTGCAACCGGACAAGGCGGAGGCGCTCGTCGCGCGCTTCCCCAAGGGCGTCTACCACCCGGTGGCGCGCATCTTCCACATGCCCCAGCGCAAGGTGAAGGCGGGGCTCGTCGCGGTGGTGACGGCGGGCACGAGCGACATCCCCGTGGCGGAGGAGGCGGCGATTACCGCGGAGGCCATGGGCGCGGAGGTGCGGCGCGTCTATGACGTGGGCGTGGCGGGCATCCACCGGCTCCTGCGCCGGCGCGAGGAGATCCAGGAGTGCCACGTCGCCGTGGTGGTGGCCGGCATGGAGGGGGCGCTCGCGAGCGCGCTGGGGGGCCTGGTGGGCATCCCCGTGGTGGCGGTGCCCACGTCGGTGGGCTACGGCGCGAACCTCAAGGGCATCTCCGCGCTGCTCGCGATGGTGAACTCGTGCGCCGCGAACGTGGCCACGGTGAACATCGACAACGGCTTTGGCGGCGGCTTCTACGCGGCGCTGATTTCGCGCACGAAGGGACGGCGCTAAAGCCATGCGACGCATCCTCTACCTGGAGCCCGTGGGCGGCATCGCCGGGGATATGTTCCTGGCGGCGGGAATCGACCTGGGCGTGTCCCCCGACGCGCTCACCCAGGCGCTGTCCGGGCTCAACGTGCCGGGCTGGAAGCTGGCGGTGTCGCGCGCGGTGCGGCACGCCATCAGCGGCACGCACCTGGACGTGGTGCTGGACGCGAAGGAGGCGCACCCGCACCGCGCCTACGCGGACATCCGCCAGCTCATCGAAGCGGCCTCCACGTTGCCGGAGCGCGCGAAGGCGCGGGCCCTGGCGGTGTTCCGCGCCATCGGTGAGGCCGAGGCGAAGGTGCACGGCGTCTCCATCGACGACATCCACTTCCACGAGGTGGGCGCGGTGGACTCCATCGTGGACATCTGCGGCGCGGCGGTGGTGCTGGAGCTGCTGGGGGACCCGGAGGTGCATGCGGCGCCGCCGCCCCTGGGCAGCGGCACCATCCGCGTGGCCCATGGGCAGATGCCCATCCCCGTGCCCGCGACGCTGGAGCTGCTGCGCGACGTGCCCGTGCGCTTCGAGGGCGTGGGCGAGTTGACGACGCCCACGGGCGCGGCGCTGCTCAAGGTGTTGACGAAGATTGGCCACCCGCCGGACTTCATCGTGGAGAAGGTGGGCTACGGCGTGGGGACGAAGGACTTCCGCGACCGGCCCAACGTGCTGCGCGCGTCGCTGGGCCGCATGGAGGCTCCGGTGCAGGCGCACGCCACCGAGGGGCTGTGGGTGGTGGAGACGAACCTGGATGACGCCACGCCGCAGCTCCTGGGCCACCTGGTGGAGCGGCTCCTGGAGGTGGGCGCGAAGGACGCGTGGGTGGCCCCGGTGGTGATGAAGAAGGGGCGGCCGGCGCACCTGCTGGGCGCGCTGGTGGAGGGCGGGCTGCGCGAGGCGGTGGTGGACACGGTGCTGCGCGAGTCCACGTCGCTGGGCGTGCGCTACCACCGGGTGGAGCGCCACGCGCTGGAGCGCGACTGGGTGGAGGTGGAGACGCCGTGGGGCAGGGTCCGCGTGAAGCGGGGCCTGCGCGACGGCCGGGTGCTCAACGCGCACCCGGAGTTCGATGACTGCGTCCGCGTGGCCCAGGCCGCCGGGGTGCCGGTGAAGCAGGTGATGGCCGCCGCGCTGGCGGCCCTCACGCCCTGAGCTTCGGGAGCCGCTTCAGGACTTCGGGGGCTGGGCCAGGGTGATGATGCCGAAGCCCGCGCCGCCGGGGTCGGCGACGAGGCTGATGCGACCGTAGGGCGAGTCGAAGGGCGCCATCAGCACCTTGCCGCCCAGCCGGGCGACGGTGGCCGCGGCTTCGTCGGTGTTCTTCACGGAGAAGGTGGTCATCCAGTGCGGCGGCACGTCGGCGGGCGCTGGCGGGGCCAGCTGCATCACGCCGCAGACCTCCTTCCCGTTCTTCTTCAGGACCCAGTAGTCCATGCTCTCGCCGGGCATCTTGTCCGCCGTGAAGCCGAAGAGGGCGCAGTAGAAGTCGCGGGCCTTCGCGCCGTCGCGCGTCTTGGCCTCATGCCAGGTCATGGTGCCGGGCTCGTTCACCAGCCCCGCGCCCTGGAAGCGCTTCGGCTGCCAGAGGCCGAAGGGCACCCCGGTGGAGTCCTGACAGAAGGCCATGCGCCCCAGGTCCATGACGTCCATCGCGGCCACCATCTCCCGTCCGCCCAGCTCCTTCACGCGGGCCAGGGTGCGGTCCACGTCCTCCACGCTGAAGTAGAGGTTCCACATGGGAGGGGATGGCGCGTCCTTCTCCCGCTGCATCAACGCCGCCACGTCGTGGCCCTTCTGCCGGGCCATCGTGTAGTGGTTCGTTTCCGGGCCTCCCACCTCGTACGTCCAACCGAACACGCCTGCGTAGAAGGCCTGCGCCTTCTCCCGGTCCCAGGCCATCAGGTCCACCCAGCACAGCGTGCCGGCCTCGTGCTTCGTCATCGTGGGCATGCGTCTGCTCCTGTCGAAGAGAGCCCGAAGGTGCTCGGGCGGCGCGGACCGTAACAGGGGACGGGAAGGCGTCTGAACGGATTTTCAGTGCCGTGCCGCGTCAGTGCAATGGCTGACGCGCAAGCCCCTGCGCGAAGGCATCCGTGTTGCCAGCCACCACACAGACGGGCAGCCCCTCCACCACGCCGCAGCGCGCGCCCGCGTCGAGGAAGGGGCGCAGGTGTTCGGGCAGCACCACGTAGGCGGTGGCCGCGTCCAGCCCGTCGCGGGGCAGGCGCGCGTGGCACTCCGTCTCCAGCGCCTGCGGCGTGCGGGACGCGTAGCCGCTGTTGAAGGTGAGCTTCAGCCGGTACGCCTGGTACGCCAGCGCGTTCACCAGCGGCTCGTCGTAGCGGCACACCCACTGCGCATGCGGCGGGAAGAGGGCCAGGTGCTGATAGGAGCCCTGGAGCGCGGCCCACTCGGGGGATTGCAGGCGCTGGAAGTGCACGGGCTTGAAGAGGGCGCTCTTGTCCTCGCGGACGTCGTACGCCTGCACCGCCAGCGCCACCGTCAGCGCGGCCAGGGCCACGGCGGGGACGGCGCGCCACAGGCGCACCACCGTCAGCACCGCGCCCACGACGAGCAGGTAGTGCAGCGGCCACACGAAGCGGCCGGAGGCGCGGAACGCGTTCGTCGCCTTCGCGAGCGGCGCGTACAGCGCGCCCAGGTCCACCACCGGCTGCCCCAGCCACGTCACGCGCGACGACAGCGCGTAGACACCCAGCAGCAGCACCACCACCGTCGCGGGCACGACGCGGCGCCAATCCAGCGTGCGCGCTTCACGCGGGCGCAGGAGCACGCTCAAGCCCGCGAGCCCGAGCAGCAGCACCGCGCCCGCGCCCAGGTAGCCGAAGCCTTCACCCTGGCGGGGCCCCGCGGGCAGGTCCGGCAGGAGGCGCGACCAGCCCAGCGGGTTCACCAGGGTGGCCAGGTCCGCGGAGAAGTCGCCGAAGCCCTCCGCGCCCAGCCCCTGTCCGCCGAAGTAGCCGAAGACGGAGAACAGCAGCACGTCCAGGACGATGATGCCCGCGCATGCGCCAGCGACGCGCGCGAGGCCGAGTTTCCGGCCCCAGACGAGCCGCACCCCGAGCGCCAGCGTCAGCGGCACCAGCATGGCCACCCAGTACGGGTGCGTGCCCGCGGCGATGGCGTTGAAGAGGGCCGCGAGCCCCAGGCTGCGCGTCGCGGCGCGCGCGTCCGGCGTGTCGCGCAGGTGGAGCCACAGCAGGGCCACCAGCAGCCAGTGCGCGCACAGCGTGGGGTGGCTGAAGCGCGCGGCCATCACCGGCGACAGCGCCAGCAGCGCGCCGCCCAGCGCCACCGGCACCGCGCGCGGGGACACCGTCTCCACCAGCCGCGCGCCGAAGTACCCCATCAGCGCGTAGCACAGGCCCAGCCACGGACCGGTGTACTGGAAGTCCACGGGCAGCAGCGCGGAGAAGGGCTTGAGCAGGACGGCCAGCCACGGATTGCCGTCGGTGAGCGCCACCGACGTGCCGTAGGGGAAGAAGTGGTTGGGCGTCGCGCCCAGCGGCAGCTGCCAGTCCGCGTTGCGGAAGAAGAGCCAGCCGAAGATGTGCGCGGCCCAGTCCTCGCGCATCATCCAGTCGATGTGCGTGGGCGGCAGCACCGGCCCGCCGCCCAGCCACAGGAACCAGCCCAGCGCCGCGAGCACCGCCAGCGCGCGCGCCACGAGGAGGGCGCGCGGGGAGGAGGCG
>NZ_RAWA01000318.1 GCF_003611675.1 Corallococcus sp. CA053C
GGGGAAGGGCCTTCTCCTCGGCCTTGGCCGCCTGCCAGTGGCGCTCCATGTGCTCCAGGGTGGCGCCGCCGAAGGGCACGTTCTCCTCGTTCAGCCGGGCCTCGATGTACTGGAACCGGGTGACGAAGCGGCGGGAGGCCATGCGCAGCGCGTCCTCCGCCGGCGTCTTCACGAAGCGGGCGAGGTTCGCGAGCGAGAACAGGACGTCCCCCAGCTCGTGCTCGATGGCGTCCCGTCCGCCCGTCGCGATGGCCTCGTCCAGCTCGCGCAGCTCCTCGTCCAGCTTGCCGCGCACCCCGGCGAGGTCCGGCCAGTCGAAGCCGATGCGGCTGGCCTTCTCGGTGAGGCGCTCGGCGCGCAGCAGGGACGGGGCGGCGGTGGGCACGCCGTCCAGCACCGAACCCGCGCGGCCCGTCTTGCGCTTGCGCTCGTCCGCCTTCAGCTTCGCCCAGTTGGAGAGCACCTGTTCGGCGCCCTTCACCTGTTCGTCACCGAAGACGTGCGGGTGCCGCCGGGTGATCTTGTCGCTGATGGCCGCGCAGACGTCCGCCATCGTGAACTCGCCCAATTCCGCCGCGAGCTGGGCATGGAAGACGATTTGAAAGAGCAGGTCCCCCAGCTCGTCGCACAGGGGGTGCCAGGGGCCGCCCTCGGCGACGCGGTCCATCTCGTCCAGGACCTCGAATGCCTCCTCGGTCAGGTAGGGGCGCAGCGAGCGCAGGTCCTGCTCGCGGTCCCAGGGGCAGCCGCCCTCGGCCCGAAGCCGCTGCATGATCCCCACCAGTCGTTCCAGCTCTGATCCAGGCGCCGCCATTCGTTCGCTCCCGTGCAGTCCCCCGCCGCGCGCTCCTGTAGCACGGGGCCGCCGAGAGGGAACGGGCGCACATGATTTCGTGTCGTCCGCCCTGTCGCCTATCATCCGCCCCTCGGATGCTCCGCTCGTTCCTCGGCCTGTGTTGTTGCCTCGTGCTGCTTCTTCCCGCGCGTGCGCCTGCGTTGATGCAGGACGCGCCCACGCGCATCCAGGAGACCTACCTGGAGGATCCGGAGACCGACACCGGGGAGGGCACCGCCGTCCAGGATGATCCGGGAGCCGACGAGGCCGAGGAGCCCGAACCGGATCCCGAGCCGCGTCGCCCCGCCGGCCGGGGCCGCGTCGTCACCCCGCCCCCCAAGCCCGTGGTGCCCGCCGCTCCGGTGGAGCCCACGCCCGTCATCGTCCCGCCGCGCCCCGGCCCTCCGCCGGTGATGGCGCCGAAGCGGGCGGACGCGGACTTGCTGGCCGTGTGGGAGCGCTGGAAGCAGGCCCGCGCGCGCAACGACAGCGCCGCCGCGCGGACCGCCCAGCAGGAGCTGCTGAAGCTGCGCGAGGAGATGCTCGCCTCCGACCTGGAGCCCCTGAGCGTGGGCTTCCTGCGCGAGGCCGCGGTGCGCCGCCGCGCCGGGGACCTGACGGGGACGCTCGCGCTGCTGGACGTGGCGGTGGCCCTGTCGCCGGGCCTGCCCGCGGCGCACTTCGCGCGGGCGGAGGCGTACGTGGTGGAGGATCCGCTGAACGTCCCGCGTGCCCTCGGCGCGTGGAAGGCGGCGGTCGTGACGCTGGCGAAGGACGCGCGCTACCGGCGTCCGGCGCTCACGGACCTGGGCGCGGTGGCGCTCGCGGCCTGGGCGGCCACGGCCGTGGCGGTGGTGGCCGTGCTCTTCCTGCGCCGGATCCGCTACGCGCTGCATGACTTCCACCACCTGTTCCCCCGGGCGGTGGCGCGCTGGCAGTCGGGCCTCCTGGGGCTGCTGCTCCTGGCGCTGCCCGCGGTGCTGGGCGTGGGGCTCGTGCCGGAGCTCCTGCTGCTCTTCGCCGTGGTCGCGCTGTACGTGGGACGCCGGGAACGCTGGGTGGCGGCGGTGCTGCTGATGGGCCTGGCCGTGATGCCGCTCGCGGCGGGCGCGCTGGTGCGCTTCACCGTCTTCGCCGGCACGCCCGCGGAGGACGTCTACCTGCTGGAGCGCGGCGGCCTGTCCGCGGAAGGCGCGGCGGCCCGGGTGCGCGCGCGCGCCGAGGCCCGCACGGCCCGCTTCCAGGAGCTGGGGGCGCTCGCCTTCTACGAGTCCCGCCGGGGCCTGCTGGAGGAGGCGCGCGCGGACTTCAAGGCGGCCTCCGCGCTGCGCAGCGGGGACGCGCGGCTGCTCACGCGCTTTGGCAACACGCTGGTGGGCCTGGGCGACCCCGAGGGCGCGCTGCCCCTCTACACCCAGGCATCGCAGGCGGATCCGACGATGGCCGCGCCGCACTACAACCTCGCGCAGGTGTACCGGCGCCGGGCCCGGCTGCTGCCGGATGATCAGGTGGGCAAGGAGCTGGACCGGGCCGCCACGGCCATCGCCGCCGCGCAGGCGCTGGATGACTCGCTCCTGCGCCGCGAACCGCCGCCCGAGGACCGCCCCCTGCTCAACCTGCTGCTCCTCGCGCCGTCGGTGCCGGAGCGCGACTGGCTGGAGCTGGCGCAGGGCACGCAGGAGGGAGAGCGCGTGGAGGCCCAGGTGGACCGGTGGCTCGCGCACGCGCTGCCGCAGGGCCCGGTGGGCTGGGCGCTGACGGCGGGGCTCGCGGCCCTCCTGGCGCTGTGGGGCGAGGCCTCCCAGCGGGTGAAGGCCTCCCGCGCTTGTGACCGGTGCGGCCGGGCGGTGTGCCTGCGCTGTGACAAGGACCTGAGCGCGGGCGGCTCGCTCTGCGGCCAGTGCGTCCACGTCTACGCGCGCAAGAGCCAGGTGCCCAAGGAGGTCCGCTCGCGCAAGCAGTCGCAGGTGGAGCGCCACCAGGCCTGGACGAAGCGGGTGACGTACGCGCTGGGCGGGCTGGTGTCCGGCGCGGGCCACGTGGGCACGGGCCTGCCGGTGCGCGGGGCCGTCTATGCCTTCGTGTTCAGCTTCGCCGTGGCCGCGCTGGTGCTCCACCGCGGCCTCGTCCGCACCCCGTACGGAGACGTGCCGCTGTACCTCAAGCTCGTGCCCGCCGCGGTGGTGCTCTTCTTCGTCTACCTGCTGACGCTGCGCGGCCTGCGCCGCCACCAGAAGGGGGAGGCCTGAGCCATGTCCCTCAAGGGCACCCTCAAGGATTTCGGCATCGGCGACATCCTGCAGCTCATCGGCCAGCAGCAGAAGACGGGCACGCTCCACTTCCGCGACAAGGACCAGGAGGTGCGCGTCGGCTTCCAGGACGGCCACATCATCAAGGCCGAGGGCCTCACCCGGAAGCGCAAGGAGCTCATCGGCAACATGCTGGTGCGCGCGGAGATCATCACCGAGACCCAGCTGGAGGCCGCGCTGGAGACGCAGAAGCGCACCCTCAAGCGGCTGGGGGACGTGCTCGTCTCCAGCCACGCCCTCACCGCGGACCGCTTCCAGCAGATGGCCCAGCTCCAGGTGACGGAGACGCTCTACCGCCTCTTCACCTGGAAGGCGGGCACGTACGAATTCATCCAGGAGCCGGTGGAGCCGGGCCCCGAAGGCATCACCCCGCTGCGCGCGGAGACGGTGCTGATGGAGGGCTTCCGGATGGTGGACGAGTGGCCCGTCATCCGCAAGCGCATCCACCGCGACGACATGACCTTCGAGCGCGTCAAGGCGCTGCCCGTGCCTCGCGCGAACGCCGACGAGGGCGGCGAGCTGGGCGCCATCGGCCCCTCGGAGCGCCACGTCTACGAGGAGATCGCCCAGGGGCGCGACCTGCGCCGGCTGGTGGACCTCTGCTGCCTGGGCGAGTTCGAGACCTGCAAGGCGCTCTACAACCTGGTCAAGGGCGACTACGTCCGTGCCATCGATCCGGAGGGGCGCGTCCCCGTTCCCGAGGACCACGGCCTCGTCGCCCGGGTGACGGGCCCGGTGGGCCGCGTCGTCGTCACCATGGCCGTGCTGGCGGCCCTGGCCTTCATCGCCTCGCGCTGGGTGGGGGCGGGCCGGCAGGAGGCCGGCGCGTCCATCCTGGGGGATCCCGCCGCCCAGCGTCAGATCGCGCAGGCGCAGCGCGTCCGCATCGAAGCCGCGCTGGAGGTGTTCCAGTTGGAGAAGGGAACCCTGCCGGAGCGGTTGGACGCATTGGTGGATGCCGGATTGTTGGCTCCCGAGGAACTGCGATACCCGTGGCGGGAGGAGTACTATTACCGGAGGCTGGCTGCCCGGCAGTTCATCCTCCTACCGCCCGTGCGCTAGCTTGAATCGAAGTTGCTCCAGGGCTCCGCCGAGCAAGGGCGGAGGGGCGGCGTTACGTTGAAAGCGAGCGACCACTGAACGAGGAACGACGCGCATTGCGAAATCCCGCCACGCTGGAAGTGCCCGCTGCTCGCACTGACACCACTCCCACCTCCGCCAAGGTGGACGTCCGTGACAACGAGACGACCCAGGCCCTGTGCGGAAATCAGAACGAGAACCTCAAGCTGATGGAGCGGCGCCTCGGCGTCCGGGTGGGGCAGCGCGGCACGGAGCTGCTCCTGTCGGGCCCCTCGGACGCGGTCTCCTTCGCGGTGCGCCTCGTGGAGAACCTCGAGGAGATGATCCGCGCGGGCCGCACCGTCTACCGCGAGGACGTGGAGCAGGCCATCAAGGTCCTGGGCCGCGGCTCGGAGTCCCTCCAGGAGGTCATGCTCGGCACCGTGCTCAAGAGCACCGGCAACCGGCAGATCGCTCCCAAGAGCATCGCGCAGAAGCGCTACGTGGACGCCATCCGGGCCCACGACATCGTCTTCGGCGTGGGCCCCGCCGGCACGGGCAAGACGTACCTCGCCATGGCCATGGCGGTCTCCTTCCTCCAGGAGCGCAAGGTCAAGCGCATCATCCTGGCGCGTCCCGCCGTGGAGGCCGGTGAGAAGCTCGGCTTCCTGCCCGGCGACCTGGCGGAGAAGGTGAACCCCTACCTGCGCCCGCTCTACGACGCGCTGCACGACATGATGGCCGTGGACCGGGCCCAGCACCTGGTGGAGCAGGGCGTGGTGGAGGTGGCACCGCTCGCGTTCATGCGCGGCCGCACCCTCAACGACGCCTTCGTCATCCTCGACGAGGCGCAGAACACCACCGTGGAGCAGATGAAGATGTTCCTCACCCGCCTCGGCTACAACAGCAAGGCGGTCATCACCGGTGACGTGACCCAGGTGGACCTGCCCACGGGCAAGGCGTCCGGCCTGAACCACGCGCGCACGGTGCTCAAGAACATCGAAGGCATCCACTTCTCGGAGTTCTCCGACGTGGACGTCGTCCGCCACCCGCTGGTGCAGGAAGTCATCCGCGCCTACGAGCGCTCGGAGAACGCCCAGAAGCAGGCCCAGGCCGCCCGCGAGGCCCCTGCGTCTCCTTCCAGCGGTTCCCAGGAGTGACGCCCTGCATCCGCCCCCGCTCCCAGGCTTGCGCCGGGGCGGGGGCGGAGTCGTTTCGGGACCCACATCCCGGCTTGTCGGCCCACGCGCATTTTTCGCAGAGCGGACTGGCATCCGGGCGGCGGCTGTCCCACCCTCACGAATTTTCCCCGTCGCTGCTTCCTTGTAGGGAGCTTTGACGCCCTTCCCGGGTGAGGAGTCCCCCATGGCCGATCCTGAATCACCAGCCCCCGGGCCCAGTCCGCTGGACGCGCTCGCGGTGCGCCTGGGGCTCGGGCGTGGGGATTGGGGCCGGCGCATCGTCCAGGGCCTGTTGCTGCTGGTGGTGTCGGTGGGCGCGGGCTTCGTCATCTCCCCGGGCCTCTACAGCCAGCAGATCCCCGCCCTCACCGAGGAGAACGTGGGCAAGCCCTTCCGGGCCAACTCGCCCGCGGGCTTCAAGGCCGCGCGCGACTACGACATCGTCCACCAGGCGATGACGGAGCAGCGCCGCCGCGAGGCCCGCAGCGCGGTGCGTCCGGTGTACGACCTCAACCCGGCGGTGGTGGGCAACCTGCGCGCGTCCGTGCGCGCCGCCTTCGCCACCTCGCGCGAGCACCTGGCCGAGGAGAAGGAAGCCCGCGCCGAGGAGGCCACGCCCGAGGACGCCCAGGTGAAGCGCCGCAAGCCGGCGCCGCCCACCCCCGAGGCCCTGGAGCGTCAGCGCCGCGACCGCGAGGAGATGCAGGCCCAGTTCCAGGAGCAGCTCTTCGGCCAGCGCGACGCGGGCCTGGAGGGCGAGGACTTCCAGGCGCTGGTGGCCAACGGCTTCTCCGAAGAGTCCGAGGCCGCCACGCTGGTGCTGCTCGACCGCGCCTACCGCGCGGACCGGGGCCAGGTGTACGTGGCCGGCTCGCGGGACGAATTGGTGCGCGAGGCGCCGCAGGGCCTCACCGTGCGCGACGTGCAGCACAAGAACGAGGAGTCGCTGCCCGCCGCCGCCACCCAGGTGGTGGACATGCGCGAGGCGCACCAGGAGTTGGACCGGTTCGCCTCCGTGCCCGGCAACGTGCTGCCGGAGTCCCCCGCCGTCCAGCGCCGCGCGGTGTTGCGCATCGCCAAGCGGCTGGTGCGCCCCAGCCTGACCATCAACATCGCGGAGACGGACCTGCGCCGCCGGCTCGCGGGCGACGGGGTGAAGGACGCGGTCATCTCCATCAAGAAGGGCCAGCGCGTCATCGGCGATGGAGAGCTCGTCAATGAGACGCACCTGGTGATGCTGCGCGGGATGCGCGCGCAGACGGACCGGTTGGACCTCTTGCAGCTCCAGGTGGGCGGCACGGGGCTCGTGTCCCTGCTGGTGGTGGCCTTCTACGGCTTCTGCCGGGCGGCCTTCCGGCGCTTCCGCCCCACGCGCAAGGACGGCGTGCTGCTGGGCCTGCTGCTGGTGGGCCTGTTGGGATTGCTCCAGGTCTGGGTGTCCATCGCGGACGCGGTTCAGGACCGCTACACGGCGCTGCCCATCGAAGCGTTCTATTACGCCTTCCCCGTGGCGGCGGGCGCGATGCTGGTGCGCTTCATCCTCACGCAGGAGCTGGCGCTGTTCTTCGCCATGGTGTTCGCGTGCCTCGCGGGCGTGATGCTGGGCAACTCGCTGGCGTTCGGCATCTACACGCTGGTGGGCTCGCTGGTGGCGGCGGACCGCATCGTGAAGGCGAAGGACCGCGTGGGCATCTTCCGCGCGGGCTTCATCACCGGCATCGCCAACCTCGTGGCCGTGCTGTTCCTGTTCCTCGTGGAGGGCAAGGGGCTGGCCGGAGACACGGTCGTCACGGCGGTGTGCGCGTTCTTCGGCACGGCGCTCGCCGTCCCCGTGATGGTGATGGCGCTGACGCCGCTCATCGAGGCCCTGTTCGGCTACGCGTCGGACATCAAGCTCCTGGAGCTGGCGAACCTGAACCACCCGGCGCTCAAGGAACTCATCGTCCAGGCGCCCGGCACGTACCACCACTCCATCATCATCGGGACGCTGGTGGAGAACGCGGCGGAGACCATCGGCGCGAACCCGCTGCTGGCGCGCTCGTGCGCGTACTACCACGACATCGGCAAGGGTCGGAACCCGCTCTACTTCGGGGAGAACCAGAAGGGGGAGAACCGGCACGACGGGCTCGCGCCCGCGATGAGCGCCGTCATCATCAAGCGCCACGTGACGGAAGGCCTGGAGATGGCCCGGCAGTACCGCCTGCCCAAGCTGGTGGCGGACGCCATCCCCCAGCACCACGGCACGCGCACGGTGGGCTTCTTCTTCCACAAGGCCCTCAAGGAGCAGGAGGGCAAGGAAGGCGCGCCGCCCATCGATGAGAGCATCTACCGCTACCCGGGCCCCAAGCCGCAGTTCCGCGAGGCGGCGCTGGTGATGATCGCCGACGCGGTGGAGGCCTCCACGCGCTCCATGCCGGACCCCACCAGCGCGAAGCTCCACGCGCAGGTGCAGAAGATCATCAACATCATCTTCTCCGAGGGCCAGCTCGACGAGTGCGACCTGACGCTCAAGGACCTGAACCTCATCTCCGAGTCCTTCCTGCACACGCTGGAAGGCATCTACCACACGCGTCCGGTGTACCCGGCCGGTGCGATGGGTGGGGGCAAGGTCGGCTCGCCGCTGATGATGGCGCCCGCGCCGGTGAAGGCTGAATCGAAGGACACGAAGGTGAGAACGGCGGGCATGTCATGAGCCGCAAGGTCGAAGGCGTGAAGCTGCGCAAGGGCAAGGTGATTCCCCGCGACGACGGCAAGCGCATCGAGGAGTTCGTCGGCGCGGCCAGCACGGAGACGGAGTCCGCGTCGGTGGCGCGCATGCGGGCGCCCCCGGGGTGGAGCGAACCTCCGCAGACGCCGGAGTTCGACGAGGTGGTGCTCGTCCTCACGGGCGAGTTGACCCTCGTGGTGGACGGCAAACGCGAGCGCATCGGCGCGGGTGAAGTGGGGCTCGTTCCGCGCGGCAAGCGCGTCGTGTACCGCAACGACTCGCAGGGCGCGTGCGACTACTGGTCCATCTGCGCGCCCGCGTTCCGCGTGGAGCTGGCGCACATCGAGAAGCCCGAGCCGAAGCCGAAGGCGTCCGAGAACCAGGTGACGGTGCAGGTGGCGCACGGCCAGGGCGAGGACTACGAGCGCCTCCTGACGACGTGGGGCCGCGCCTACCTGAAGCAGCTGGGGCTCACCGGCTGCGAGCTGTCCCTGTCGCTCGTGGGGGACCGGGCCATCCGCCGCCTCAACCGCACCTGGCGCCAGAAGGACAAGGCCACCGACGTGCTGTCCTTCCCCGCGGGGGATCAGCCCAAGGGGACCCCGGGCCCGCGCCCGCTGGGGGACGTGGTCATCTCCATCGACACGGCGAAGCGGCAGGCGAAGGAGTACGGCCGCACGCTGGAGTCGGAGATGGGCCGCTACCTCGCGCACGGCCTCTTGCACCTCTTGGGGCACGACCACGAGAAGCCGCGTGACGCCAAGCGCATGGCGGCCCTGGAGGAGCAGCTCCTGGGCGAGCGCGGGATGGTGGCGGACTCGCTGACCATCGACTCGCGTGCCCGCCGGGCCAAGCTCATCTGAAAGCCCACCTCCGGGCAGCCGACACCCCACCGTCCCCGCCGTTGAGTCGGGGGCCGTGCGTGATAGGTAGTTGGGGCCCGCCTTCCGTGTGTTGGATGGAACGATGCCCCGCCTGTCGTCTCTCGCATCCTTAAGCCTGCTTGGCCTCCTGCTGTTGACGTCGCCCACGCGCGCCTCGGTGCCGCCCTGGGGCACGGGCGAGAGCCGGGGCGAGGACCTGTCCATCTGGCTGGTGACCTTCAGCCCGGGCGATGACGTCTTCGCCTGGTGGGGCCACGGCTCGCTGGTGGTGGAGGACCGCGCGCGGCAGATGCAGCGCCTCTACAACTACGGGATGTATTCGTTCGACGACCAGACGGTGGTGCGCTTCGCCAAGGGCCGCCTGGAGTTCTGGGTCGGTGAGTCGAGCGTCAACGGCACCTTCCGCCTCTACAAGTCGCTGGGGCGCGACGTGCGCGTGCAGGAGCTCAACCTCACGCCCGCGCAGCGCGTGAAGGTGGCGAAGCAGCTGGCGGACAACGTGCTCCCGGAGAACCGCGAGTACCTCTACGAGCACTACAGCGACAACTGCGTGACGCGCCTGCGCGACATGATCGACTCGGCGGTGGGCGGCAAGCTGAGCGAGGCGGAGCGTGCCCCGGCGCGCATGACGCTGCGCGAGCACACGCGGCGCTACACGGCGGTGAGCCCGCCCATGAGCCTGCTGCTCGACTTCATGATGAACGACTCCATCGACAAGCCCATCACCAGGCGGGAGGAGGCCTTCCTCCCGGATGAGCTGGAGCAGCAGGTGGCGGAGCTGAAGGTGCCCGGCGCGGACGGGCAGCCGGTGTCGCTGGTGGAGCGGCAGTGGGACTACTACACGTCGCCCCGGCCCCGGCCGCCCGCGCAGCCGCCGAACTTCGGCCCCTGGATTTTCGCGCTGGGCGTGCTCCTGGGCGGAGGCGCGCTGGGGCTCGCCGCGTGGGAGCGCCGGGGCAGCCGCGCGGCGCGCATCCTCCTGGGCCTGGAGAACGCGGTGGTGGGGCTGGTGCTGGGCATCCCGGGCCTCGCGCTCGTCGTGATGTGGATCGGCACCGACCACGTGGTGACCCACCACAACGAGAACCTCTTCCTCGCGAACCCGGTGACGCTGCTGGCCGTGCCGTACGGCCTCCGGCTGATGTGGAACAGCGCGAAGGCCCGGGCGCGGCTCAAGTGGGTGTGGGGCTTCCTCGCGGCGACGGGCGCGCTGGGCGTGGTGCTGAAGGTGCTGCCCGGGTTCGACCAGGACAACTGGCGGCTCATCGCGCTCATCCTGCCCATCTCCCTGGGCCTGGCCGGCGCCTTCTGGCTGGACCGCCTGCGGGCCCGCGCCGCGGTCAGGGAGCCCACGGCCCGACGTGAGGACGCCCAGGTGCCCTCGCTCAAGGCCTCCTGAAGCAACGGACGACTTTTTCTCCAACCACCTCCCGACACGAAGGACGACGAACACCATGGCGAACGACTCGATGGAGAAGATCCACGCCCTGAAGGAGCGCCTCAACGCGCTCCGGGGGCATCTTTGACCTGGACCGCAAGCGGTCCCGCATCGCGCTGATTGAACGTGACTCCACGCAGCCCGGCTTCTGGGACGAAAACACCAAGGCCCAGGGCCTGTTGAAGGAGAAGTCCGCGCTGGAGGCCAGCGTGGGCGCCTTCGACAAGACGATGCGCGGGCTGGACGACGCGCAGACGCTGCTGGAGCTGGCGGCGGAGATGAACGACGAGGCGAGCGCGCAGGAAGCCGAAGGCTCGCTCGCGTCGCTGGAGGCGCAGGTCGCGAAGCTGGAGCTGGCGCGGATGCTCTCCGGCCCCCAGGACCACAGCAACTGCTTCATGGACATCAACCCGGGCGCGGGCGGCACGGACTCCATGGACTGGGCCGCCATGCTCATGCGCATGTACACGCGCTACGGCGAGACGAAGGGCTGGAAGGTCGAGATCAGCGACGCGTTGCCGGGCGAAGAGGCGGGCTTCAAGAACGTCTCGCTGCGCATCGAGGGCGAGAACGCCTACGGCTACCTCAAGGCGGAGGTGGGCGTGCACCGGCTCGTGCGCATCAGCCCCTTCGACGCCAACGCGCGCCGGCAGACGGCCTTCGCGTCCGTGGACGTGTACCCGGAGGTCGACGACAGCATTCAAATCGATCTGCCGGAGAAGGACTACGAGCTGAAGTTCATCCGCGGCAGTGGCGCGGGTGGCCAGAAGGTCAACAAGACGTCGTCCACGGCGCAGCTGCGGCACCTGCCCACGGGCATCATGATCACCTGCCAGACGGAGCGCTCGCAGTCGGCCAACAAGGACATGGCCTTCCAGATCCTGCGCGGCCGCCTGTACGAGCTGGAGATGAAGAAGCGCGATGCCGAGCGCGACGCGGCCGAGGCGGCCAAGAAGGACATCACCTTCGGCTCGCAGATCCGCAGCTACGTGCTGGCGCCGTACCGCATGGTCAAGGACCTGCGCACCGGCGTCGAGACGGGCAACGTGGACAAGGTGCTGGACGGGGACCTGGACGAGTTCGTCACCGCGCAGCTTCTGGGCGTGAAGAACCCGAACCGGAACGCCGCCGCGGACTAGCGACCCTGCAACATTCCGCCCCTCTACCGGCAGGCGTGCGCCGGTGGAGGGGTTTTTTCATGCCCGGGAACCTTTTTCCCGGGGCGGTGTCTGGGGG
>NZ_RAWA01000319.1 GCF_003611675.1 Corallococcus sp. CA053C
AGATGTGTGTAAGAGACAGGCGTACACCACGCCCGCCTTCGTCAGCCACGCCTTCGCGTATACCCCCGCGGGCACCGCGTCCGGCTCCGCCAGCGCCACGCGCCTGAGCCCCTTCAGCCCCGCGGGCCCCGCCACCTTCGCGCGCGAAGCCACCGGGACGATGACCACCAGCCGGTTCGACACGACGTCCACCCGCGACCCCGCCTGCACGAGCCCCGCGCGCTCCAGCCCGTCCAGCTTCGCCGTGTCGGCGGAGAGGAAGGCATCCGCTGGGGCGCCCGCCACCACCTGACGTGACAGGTCACTCGACGCCCCGAACGCGAACCGCACCCGGTGCCCGCTCGCCTGCTGGAACGCCGGAGCGAGCGCCTCCAGCGCCTCCGTGGTGCTCACCGCCGCGAACACCCACACCTCGTCCGCCCGCGCGGTCACCGCCCACACCGCCGCCAGGAGCCCCAGCCAGGAAAGCCGCATTGCCCGCACCTCTCAAATGCCCGCGCCGTGAGACTACAAGTTGACCCGACCCCACCTCGCCGCTAATGAATACTCCGTGACCCGGAATATCCATAAAGAGGAGGATGAGACGCTCGCGGTGGATGTCGACCGCATGCAACAGCTGATGTTCTCGCTGGGGCGTCGGCGCTCGCTTCGCGACCCCATCGCCAGCACCTGTGAGCAGCTCCAGTTCACGCCGCCCCAGGTGCACGCGCTCCTGTGGCTGGGCCTGGACGGAACGCTCACCATGGGCGAGCTGGCCAAGCGACTGGGCGTCACCGAGAAGACCGTCACCGGCGTGGTGGACCGCCTGGAGCGCGAAGGCCACCTGCAACGCGAGCGCGGCGAAGCCGACCGGCGCGTCGTGCGCTGCCGCCTCACCGACAAGGGCCGGCAGACCTTCACCAAGCTCGACCGCTCCATGCACCGCGCGATGGGCGTGGTGCTGGGCATGCTCGACGCCGACGACCGCCAGGCCCTCTTCCGCGTGATGGAGAAGGTGCTCCTCAAGATGGACGCCCCCGGGCCGGAGGCTCCCCCGAAGGGGACCTGAGCCGCGCCCGGACGTCAGGCCCCCGGGCTCCTGCCCGGCGCCCGCGCCCAGAGCAGGCGCGGACGCAGCAGCAGGGCGAACGCCTCGCGCACCGTCCAGTACCCCCGGTCCACCGCGCGCATCCGCCCGGCGATGGGCGCGGGGCTCGTGGCCACCTCCAGCCCCTCGCGCCGGAAGCACTGCCGCGCGCGCAGCAGGTGGTACGGGTCGGAGACCACCACCACGCGGCGCGCCCCCCGCTCCCGCAGCAGGCGCACGCTGAAGCGCGCGTTGCCTTCGGTGGTGCGGCTCTCCTCCTCCAGCACGCACGCGGACGCGGGCACGCCCGCCTCCACCGCCAGCCCGAGCATGACCCGCGCCTCGGACGGCGCCTGCGCCCCCACGCCCCCGGACAGCAGCAACCAGGGCGCCACGCCCCGGTGATAGAGCGCCGCCGCCTGCTCCACGCGCGCCACCAGCGCACCGGACGGCACGCCGCCCGGCAGCACCCGCGCGCCCAGCACCACCAGCGCGTCCGCCCTGCCAGCATGGTCGCGCTGCCCGAAGCGGTGGACCCACCACGCGAGCCCGAAGACCCCGCCTGTCAGCACGCCGGCCGCCAGGAGCACGCCCCGGCGCACGCGGCCGGGCCTGGGGAGCAGCGCAAGGGGTCGCATGAACGGAAACCTAGCCCTGGGAGCGGGGCCCCTGCAGCAGTGTGTCCGCGAGAACAGGTTTTCCCCATCGGCGTCCCCCGCGGACATGCGGACGACCCAATGAATTGTCAGGATGCGTATCGCCCCGGAGCCGTGGCGGGGACAGAATAGGCAATGACCCGGCCCGGTCATCGTCGAACCCGGAAGCGGCCGGTCGGACGGGGAGTCCTTCGGATGGATGTCAAAGGCGTCGCGTTCCTGGCTCGGCAGACCATGATGATTCAGGCCTTCGGCGAGCCGGCGTGGAAGGGCTTCCTCGCGGAGCAGGCGAAGCGGGACCCCGTCTACGCCCAGCCCATCATGCCGGTGACGCGCCTCCCCGCGGAGTCCTTCCTGCGGTTCAACGAGGCGCTCACCCAGCGCTTCTACGGCGGCGACACGAAGGCCTACTGGCAATACGGCATCAAATCCGCCGAGTACGCGCTCAGCCAGGGCCAGCTCAAGACGATGTTCGGCAAGGACGACTTCCGCCGCTTCGCCCTCTTCACGCCCGGCATCTGGAAGGGCTACTTCACCGAGGGCGAGCTGACCGCGCAGCTCCAGGGCGGCCAGGTCGAGCTGCGCATCACCGGCGTGCCCCGGCCGCACGTCTACTTCGAGCTCGCCGTGATGGGCTTCGCCGCGGGGGGCCTCGCGTACCTGAGCGGCCGCAAGGAGATCCACCACGAGGTCCTCAAGGGCTTCAGCAAGGGGGACCTGGAGGTCCTCTACCGCTTCACCCTGCCCACGTAGGCCCCCGTCAGGGCGCGGAGGCCGCGGTCGCCGCGGCCGGCGCCACGGGCTTGAGCCGCAGGTCCGCCACCACCGGGTAGTGGTCGGACGCGCCCACGCGCAGCACGCGGCTCGCCACCGGTGTGAACGCCCCGCACGCCATCACGTAGTCGATGCGCAGGGACGGCAGGAACAGCGGCATCGGGTAGGTGCCGACGCCGTCCGCGTGGGTGACCTTCGCCACGTCCTGGAGCTGGCGCCGCAACAGCCGCACCGGGCGCGAGTCCGGGTCGTCGTTCAAGTCCCCCATCAGCAGCCGGGGCCGCGGGTCCTTCGCGAGCAGGTTCGCGATGAAGACGCTCTGGCGCACGCGCGCGGCGCCGTTGAAGGGCCGGCGGATGAGGTGCGTGGCGTAGACGCTCACCTCGCGCCCGTCCACGTCCAGCACCGCGTGCGCCAGCGTGCGCGGCTCCGCGCCCCGGGGCGTGGGCAGCGGGTACTGCGCCAGCGACGTCAGCGGATGGCGCGACAGGAGCGCGATGCCGTAGCGGCCGCCGTACAGCTGCGTGGTGCCGAAGTGCGCCCGGTACTTCAGGCCCGTGAGCGCGGACAGCCGCTCCACCTGGTCCTCTCCCCGCGCGCGGGTGGAGCCCACGTCCACCTCCTGGAGCGCGACGACGTCCGGCGACTCGGCGCGGATGACGTCCGCCACCTGCTCCAGGCCGCGCAGGCCGGACTGGATGTTGAAGGTCATCACCCGCAGGGCGCCGCCGTCCCGCGCGGGCCGGGGGGCCTCCGCGACGGGCGTGACGCCCGAGGACAGGGTGGGACGCACCGCGGGACCGTTTGCACAGGCAAGCGGTCCCGCGACGAGCAACAGGGTCAGGAGGGGGCCAGGTCGCATCAAGGGGCGCGATGGTAGGTCGCGCGGCCTCGCGCTGTCGTCCCGCCCCCCGGGGCAAGGCCGGAGGGCAGTCAGGCTGCCCTCAAGCCGGAAGCGGCGGCGCTTCGCGAACGTTCAGCCCGCGCGGCGGCGGCGCGCGGCCAGCATCGCCAGCACCGCGCCCATCACCAGCGGCGCGCCGGAGGTGGCGGAGCAACCACCGCCGTCCTCCTCGGGGGCCACCGGGTCCTTGCCGCCCGTGATGACGACGTCCAGCGTGGCGTTCCCGTGCGCGTCCCCCGACTCCTTGGTGTCGCCGTTCACGGAGTTGCCCGCGCCGAACACCTTGAGCGTGCCGTTGGTGGCCGGCGCCACCAGCGAGAAGTCGAAGCGCGCCGTGGTGCCGGTGAAGGCCTTGGGCAGCGAGTGCGTCAGCTCCCCGTTCACCACCTTGGTGCCCGAGCCCGCGGTCAGCGTCGCGCCGTCCACGCCGCCCGTCGCCACGTTCAGGCCCGCCTTCGCGCCAGGGCCGCCGGTGATGATCAGCGAGTAGTTGCCCGTCTCACCCGCGGTGAGCGCCGTGGGGCCCTCCAGCGTCACGGTGGGGGCGCTGCCGCCGCCGTGGCAGCCGGACGCGGTGCAGGACACGCTCTGCTTGCCGCTGCGCCCGGTGATGCCGGTGGAGTTGGCGGACGCGGAGCCCGCGACCAGGCACAGCGCGACGGCACCGACAGAGGGGAGAATCGACCGCATGGAATGAACCTCCTGGAGGGGGAAACCAGGGAAGACGAGGAGGTCCCCCTTCTAGCGCAGCGCGGCGAGGAGTGCAGCAGGCGACATTCCCATCCCCCCCACCGGGGCGGGGCATACCGCGCCCTACAGCCAGGAGAAGGCGTCGTGCAGCGCCTTCTGACCGCCGCGCTCCATCACCTGGCCGTGACACATCACCACGCGCTCCACGTCCCACTTGAGGGCGCGCTGGACGGAGGCGCGCACGGCCTCCTTGTCCTTCATGAGCAGGCGTTCGAGGGCCGTGGGCGCCAGCCGTCCCCAGGCGCGGTTGGCCTTGAGGTACAGCTTCAAGGGCCACGACTCCGCGTGCTGGAAGTGGAACGCCAGGTCGGTGATGAGCAGCGTGCGGGACGGCCGGTGGAAGAAGAGGAACTCGTTCACCCGGGGCATCCCGCGCACGTGCATCTGCTCCAGCACGGGCGCCCAGGCGGGGTCCGGCGTGTCGTCCAGCTCCTGGTCGATTCGCAGCGCCGGCTGCTTCGCGCGCAGTCCGGAGGGGGCCACCACCCGGGCGTCGGGGAACGCCGCGGCCCAGTCCGGCAGGTGCACGTGGTGGAAGAGGTTGGGGGCGACGAGGAAGCGCACCTTTCCGAGCGCCTCCACGGCGGCCCGCCGCTCCGGGGTAAAGGCGACGGGCGAGTGCACCCACAGTCCGCCGTCTGGCAGGCGGAGGACCGTCATGCGCCCGCCCAGGTCCATGCCCGCCAGCCGGAACGAGGCGTCGAACACGTGGAGGTCGTCGGTGAGCTTCCGGGGAGCCGCGTCAGGGGGCATCGTCATGGGGGGTCTGGCTTCAAGCACGGACGGCGTCCGGGGGACGAATCCTGGCACGGTCCGGCGTTGATTTCCGGAACATCCCAGCGTAGGCAACCCCCTCTTTCCATCCCCTAGCAAGGTGCCCAGCACATGGCCGAGAAGCTCACGCCCCGCGAGAAGGGCTTTTCCGAGTGGTACGTCGACCTGATCCAGAAGGCGAAGCTCGCTGACTACTCGGACGTGAAGGGCTGCATGGTCATCCGCCCCAACGGCTACGCGCTGTGGGAGAACATCCAGCGGGTGATGGACAAGATGTTCAAGGACGAGGGCGTGCGCAACGCCTACTTCCCGCTCCTCATCCCGGAGAGCTACCTCAAGAAGGAAGCGGAGCACGTCGAGGGCTTCAACCCCCAGCTCGCCATCGTCACCCACGCCGGTGGCCAGAAGCTGGAGGAGCCCTATGTCATCCGGCCCACGTCGGAGACCATCATCAACCGCAGCTTCTCCAAGTGGATCCAGAGCTACCGGGACCTGCCGCTGCTCTTGAACCAGTGGGCCAACGTGATGCGCTGGGAGATGCGCACGCGCCTGTTCCTGCGCACCACGGAGTTCCTCTGGCAGGAAGGCCACACCTGTCACGAGACGGAGGAGGACGCGGAGAAGCGCACCCTCACCATGCTGGAGGTCTACCGCACGTTCGCGGAGGACTACATGGCGATGCCGGTGCTGCCCGGCCGCAAGACGGAGTCGGAGAAGTTCGCCGGCGCGCTGCGCACGTACAGCATCGAAGCGATGATGCAGGACAAGAAGGCGCTCCAGGCCGGCACCAGCCACAACCTGGGCCAGAACTTCGCCAAGGCCTTCGACACCCAGTTCCAGGGCCGCGACGGTCAGCAGCACCACGTGTGGCAGACATCGTGGGGCTCTTCCACGCGCCTCATCGGCGGGCTCATCCTCACGCACTCGGATGACGCGGGCCTCATCGTGCCGCCGAAGCTGGCGGCCACGCACGTGGTCATCATCCCCGTGGGCATTGGCGGCAAGGCGCCCGAGGCGGAGAAGACGCAGGTGCTGGAGAAGGTGCACGCGCTGGCCGCGGACCTGCGCAAGGCGGGCCTGGGCGTGGTGGTGGACGACGACGAGACGAAGACGCCGGGCTTCAAGTACAACGAGCACGAGCTCACCGGCACATGCGTGCGCATCGAGCTGGGGCCCAAGGACCTGGCGAAGAGCTCCTGCGTGATGGTGCGCCGCGACCTGCGCCAGAAGGAGTTCGTCCCGCTGGACGAGGCCGTCGCCAAGGTCCAGGCGATGCTGGACCAGATGCAGAAGGACCTCTTCAAGAAGGCGAAGGACTTCCGCGACGCACACACCTTCGAGGTCAACTCCTACGAGGAGCTGAAGGCGAAGGCGGACGACGGCTTCCTCCTGGCGCACTGGGATGGCGACGCGAAGACGGAGGCGCGCATCAAGGAGGAGACGGGCCTCACCACCCGCTGCCGCCCCTTCAGCCTCAAGCAGGAGCCGGGCAAGTGCGTGATGACGGGCAACCCGTCTCAGGGCCGCATCGTGTTCTCCAAGGCGTACTGAGCCGCGGACCCCGGTGATGCACCTGCGGGGGCTGGGAGGTGTTCCTCCCGGCCCCTGTTTCTTTTCAGCCCACTCCGCCCGCGATGGGCAGCGCGCGCTTCTTCGGCAGGAAGGTGGCCACCGGCTCCGGCTTGCCCGCGACGGGCAGCGGCTCCGCGGCCTCGAAGTCGAAGGCGTCCCCGCAGCGCTCGCGCGTGGCGTGGGAGACGAGCACCGGGGCGCCCACCTTCTTGGTGAGCCCCTCGATGCGGCTGGCCACGTTCACCGCGTCGCCGATGACGGTGTACTCGCGGCGCTGGTCGCTGCCCACGGCGCCCACCACCACGCGCCCGGTGTGCACGCCCACGCCGATGCGCAGCACGCCTTCGCCGCGCGCGGCGCGCTCCTGGTTGAGGACCTCCAGCGCCTCCAGCATGGCCAGCGCGCACGACACCGCGGCGGCGGGGTGGCCGGGCTGCTCCAGCGGCGCGCCGAAGTACGCGAGGATGCCGTCGCCCAGGAACTTGTCGAGCGTGCCGCCGTGGCGGAACACCACCTCCACCATGCGCGACAGGTACTCGTTGAGCAGGGCCACCACCTGGGGGCTGTCCATCCGGTCCGACAGGGAGGTGAAGCCGCGGATGTCGGAGAACAGCAGCGTCACCTCGCGGTGTTCGCCGGCCTCGCCGTCGGGGCCCTTCTCGGAGATGCGCCGGGCGACCTCCGGGGAGAAGAAGCGGCCCAGCCGTTCGCGCTGCATCTCCTCGCGCACCACGTCCGTCACCAGCCCCAGCACCGTGCGGCTGACGAAGAACGCCACCGCGGACGCGAGCGCCATCACCAGCACCATGCCGGGCAGGAACTGGGAGGCCTTCAGGCCCGCCTCCAGCGTCAGCAGCGCCGCCCCCGCGATGCCCAGCACCGTGGCCGCCATGACGATGAGCCGCGACAGCGTCACCATGGACACGACGACCACCAGCACCATGTAGACGCCCATGGTCAAGAACGCGGTGGGCACGCCGTTGACGCCGCCGTGGATGGACTGGGATTGGAGGAAGTAGATGAGCGGCATGTCGACGAGCGCCACGCCCAGCGCCGGCCGCCGCAGCAGGGACGGCACCCGGCGCGCGCCCGCCCAGAGCAGGACCGCGAGCAGGATGTAGCCCCCCAGCACCGCGCGCGACACGCGCCAGTCGTCCAGGACGGCCAGCAGCAGCCACGCCGCCGTGGCGCCCACGCGCATGCTGTTGAGCCAGGCGCCCACGTCCGCGCGCCATTCGTCCAGGCGGAGCTGGAGGGTGGTTTCAACACGGGAGCGGGAGAGCAGGGGCAGCATGCCCCGGGGACGCTACCCCACGCGTGGGGCCCCTCTCCAGGCGCGGGCCGGCTGCGTTAGGGTCCGGCGCATGGCGAGCATCGGACACGTAGCGGTGGGCATGGCGCTGGGGCGCTTCGAGGCAGGAGCCGCGTCCTGGAAGCGGCGGGTGGCGCTGATGGGGTTCCTGTCGCTGCTGGCCCTGCTGCCGGACGCGGACGTGGTGGCGTTCGCGTTGCGCATCCCGTACGCGGCGCCGTGGGGGCACCGCGGCGCGTCGCACTCGTTCGTCTTCGCGGGCGCGGTGGCGCTCGCGGTGGCGGCACTGGCGCGGTGGAAGGGAGAGCCCGCGTTGCGCTGGGGGCTGCTGACGCTGGCGGCGGTGGGCAGCCACGGCATCCTCGACACGCTCACCGACGGCGGGCTGGGCGCGGCGCTCCTCTGGCCGTTCTCCGACGCGCGCCTCTTCGCCCCGGTGCGGCCGCTGCCGGTGGCGCCCATCGGCGCGGGCATGCTCACCGCACGAGGCCTGTACGTGAGCCTCGTGGAGCTCATCGTCTTCCTGCCCGCCTGGGCCTACGCGCTGTGGCCGGTCCGCCGCAAGCGCACGCCCTGAGCGTCGTCGAAGTCGCTGCAAGGCGGCTGGCCTCCAGAGCCCTGCATGGAGAGCCCTGAATGGCGAGCCTTGAAGCAGTGAGGCCGGAGGCCGTTGAAGCCCGGAGCCGGAGGACCACCGCGATGCGCCTGTTCACCGCCGTGACGCTGGGAGAGACGCTCACCGCCGAGGCGGAGCGGGGTATCGAGCGCCTGAGGGCCCACGCCCCGGACGCGAAGTGGGTGCGGGCCGAGGGCGTGCACCTGACGCTGCTGTTCCTGGGAGACGTGGACGCAGCCCGCCTGCCCCTGCTCCAGGCCGCCCTGTCACCCGTGGGGCCACGCCATGCGCCGTTCGTGCTGTCGGTGGGCGGCGGCGGGACGTTCGGCGCGGCCACGCACCCACGCGTGCTCTGGGCGGACGTGCGCGGGGACACCGCCGCGCTGAAGGCGCTCCAGGCGGACGTGGCCCGGGTCCTGGAGCCGCTGGGCTTCACGTCGGAACACGCCGACTACACCGCGCACCTGACGCTGGCCCGGGCGAAGAAGCCGCGCGGGGACGCGGCGCTGCTGGCGTGCGCGCGGGCGCTCGCGACGGAGTCCTGGGGCGAGGGGCGCGTGGACCGGCTCGTGCTCTTCGAGAGCGCGGGCGGCCGCTACACGCCCCGGCTGGAGGTGCCACTGGAGCGTGCGGGGCGGCTACCCGACGCGTAGGGACTGGGGGTCGGCCACCGGCACGGCGGCGGGCAGCGTGACGGTGAGCAGCGTGCCCCGGCCCTCGCGGCTCTCCGCGCGCAGCGCGCCGCCCAGGTCGGTGGCGATGGTGTGGCTCACCGACAGGCCCAGGCCGGTGCTGCTGGGGCGCGCCGCGGCGAACGGCTCGAAGATGCGCGCGAGCAGGTCCGGCGGCAGCCCCTTGCCGGAGTCCTGCACCTCCACCACCACCTCGCCGTCCTCGCTGGTGTAGGCCGCGACGCGCAGCACGTTGCGCGCGGCGTCCTGCGGGTCCATGGCCTGCACGGCGTTGAGCAGCAGGTTGAGGAAGAGCTGCGTGAGGCGCGCCTCGTCCGCGTCCACGGTGGGCACGTCGTGGAAGTCGCGCTCCAGCCGAGCGCGGTGCTGCAGCTCTCCGCGCAAGAGCTTCAGCGCGTTCTCCAGCACGGGCTGCACGGCCACGCGGGCGCGGTGCTCCGGGGGCTTGCGCGACAGCGTGCGCAGGTCCTGCACGATGTGCTTGAGCCGGGTGGCGCCCTCCACCGTCTCGCCCAGGGCCTCCATGATGCCGTCCAGGTCGCCCCGCGGCACGGCCTCGCCGGTGAGCAGCGGCTGCTTCAGGCGCTCCAATTCCTCGCGCACGTAGGACAGGTTCGCCAGCACGAAGGCCAGCGGGTTGTTCATCTCATGGCCCACCGCCGCCGCGAGCGACCCCAGCGCGGACAGCCGGTCCGCCTGGAACAGCTTCGCCTCCAGCTGCTTGCGCAGCGTCACGTCGCGCACGAACACGCGCAGGCCTGGCGGGTCCCACAACTGCGTGACGGTGAGCTCCCAGTAGCGGCCGTCCAGGTGCAACGTGGGCGCGGGCTCGCCCGGAGGCATGCCCCGCCAGGCCCAGGTGAGCGCCGCGTGCACCAGCGGATGCACGGGGCCGCGCTCCACCAGGTCCTGGAACGCCACGTGGGTGGCGGGGTTCGCGTACCGCAGCGCCCCGTCCATGCCCAGCTCCAGCAGCGGCTCCGGGTGCAGGAGCGGGAACGACGCCAGCCGGTACAGCGGGTCCTCCAGCGACCGCATCCCGGACACGTCGCGCACCAGCAGGCCCAGGCGCACGCCGCGGTCCCCGGGCACGGGGGCACAGGGGGTGACCTCCGCCGCGTAGTACTTCTCCTCGCCGTCCACGGTGAGCCGGTACTCCAGCCGTCCGTCGGAGCCGCCCCGGTTGACCGCGCGGACCAGGGACATGAGGGGCTCGCTCGCCTCGGAGCCCAGGGCCTCGTCCAGCTTGCGCCCTTCGACGTCATGCACGTCGCGGCCGAAGGCCCGGCCGGACGGGGACCACAGCCGCAGGCAGCGGCCCTCGGCGTCCAGCTCTCCGGCCACGTACTCGGCGCCCTTCGAGGGGCTGGGGGAGGACACGGGCGCGCCCGGCCCGGGCGAGCGGATGAAGCCCTCCACCCGGAAGGGCCCCATGAGCATCTCCAGGCCCGCGCCGTCGGTGTTCATCCGGGTGAGGACGGAGAGCAGCTGCTCCGTGTCCTCCTCCGACAGGCGCTTGGTGAGGATGAGGCCGTCGGAGAGCGTGGAGGTGGTGAACTGGAAGGGCATGAGCCGGGGCGCGTCCACGCCCAGGTACGACGTCAGCGTGGCGCGCATGGCGAGCGCGTCGGTGTGGTTGGAGAAGATGGCGGTCACGTCCGCTTCACCGCGCATCACCGCATCCAACGCCTTGCGGTAGGTGCCCAGGAAGCGCTGCTCGGAGAAGAGCGTGTCGGGGCGAAGCCCCATCGACTCCAGGTAGCGCAGGGGCAGCAGGTGCCCGCCGGTGGAGCGCGGCGCCACCCACGCCACGCGCTTGCCCTGGAGCGTCTCCAGCGTGAGGGGCTCGTCCGCGCGGCACACCAGCGCGGAGTGGTAGTGCCAGCTGCCCGAACGCACCGCGCGAAGCACCGCCCGGGCCTGCGGCTCGAAGGCGTTGCACTGCTCGGCGGTGCCCCAGGCCATGTCCACGCGGCCCGCGACAAGCTCCGCCTCCAGCGCCTCGTAGGTCGGGGCGATGGTCATCACCACCGGCCGGCCCAGCCGCTCCGCCAGGGCCCGCGCGAACAACTCCACGCGGACATGCTCCCGGATCTCCCCCAACGAGGGATAGAGCAGGCAACGGATGGGAGCAGTCGATGCGGTCACGTCGGTTACCTCCGGTTGCCCCCCCTCTTCGAGCGCCCTTCTTCTTCCGGGCCCCGACCTGCGATTCCACGATTCTGCCTGAATCCTTACGCTATTGCACATTATTCCTGAATCACTGAAATAAACTGCCTCCCCAGCTTTACCACAATCCGTCTAAAGGCTGGGTCGGTGATGACCGTGTGGTCCGGCGCTGAAGGAGGACACGGAAGCAGCGCGTGGCCTGCTGCCTGCACAGTAAGGGGGAGGACGCAGGCAAACACTGGAAAGGACAGGCGGATGGCATTGCGAGGCCGGGGGGTGTGGCTGGGCGTGGG
>NZ_RAWA01000031.1 GCF_003611675.1 Corallococcus sp. CA053C
CCGCCCCCTCCGTCCCGCCCCGTGGACCATTCCTAGAATCAACGGAGGGCCTGACCGCGGAGGCTCAAAGGGGGCGCAGGGATGATGACAGCCGAGGCCAGCACCGAAGAGCGCGGCCTCTCCGACTGGGCCCTGCAATTCGAGGTCATCGTCTGGACCGCCGACGCGGTGACGCTTCAGCTGCTGCACGTGAGTCCGAATGCCGCCGGGCTTCTGGGCCATCCGCTGGAGCAGTGGTGGACCGAGCCGGACTTCCTCACCCGGCACCTCCACCCCGAGGACCTTGACGACGCGCTGACGCTCTTCTTGGAGGGCTCGCGCGACGGCTCACGCCGCCGGACCGGGCGCAGCGGCGTGCTGCGGTTCCTGGATGCGAACGGGCAGGCGCTCCCCTTCCTCACCAAGGTGCTGCCGCGCGAACACCGCGACGGCCATGCGCCCGAGCTGCGGTGCTTGATGGTGCGCCTCGAACGGGACACCCGCGTCAGCCAGGAACGGGAGCGCTCCGAGCGCGAGCGGGAGGCGCTGCTGCGCAAGGAGCACGAGGCCCGGGAGCGCGCGGAGGCGCTGGCCCGGCAGCTCGCGGCCGGCGAGTCGCGCTTCCGCAGCATCTTCGAATCCCACCTCATCGGGCTCGTGTTCAGCGACAACGACGGCCGCATCCTGGATGCCAACGACACCTTCCTGCGCACCGTGGGCTACAGCCGCGAGGACCTGGAGGCGGGCCGCCTCAACTTCATGGGCATGACCCCACCGGAGTTCCAGGCGGTGACGCAGCGGGCGGTGGAGGACGTCGAAGCCCGCGGCATGACGAGCACCTTCGAGAAGGAGTACGTGCGCAAGGACGGCCGTCGCGCGCCCGTCATGCTGGGCAGCGTCCGCCTGCCCGCCCTGAATCAGAACGCCACCTTCGTGCTGGACCTGACCGAGCCCAAGGAGGCCGAAGCGGAACGCGAGCGCTTCTTCCGACTGGCGCCGGACCTGTTCTGCGTCGCCACCATGGACGGCGCCTTCAAGCGGGTGAACCCGGCCTTCACGCGCATCCTGGGCTGGAGCGAGCAGGAGCTCCTCGCCCGGCCCTTCCTGGACTTCATCCACCCGGAGGACCGGGGCCGGGGCGAGCAGACGCTGGCCTTGCTGAAGCGGGGAGACGCCGGCCCCGGCCTCACCGTCCGTGTCGCGTGCAGGGAGGGCGGGTGGAAGTGGCTCGACTGGACCGCCGTGCCCGTGCCGGAGACGGGCCTCATCTACGCCTCCGCGCGCGACGTCACCCAGCAGCGGGAGGCCAAGGAGCAGCTCGTGCTGGCGGAGCAGCGGCTGCGGACCGTCATCAACAGCGGGCCGATCATCCTCGCCGTGCTCGACGCCGAGGGCCGCTTCGTCGTGTCCGAGGGCAAGGGACTGCGGAGCATGGGCCTCTCTCCGGGCCAGGTGGTGGGACAGTCGGCCCTCGAGATGTACGCGAACGAGCCCCTGGTGGTGGAGTTCCTCCAGCGGGGACTCCGGGGAGAGACCTTCTCCTCCATCGTCCGGACCGCGGGTCTCACCTTCGAGGTGTTCTACCAGCCCGTCCTGGACGAGGCCGGCCGTGTCACCAGCATCAGCATCGCGTCGCTGGACGTGACAGAGCGCGTCCGGGTGGAGGCCGAGCGGGAGGGGCTCATCCGACAGTTGAGGCACGAGCGGAGCATCCTCCAGGCCGTCCTGCAGCAGTTGCCCTACTCCGTCTACATCGCGGAGGCGCCCAGCGGCAGACTCTTCCTCGCCAACGCGCAGGCGGAGGCCCAGATTCGCGGCCCCACCGAACCCGCTCCGGACATGGAGGGGTACCGCGCCTATCCGGGCTTCCATGCCGATGGGCGGCCGTACGAACCCCTCGAGTGGCCCCTGTCGCGTGCCATCACCTCCGGCGTATCAGTCATGGCCGAGGCCATCCACGTCCTCCGGGGCGACGGCAGCCGGGGCATCGTCGAGTACAGCGCGACGCCCGTGCGCGACGCGCAGGGCCACATCACCCACGGAGTGGTGATGGGCGTGGACGTCACCGAGCGCAAGGTGGCGGAGCAGGAGCGGGAGCGACTCCTGGAGGAGCTGAAGCTGGCGGTCAGCGCCCGCGACGAGTTCCTGGGCATCGCCAGCCATGAGCTCAAGACACCGCTGACGCCCCTGGCCCTCAAGCTGGAGGCGCTCGCGCGCGTGGCTGGAGCCGAGCCGGAGTCCCCCCTGGCCCGGCGTCTTGTGCCCCACCTGGAGGTCATGCGGCGGCAGGTGAAGCGGCTCGCCGTCCTGGTGAACGACCTCCTGGACGTGTCGAACATCCGCGCGGGACGGCCGGCCCTCACGCTCGAAACCCAGCCGTGCGACCTCGCGGCGCTGGTGAGGGACGTGGTCGGGCGCTTCGACACCGAGGTGAAGCGCGCGGGCTGCGAGGTCCACCTCCACGCTCCCGCGCCGGTGGTGGGCGCCTGGGACAGCTCGCGGCTGGAGCAGGTGGTGACGAACCTGCTGGCGAACGCCCTCAAGTATGGCCCCGGCCACCCGGTGACGATGAGCGTGGAGGAGGTGGACGGGCACGCGAGGCTGACGGTCCACGACCGGGGCATCGGCATCGCGCCGGTGGACCTCCAGCGCATCTGGGGCAAGTTCGAGCGCGCGGTGTCCGAGCGCCACTATGGAGGGCTGGGCCTGGGGCTCTACATCTCGCGGCAGATTGTCGAAGCCCTGGGCGGCACGGTGAATGCCGAGAGCACGCTCGGCGAGGGCGCCACGTTCACCGTCGACCTTCCACTGCGGGGCGGCGCGGCGCACGGCGCCTGAGCCGATGCGTCGCGCGCCTGGGTCAATGCGTGACGGGGACGGAGCCGGGCTCCGGCAGCAGCGTCTCCTCGGTCGCCGGGTCGGTCTTGCCCGTCGCCTGCTGCGCCCTCGCCTGTCGCGCCTGAGGCGCTTCTGGCATGGGCCTGCCTCTCGCCGCGTCCACCGCGGGGAGGTTCAACCACGCCACGCTCGCGCCCGCGTGGCTGCGATTGGAGGCCGAGAAGCGGACCGTGTACGGGCCAGACTCCGCGCCGTGGGACACGAGCAGCGGGTCGCTGCCGGGCTCGAGGACCAGGGACACGTGCTCACCGACGCCGCCGCGATGCCAGAGCACGAGGTCGCCCGGTTTGACCTGGGATGACGAGACCGGCGTCAGGTAGCTGAGCAGCGTGCCCGTGTAGCCCTGCCCGTTGTAGTCCAGGCCATTGGGGTCGGGGGCGCCCGCCCACTTGTAGCAGAGCGTGACGAAGCCGGAGCAGTCGATGTTGAGCGGCATCTTGTGGCGCGCGTTGAGGCCGTCGATGGGGCGCACCTGCTGGTAGTGGATGCCCGCCGCGTTCGCGATGCCCCAGTTCGCCTCGGAGACAATCTTCGCGCGCAGTCCGCTCGCGACGACGACGGGGGCTCTCAACCGGGCCCAGGTGAGGGAGCCGACGATGCCATCGGCCACCAACTGGTGCGCGCGTTGGAAGGCCATCACCGCGGCCTCCGTCTTCGCGCCGAAGATTCCGTCGGCGCTTCCCACACTGAAGCCCGCCTTCGTGAGCAGTTGTTGGAGTTCGACAACGGCCGCCCCCCGCGAGCCCTCCTGAAGGATGGGATCGCCTTTCATTTCCCGGTTCGGTTCCGAGCCGGGGATTTCTTGAATGGACATGGGTGCACCTCCTCTGGAAAGTGTCTTCATCCCCACGGGACGGAGCACCCCCGCCGGAGCGTTACGCTCGCCTCCTTCGCGCTTGCTTGTGGGTGCGCTCACGCGCTGTCACGAGGTGGGATGGGGCGTCATGACGAATGACAGGGGGTTGGAATAGGCTGCCTTTCGTCCCTTACGAAAGGCTCCCCATTGAAGACGACGTACACGCTCAGTCACCCCGTCCTGCCCATGGGGACGTCATCCAAGGTCGACCTGCTGGTGACGTTCTCGGCGGAGGGGGGCGCGGCGTCCGCGCGGCGCTCGCTCAACCTGGGGCTCGTCATCGACCGTTCGGGTTCCATGGCGGGTGCGCCGCTGAAGAACGCCATCAAGGCCTCGCACGAGCTGGTGGAGCGCATGGGCCCCGAGGATTCGCTGTCCATCGTGGCCTATGACGACACGGTGTCCACGGTGCTCGCCCCGGTGAAGGTCACGGACAAGGCGGCCATCGGCAAGGTGCTCTCCAAGATTGGCGCGGGCGGCTGCACCAACCTGAGTGGCGGGTGGCTCAAGGGCGTGGACCACGTGAAGAGCCAGCTGTCCAGCGAGCGCATCAACCGCGTGCTGCTGCTCACGGATGGGAAGGCCAACACGGGCATCCAGGACGCGGGCCAGCTCATCGACCTGGCGCGCGAGAAGTCCAGTGCGGGCATCATCACCACGACGCTGGGCTTCGGCGCCAACTTCAACGAGGACCTGCTCATCGGCATGGCCAATGCCGGCGAGGGGCACTTCTATTACATCCAGTCGCCCGAGGATGCCGCGGGGGTGTTCCGCATCGAGATGGAGGGCCTGGGCTCGCTGGTGGCGCAGAACCTGGAGGTGGTGATCAAGCCCGCGTCCACGGTGAAGGTGGCAAGCGTGCTCAACCGCTACCGTTTCGCGGCGCAAGGCCAGGAGGTGACGGTGGGGTTGGGGGATGTGTACGCCACGGAGCCGCGGCAGCTCGCAGCGGAGCTGTCGGTGGAGGCGCCGTCGGTGGCCGGGCCGGTGGCGCTTGCCACCCTGGTGTTCCGGGCGCAGGTGGTGGTGGAAGGGCGCGTGCGGGAGCTGACGGGCGAGGTGCCCATCCTCGCGCACCTGGCCCCGGCCGCGGAGTCGGCGGCGACGGCGACGGACAAGCACGTGCTGGCCCAGACGAGCCGCCTGCGCATCGCGCGCGTGAAGGATCAGGCCATCGAGCTGGCGGACAAGGGGGACCTGTCCTCGGCCTCCCGGCGTCTGCGCGAGGTCATCTCCGAGCTGTCACTCCTCCTGGACAAGGCGTCGTACGAGCTCTCCGAGGAGGTGGAGCAACTGGCGCACTACGCGCAGCGGATGGAGTCGCGCACGTACGACGCGGTGATCCGCAAGGAGCTGAGGGACCAGTCCTATCAGGCGGGCACGCGCAACCGTGGGGACCTGGCGCTGCGTGGGACGGCGGGAGGCTCGGCGGACAGCCTGGAGGCCGTCAGCGACGCGGGCGGTGGCATCGTGCTGGAGTGCGTGCGCGAGGGCGGCAAGCTGCGCGTGCACACCGTCTCCCCGGGGCATGACACGAACTTCAACGTGCAGTTCCCCCGGAGCGCGCGCGAGGAGGGCGTGCGCTACGTGGTGGAGAAGCTGGAGACGTCCGGAGACGGCACCTTCTACCGGGTGGTGGGAGACATCAAGCGGCTGGTGGTGCCGGGACAGGACCGGCCTGCGCGGAGCCAGGCCGCGGCCCCAGCGAACAAGGGCAAGCCCACGGCCTCGAAGGTGACGGCGAGCTCGGCGGCGGACCTGCCCACGACGACCAGCGTGGGCACGGGCATCATCATCCAGTGCGTCAAGGAGGGCAGCAAGCTGCGCGCCCGCGTGGTGTCTGACGGATACGATCCGGATCTCAACATCCGCTTCCCCCGCGACATCCGCGAGGAGAACGTCCTCTACGTGGTGGACGAGATCATCACCATGGCCAATGGCAGCTCCTACATCGCCTGCGGCGACATCCGTCGACTGGTGCAGTAGGGACAGGCGCTCCGAACCGATCCTGCTTCAACCCAGGTTGAAGCAGGCCTGACCGTCACGGCGCCGTCGTGGGCGGCTTCCAGATGAACACGTTTCGCCGGGTGCTGTTGGCCACGACGAACACGTTGCGCGCGGGGCTGTAGCGGAACCGGCCATAGGTGCCATTCGAAGCCTGCGGGCCCGGGTCGTCGCCCGTGCCGGTGACCTCCACCCATCTCGCGGTCTGCAAATCCAGCATCGCCAGCCTGCGACCGCCCGGATACGCAATGAACCGGTCGAGCACCGGCGAGTACGCGAGTCCGGGCGCTCCGCCGACCGGCGCGCTCAAGCCCGTGGTGGTCACCGTGGCGTGGGTCTTCGCCGCGTCGTTCAGCGCGTAGGTCGACACGGTGGCGCCCTCGCGGACCAGCGCGAGGACGTTGCGCTTCGTGTCCACGGCCGCGCCCGCGTAGTAGAAGCCCGCTCCGTCCGGCGCGTGTGCGGTCCAGGTGTCGGCGACCGGGTCGTACTCGTGAAGCTTCCTCGGTCCGACGTACCAGAGGTGGCCTCGCGCGTCGGCGGCGCTCGCGCCGTAGTCGAGGACCGGGTTGTTCGCGCCGCGCACCCAGCGTGCGGTCGCGAAGTCGAAGCCCATCACCCGTGGAGCGCCGGACTGACCGCTGGGATAGGAGCCGACGGAACCGAGCACGTAGAAGCGGCCCGTCGCCTCGCTGAAGGCGATGTTGCCGTAGGTGTGCGCGCTGCGCGGCTGCTGCGCGTCCAATTGCGCGCTGATGCTCGGGTCGTCACACAGCTCGTGGCGCACGTAGCCGGAGGGGCCCAGGCCCGCGTCGGGGATGTCCAGGGACGCGACGGAGGGGTAGAGACCGCACGTCTCGACCCGCTTGTCGCGCATCACCGGGGTGACGCTGTTGCCAGTCATCCCCGTCGGAAGGTCGGTCCAGCGCTTCCACGTCATCGACGCGAGGTCGAACGTGAACACGTTGTTGTACGACGAGTCGTCGTGACCGCCGCCCCAGACGACCAGCCGGTCCCGGAGCGAGTCGTACGCTCCGCCGCTCCACGCGATCATCACCGCTTCGCACGGGTAGCTGGAGTATGGCTGGGGGCAGACGTCCGCCATCTGCGTGCCGGGCAGCTCCTTCCAGGAGCCCTCGGGCATGGCGGCGATGATGGCGTCGATGGGACCGGGTTCGATTCCGCCCGCGTCAGGCGTGATGACGGGGCCGCCATCCTCCCCGTCGCCACCATCCCGTGCGACGACGCCTCCGTCACCCGGGGGCGGCTCCGAGCCGGATTTGCCGCAACCGGGAGCAAGGACGGCCCAGAGGAGTGCCGCGGCCGGGATGCAGCTTCGAAGGACGTGTCGCATTCCACATCCTGCGCAGAGGCGCGCAGGGGCGCAATCTCCGAAGCCCCGGCGCCCGCTGGCGCCGCGCTACGGCCGCCAGACGTACGGCGGCGCGAGCGTGACGTCCGTCGTGTTCGAGGCGGCAGGGGTGTTCGGATCGACGAACCCGAAATAGGTGCCGCCCGTCTTGTTCAGGCCGACGCCCCGGTATTCCAGGTCGCCGATGAGCTGCGCCGTGCCCGACGCCGACTGCTGGCCCTCGTAGAAGCCCAGCGGGTAGAAGGTGGCGGCGACCCGGGCCGAGCCGCTCACGCTGAAGCCGTTCGTCAGCACGGAGAGGCCGGTGACGGTGCCGCCGGAGACGTTGCCCGACAGGACCACGGCGTGGTCGTCGATGCGCGCCGAGCCACTCACGGTTCCGCCGAGCACCTGTGCATCGGGACCGACGTACACGCTGGACGGCACGCCGCTGATGACGCAGCCGCCGCCGTTCGGATGACGCTGCGTCCCCGAAGGGCAGGCGTCCCGCGTGCCGCTCCTGAACCCCTCGGGCCAGGCATTCGTGAGCTGCACCATCCACGGATAGCGGTGGAGGGTGTTGTACGGCTGATCCCAGACAATCTGCTTCTGCACCGACGGGGTTCCGACCACGACCAGGAACAGCGCTTCGCCGGAGTTGACGCAGAACTGGAGCGCGCCATCCGCGCCGCGCTGCAGGGGGCTGTAGCGCGGCGTGGTGATGGCGCTGTCCGTGGCGACCAGGCCCCAGCGCCAGTCCGAGTCCGCGCCGCTCTGCGTGACGCCCCGGAAGGTCACGGTCACGCTGGTGGCGCCCGCTTCCGGGTAGAGCCGCACGATGTTGTAGCCCCAGCGCTGCGGCGCCCAGCCGGCCGGCGTCACGAACCGCCGGTTCGTCGCGAAGGCCGTGTCCAGCGGCTCCAGCTGGGTCAGGCGGAGGCGTCGCTCGGGGCGCGTCTTGCTCGTGATGGCGCCGTACTTCGCGCGGTAGGTCGGCCCCTGGTTGCCGCCGCTGGTGGGGGGCGGATCCTTGTAGTCCCAGGTCACGTTGTGCAGGGCCCACTCGCCGAAGAAGTCGTTCAGCTGGCTGATGTTCCAGCCCCGCGTCTTCATGATCTGCGAGAACGGGTCGTTGCTCGGGCTGCTCGTCCAGAGGTCATTGACGGCGCTGTAGCAGTGCTTGTCCTTCAAGAACTCCATGAACTGCCAGTTGCAGTAACGGTCCCGCGTCGAGCCCAGGTACACGTGGGGGGCGTTCACGGCCAGCTCCGAGCAGTGCACCTCGGTGCGGTACTCGGGGAGCTGGTGCGGCATGAAGTTGGCGTGACTCTCGTAGATCCACCCGCAGGTGTTGGACTGGTTGCACGTCATGCCGCCGCTCACGCTCTGCACGGCGTGCATGAACTCGTGTGCCAGCCCCCAGTGGTCATTGAGCGCGCCAGGGCCAATCCACATCCCCATCCGCGTCGCGCTCCAGGCACCACCGGACAGCCCCCAGTTGGAGTGGACGTGGACGCTGACCTTGGTCTTGCTCGTCAGGTTGCAGAGCGGTTCCTTGAAGAAGATGGGCGACCCGAAGTAGGCCTTCCAGACGGTGTTCTCCAGCGTGTCGAGCGCGGCCTGGGCGGTGGTGCTGGTGATGGCCTCATCCGAGTAGATGGCGAAGTGGGCGGACTCCCTGACCAGAGTGAAGTTCGTGTGATCCGGATCCGGCCCTCCCGCCGTCCACGTGCCCGGAGTGCAGGCCGGTGGCGAGGTCGGGCAGCTCGTGGCCCAGGCCGTCGTCGTGGTCCCAGGCTCGCATGCGAGCGCGGCCTCCGCGGAACGGGGGCCGCGCTCGGCCTCCGTCAGCTCCCCCTCCGGAAGACACCCGGCGCCAAGGACACTCATCATGAACAGCAAGGCAGGCAGACGCAGTGTCTTGTTGCAGCTCATGGCTTCGCATTCCCTTGCAGGAGGTGGCTCGGAATCCAAGTACCGCGCGCCAGCTCAGAGTTCAATTGGAGAGTAGGAATTGGCGCCAGGTGCCGTACCAATGGAACAAGACAGGGTCAGCGCTCCTCCCGAATTCGAAGCTGTGGTTGCTTTACAGTCACAGCATGAGCAGGAGGAGGAAGCCGCGCGTGTCATTGCAATGTCAGTGCGGAGGGGTGGGCGCGAAGTGGATCTGCCATGGACGATCCACCATGACGATTTCGCTCCTCCACCGGGTCGCCGGTGTCCTCGTCCTCTCCCTGGCGTCCATGGCCTGCTCCCTTCACGTACGCCAACACCCTTAAGCCTGCCTCCACACCTCAAGCACGCGAACACATCCAGGGCGAACGTCCTTTTCAGCAGCCCGGCCTGGTCCAAACGGGGTGTGCCCTCCTTCCTCGGCTCCTCCACCGTCGCGGCAAAGGCGGGGCTCTCCTCCGTAAGCCCCGGCTCCGCCCCTGCTTGAGGGAGCCATCATCCAGGGGTGCGTGAACGACCCCGAGGAGCACCTCTCCAGCGTCGTGGATCGCGAGATCCGGCGCGTGGCCACACCGAAGCAGTGAGTCCCGGAGTCGGCCTGGGCAGGGGCGACAAGGCACCTGCTCAGGCCACTCGCGACGGGGCGGCTCGGTCCTCTCGGGGCCGCGCACAGACCGTCCGTCGCCCGCGCCCGGCTTCGAGGGGTTGCCTGTATGGTGCGAGCCCAGTCCGGCGCCCCAGGCGCCTTTCATCCCGGTGGAGGAGTCATTGATGAGTCGTCGATGGGTCGCTGTGTTCGCATGCGTGGTCGCCGTGATGTCGGCCTGCGTGCCAATGGAAGACGGGGAGCCCGGAGGGGTCGCGGAACCTCTTGGGATGAGCCGCCAGGGGCTCTCTGAGGTCACCTTCCGCGCGGTGAGCAGCGCGAGCGGGAAGGGAATCACCTCGCTGGCCATCCCCGCGCCCGCCGGTGTTCAGGAGAATGACGTCATCCTGGCGCGCCTCACCAACCGCAACAATGTCAACGCGATCCTCACGGCCCCCACGGGATGGACGCTCCTGCGCTCGGACCAGAGCGCCTCGGCCATCAAGACCTGGATTCTCTACAAGGTCGCCACGGCCTCCGAGCCCGCGAGCTACACCTTCACCCTCGACCTCGCGAGCTACCTGGCCGGCACCCTCGTGGCCTACAGCGGAGTCGACCCGACGAATCCCATCGATACCCACAGCGGCCAGAAGAACGGCGACAGCCAGACCTTCACCACCCCCGCCCTCACCACCACGAGCGCCGACGGACTCGCGGTGTGGTTTGGCTCGCAGGTCTGGACGGGCGCGAGCTGCCCCACCCCCGGCATCTCTCCCCCGACGGGCTTCAGCGTGAAGGAGGACACGTGCCTGGTCTCCTCGTCCAGCGGCATCCTCTTCCACGTCTCCGAGAGTGAGCTGGGCGCCGCCGGTGTCCAGGCGGCCTTCAACGGAAGCTCGGCGTTCGTGGCCACGAACACCGCGGAGGTCGTCGCCCTGCGGGCCATCCCGCCGCCGCCTCCTCCTCCCGCCACGGTGGCCTTCCGCGCTACCGCCGCGGCCACCGCGCTGGCCGCGAGCTCCCTCACCATCGCGGCCCCCGCCGGAGTCCAGGCGGACGACCTCCTCCTCGCGCGCCTGAGCAACCGCAACCAGGTCGGCGCGGTCATCACTCCGCCCGCGGGCTGGACGCTGTTGCGCTCGGACCAGAGCTCCTCACAGCTCAAGAGCTGGGTCTTCTACAAGGTCGCCACGGCCTCGGAGCCCTCCAGCTACGCCTTCGGCATCGACCTCGCGAGCAACATCGCGGGCAGCATCGACGCGTTCAGCGGGGTGGACCCGGTGAACCCCATCGACACGCACAGCGGCCAGAAGAACGGCACGACCGCCGCGTTCGACACGCCGCTCATCACCACCTCCACGGCCGATGGCCTCGCGGTGTGGTTCGGCTCGCAAATCTGGACCGGGAGCACCTGCCCCGCGAGCCCCATCGTTCCGCCGACGGACTTCACGGAGTCCTTCGAGACCTGCCTCGTCTCCACCTCCACCGGCCTCATCTTCAACGCGGCCTGGAAGCCCCTCGGCGCGGCGGGGCTGCAGCCCGCGTTCAACGGAAGCTCGCCCTACGCGCAGACCAACACCGCCCAGGTCATCGCCCTCCGGGCCATCCAGCCGCCGGCGCCTCCCGCGGTGGCCTTCCGCAGCACCGCGCAGGCCACGGCGCTCTCCGCGAGCACGCTCACCATTCCCGCTCCAGCCGGAGTCCAGGAAGATGACGTGCTCCTGGCCCGACTCACCAACCGCAACCAGGTCGGCGCGGTCATCACTCCGCCCTCGGGCTGGACCTTCCTGCGCTCGGACCAGAGTTCCTCGCAGCTCAAGTCCTGGGTCTTCTACAAGGTCGCGACGGCCTCGGAGCCCTCCAGCTACGCGTTCGGCATCGACCTCGCGAGCAACCTCGCGGGCAGCATCGACGCATTCACCGGGGCGGACCCCGTGAGCCCCATCGACACCCACAGCGGCCAGAAGAACGCCACGACCGCCGCGTTCGACGCTCCGGCCATCACCACCTCGAGCGCGGATGGGCTGGCGGTGTGGTTCGGCTCGCAAATCTGGGCCGGCAACACCTGCCCGGCGAGCCCCATCGTCCCGCCCGCGGACTTCACCGAGTCCTTCGAGACCTGCCTCGTCTCCACCTCCACCGGCCTCATCTTCAACGCGGCCTGGAAGCCCCTCGGCGCGGCGGGGCTGCAGCCCGCGTTCAACGGAAGCTCTCCGTACGCGCAGACCAACACCGCCCAGGTGGTGGCCTTGCGTGCGGCGAGCGCCCCGGCCTGCACGGTCGGAGACACCTACGCGAGCACCTGGGTGCAGCAGGGAACCGTGACGGCCACCGAGATTGTGGAGCCCTCGGGTCTGGCGGCCAGCCGTGTGGTGCCGGGCGTGCTGTACGTCCACAACGAGGACACCACGGCCATCGTGGCCATCAGCACGCTGAACGCGGCCACGGTGGGAGTGTTCAACGTGGGCAACGTGACACCGGCGGACTGGGAGGACGTGGCCACCGGTCCATGCCCCGCGGGCTCATGCATCTTCATGGGGGACATCGGCCGCAACAGCGCCAACTTCCCCACGCCGCCGAACTCGTTCGCGGTCTACCGGATTCCGGAGCCGGACCTCGCGGGAGGGCAGACGACGGGCTCGCTGACCGCGGAGGCCTTCCCGTTCGTGTACCCGGACACCGCGAAGGACGCCGAGGCCCTCATGGTGCACCCCGTCACCGGTGACATCTACGTCATCACCAAGTCGGCGACCGGGGCGAGCAAGGTCTACAAGTTCCCCACGCCGCTCCCCACTCCCGGGACGATGTCCACGCTCGTCTTCGTCGCGAACCTGCAGCTGCCCGTGGACCCGCTGGACGACAACTTCGCGCGCGCCACCGCGGCGGCCATCCACCCCTGTGCGGAGCGGTTCATCCTGCGCACGTACCGGACGGTCTACGAGTTCCGTGCGGCGCCGGGCGCGGCATTCGAGACCGCCTTCGCCGCCACGCCGGTGCCACTCACCGACACGGTGGAGGGCCAGGGTGAGGCCATCGAGTACGACGCGAACGGCTCGGGCTACTTCACGATGAGCGAGAGCCCCTCGCCCTTCAAGCTCAAGCGCGTGAGCCGACAGTAGGGGGAACGAGAGCGGCCCATCCACGGAGGCGCGGCGGGGTCAGGGCCCGCCGCGTCCTCGTCGTGGAGGCGGCGGGAATCGAAGCCGTGTAGGGGGGAAACCGGCCCGCTCTGAAAAACGGCGCTCCCCCCGGTTTCCCTCTGAAAATCGGCCCCCCTCAGCGGCCGCACGCGTCCGCTCGATTGGGTCCTTTTTTGGTCCCCGGAATTCCCCAGGACCAAGCCGGAAAATCGACGCTCGGCTTGTGGTGAGCGTCCAGGCCGGACACGTTGACGCGGGCCTTGTTGTGAGCGCTGGGGCTCGCTCGTGCGAACACCTCCTGCCGCGGGAGGATGACCTACAAACCGAACCGCACGGGTGAGACCCGGACCGAGCTGACCGTCCAATCCAACGACGCGGAGACCTCGACGCGCACCGTCACGGGGTTCGGCGTGAGGACAGAGAACTGAGAGGCTGTCCGAGCGCCAGTTAGATTTCGAACCACGCCAGATAGGAGCGCCAACGCGGTGGTGGAGAGCTTCTTCTCCACGCTGAAGCAGGAGCTCGTCTACGTCCGCGACTTCAGGACGCGCCAGGAGGCGAAGGGGACGCTGTTCGAGTACATGGAGGTGTTCTACAACCGGAAGCGTCGCCACTCGGCCCTGGGCTACGTCAGCCCAGCTGAGTACGAGCGAGTGGCCTCAACGAAGCGGCTGGCAGCATAGTCAACCTGTCCACCGAATCGAGGAGCCAGGCTCACTGCCTTCACTTCACATCTTCCGAAGCAGCCAGGGATTATCGGACGAAGGGGCCGTGCTCCTGGCAACGAAAAGGGCCACCCCCACGCGCGTGGAGGTGGCCCTTGTTCATCCCACCGTGACGACTACTTCGCGGTCAGCCGCCAGGTGGTGCTCTCGGTGCTGCCGCCCTTCCCGTCCTCGGCGATGACCTTCCAGAAGTAGTCCTTGCCGGACGTCAGCGTCACCGTCCTCGCAAGCTCCTGCGTCGGCTTCGCATTGCACGCCTTGAAGGTGAAGCCAGAGTCCACGCTCCAGACGCAATGCCTGTACAGGACGGTGTCCCCGTCCTTGTCGTAGGTGCCGTCCCACTTGAAGGAGACGGTCGCGGAGGTGACATCGTTCTCCTTCGGGACCACCAGCGTCGGCACACCGGGCTTGAGGTTGCCTTCAACCTGCCCGGCCGTCACATACACCTTCGCCAGACCCGGCTCACCGGTCGCGGACACGTCCTGCATGCAGTCGCGGCGGCGCTTTTCGTCCGTGACGGCCTTGCAGAACTGCTCGGTCTCCTCCAGCGGAATCGGCTTCAGCGGCTCCGCGACCGGAATCCCAGGCAGCTGCTTGTCGACCCGGCACGAGCTCGCCTTGTACTCCGGCCAGCTCCGAAGCGTGTACGACTCGGTGGAGAACCCCGAGGCGTAGTCGAACAGCGACGTGTCCTTCGTCACCCGCCAGGCCTCCCCGAACTTCTCGTACAGGGCGATGTGACGCTCGTAGGGATCCGTCGGACGCGCTCCCAGGACACTTCCATCGGAGAGCGCCGGCAACCAGTTCCCCGGGGCGATGGTGCCCAGCAGGCCCTCCGTCGCGCGCGACTGCTGCACGCCGACGTTCATGAACCAGACGTGATAGTGCGCCCACCAATCCACGGTGATGATGACGCGCGTCCCGCCCGGCGACTCGATCTGGATGCCACCGGTCGCGGGCGTCGGGGTGATCCGCCCACCCGCGGGCAGCAGGATTTCCGAGCCGAGCTGCACGGGCTTGCCATCAATGCGCAGCTCCAGGATCTCCGGCTTCTCGGCGCTCATCTGGTACGTGATGCGGTGCGGGCCCACCCGGACGGCCACCGCCGTCGTCAGGCTCGCGCAGGCGGTCAGCCCGGTGTGGTCGTCCGGTCCCACCGGCTGATCCGTTTGGATGGGGGTGTGCCGCGCCTGGATCTCCAGCCCCGGGTCGCGGAGGAGCACGTACTCGCCAGCGCCCTGGAAGTCGTAGCGCACGCCGTCCATCGTCGTGAGATGCGGATCCCCCCAGGTGGAGGGGTTCGCCCCGACAATCCAGCGGCGAATCGTCTCAACGTCCACCTTGCTCAGCGGCGGCCCGCCACACGGCATCATGCCGAACGGGCAATCCTCGCCCGTGCGCGTGATCCGGTCGTACAGCGGACCCGCCAGGCTGCTGGCGTAGATCACCGCGATGCCGTGAGGCTGCGTGAGCGGACTCACGCCGGGGGTGCTCTGGTTCTCGGCGAGGTTCAGGAAGGTCCCGTAGTTCGCGTACGGCGGATAATCGAGCCCGCCGTGGCACTCGACACAGCCCTTGTTGAAGATCCGTTGCACGTCCGTGTACGTCGGAACGGCCGTGGCGGAGGGCAGCGACGCCAGCGTGGCATTCACGGCCGGAATCAACGCGGAACAGTCGAAGGGCGCCACGAGACCGGCGACCGGCTCCGCCGTCAGGCTGGCCTCCAGCGCATTCTCGAAGGCTGTCTTGTACCTGTCGAACACGTCGGCGAAGCCATAGGCGCGCGACCGGCCACGCACGCCCATGGACCACTTGTCGACCGAGACCCCCAGCGGTTCGAGGAAGTAGCGGTACAGGGCCACCGGCGTCGTGTTGAAGCCGTAGATTTCACGGTCGACCAGCATGCCGCCCATCACGGACATGTCAGCGCCCCCGAGATCGATGGGCCGGCGGAACACCTCGCGCCGCAGCCGGGCGAGCGAGGTATCCGTCGACGCGGTGGTCGTCGCGCCGTACTGCGGGATGAGGCCATTCACCGCCGGCCCGGTGGTCCTCACATACACGTCTCCGGTCCGGTCGAGGTTGAGCTTCTCGATGTCCGCCTTCCTGCGCGGAACGCTCTTCGTGCGTGCATCGGTGTCGGCGCGCACGGCGTTGATGCCCATGCCGCCGTTGCGCGCCGTGAAGAACGAGAGGTCGACGGCCAGGCCCGGTGGAGTGCTCTCCACCGTATTCAGCGCCGAGTTGATGACGAGGCAGCTCTTCGTGATGGCCAGGGCCACCGGACGCGGATCGACGTACACGCTGCCGGTCGCCCAGCGGTGGCTCGCGAGCTCATCCGCGATCCTGCGCTGGTTGAGATCGCCGTCCAGACCGCCCAGGAGGTCGAACAGCTGGACGCCTCGCCCCTCGGACCCGCCCACCGACGAGAGATGGAACAACGTGATGAAGGTCCCTCCGCGAGGGACGGCCGTGGGAGTGCCCGAACCCACGAGCCCGTTGAACGCATACGCGGTCGCGGGACCGGTGCCCCCCACCGGGGCCGGCTCCGTCGTCACCGGAGGCGACGTGTCGAAGGAGAACCGGGGCGTGCCGTCATTCGCGCCGCCGCGGTAGCGGGTGATGATGTTGGTGTTGCCCGCCGGAAGCCCCGGAGGCTGCAGCCGCAGCTGTTCCACCAACTGGCGAATCGCGGGGTTGGCCCGCCACGTCCAGGGATTGAAGAGCTTGCGGAACGCGGCCGTGTCCACCGAGCCCTGGTACAGCCGGTCCCGGTTGAACGGGAGCATGCCACCCCAGCTGTCATACGGGTCCCAGTTGGGCTTGTTCTTCGTCTTGATGACGCCCGCCGGAATGCCATCCGTGCCCGGAATCCCCGTCCTGTTGAGCACGTTCCGCGTGGAGTGGCAGCTCGAACACTTCGTGTCGTCCTTCTCGATGTGCCGGGAGCGCGGCGGAAGGGTGCCCATCGCCGGGATGGCCGTGAGGATGATTTCATGGAAGCGGAAGTTCCGCGTGGCCTCATCCCACTGCATGTATTCAATGACATCCGGATGCGAGCCCGGGTACGACGCGTGCGGTACCGGCCCGATGGAGAAGACAGACCTCGCGTTCTGACTCGACAGCAGGATGCGCGGGTGCTCCGCGGTCCCCGTCTGGAGGCTCTCCGAGCGCGACATCAGGATCGCGCTCTGCTTGTACTGGACGGGCAGCGCGCTGATGAAGCGGGCCACGGTGTTCGTGGCGGCATTGGCGGGATTGGTCAGGTACGCCTCGATTTCCTCGGGCGTGATGGCGCTCGGGTTCGCGGCGACGAGGGGGTTGATGGTGCCCGCCGGAAGGTGGAAGACCGGCTTCACCGACCGCGCCACGCCCATCGTCAGGGTGCAGCTCAGGGCCGTCCCGGAACAATCGGGGGTGGACAGGGGATCCGCGTCCACGTCGGTGTTCCAGCCGCCGAAGGTGGAGCCCCCGGTGGGCGCGGCGGTGAGCGTGACGGTGGCGGTCGCCAGATAGGCTTCATCACAGTCGCCGCCGGTGCTGGTGCAGGCGATTCCTGAAGCGGTGACCGTGCCCGTGCCGAGCCCCATCGGCATGACCTTGAGGGCGGCGGCTTCGGCGGTCACCCCGAACAACGAGGCCGCGACGAGCAGCCCTCGCAGGCCGGGACGAAGGTTGACGTGGGATGAAGACGGGATGCGTCTTTTGAGTCTCATGCGTTGAGCTCCGTGGGGCGGGTGACTGCCCAACGAAGCCCTCTTCAAGTCCGGGACCACGGCGCCGCTCCTCTGGAGCGAGGGGGCCGAGGGCCGTCGCCTGTTGCCTCCGGAGCTACGCTTCACGTCAGGCGTTGCCGGGAAGGCAACCCTGCCGCATCACGCCGTATGCACAGCCGGGGTGCCCCGCGCCGCTTGTGGATGGCGCGCGATGAACCTCCCGGTGACGCCCTTGGGGAGCACGACGCCGAAGAAGAACCCTTCCTCGAAGGGCTCCGTCGAATCGACGTGGGCCTTCACGCGAGCGCCGATGGTCGCGAGCGCCGTCTGCAGGAACACCATCGCGAAGGCGCCTCCCACGCACGCGCGAGGGCCCCGGCCGAACGGGAAGAAGTGGCCGCTCCCGAGCGGATCTCGCGCCACGCCACCGTCCAGCCACCGCGCGGGGTGGAAGCCTTCCGGGTCGGTCCAGTGCGCGGGGTCCCGGTGCAGGTGCTGGTTCGAGATCATGATCATCGACCCCGCGGGCAACATGACGCCGGCGAGCTGCGCGTCGGCGGACGGCGTGCGGGTGAAGACGCGGACGGCGGGCAGGAGCCGCAGGGACTCATACGCCACGGCTTCAATCCACTGCGCGCCGCTCAGCTTCTCGAACGTCAGCGCGCCTTCGGCCAGCGTGGCGGCCTCGGTCGCGAGCTGTGCTTCGGCGTCGGGGTACTTCTGGAGCTGGTGGAACGCGCCGACCAGGGTGGTGCTCGAAGAGAAGACGCCGCCATAGAAGACGCCACCGAGGAGGTGTGCCAACACCTGATCCTCGATGCCGGGCGTCTCGCGCAACGACCAGGACAGCAGGTCGACCGCGTGGGGCTTCGGGCTCTTGCGCGCCGCGCGGACCCGGTCGGCGAAGTGTCCGTAGAAGCGCGTCTTCGCCTCCGCGAAGCCCTTGGGCAGCGAGACGAACTTCAGCGGCAGCTTCGCCTGGATCCGGGCGTCCGCCCCCTTGGCGAGCAGCAGGAAGTCCTCGAACACGGAGGACGGGAGCTTCTCACCCACCGCCGCGACCGCGAAGGCATCGAAGGTCAGCCGGCGCAGCGCGGCGGTGTAGTCCAGGGACGGCTCCGCCAGCAGGGCCTCCACGGACTCGGCGATGGCCGTCTGCATCGGTTGCACCTGCGCGGCCAGCCACTCCGGGGACCACGGCTGCTCCATGGGCTCCAGCCTGCGCTTCTCCGCCCAGTCCTCGCTCAGCTTCGCGATGAAGACCGTGTCGCCCGTCACCGTGGGCCGGACCTGCTCGCTGATGTTCCCCTTCTCGAACTCCATCCGGCGGGGGGACTCCAGCACCTCCGCGATGAGCGCGGGATCATTGAGCACCACGCCGGGGCTGGGCCCCATCCAGATGAGCGTGACGCCGCCATACTCGCGGCCATACCGCGCGCAGACATCCCAGGGCTGGGGGCCCAGGAAATCGCCCGCGGTGCCGAGCACGCCGGGCTGCGGGCCAGGAAGGGCCGCGAAGGGTTTGCGCCTGGAGCCGAAGAACAGGTTGAAGAGACCGCGGGAAAGCAGGTTGGGCATGGGCATCTTCTCCAGACGTCTCAAACGGTGATGCCGCAGGGGATCCGGTCGGGCTGCAGGACGGTGTAGGGCACTTCGCACTTCGCGTTCCGGGCCTTCACCGCGTCGCGCTGGGCGCGCAGCCGGGCGTGGAAGCGGTCGCGAATGGCGAGGACCTCCGGCTCGGTGAAGTACTCCTCGTACCAGCCGCCCTCGTGGAGCAGGTACTCCTCGTCGTCACCGAAGCTGGAGAGCGCCCGGCCGATGGAGACCTGCCAGAGCATCTGGGACTTGGAGGGGATCATCGCCACGATGTCGTCCGGGCCGATGAGGCCCTTCTTCATCGGAGGCGCCTTGCGCATGCACAGGGGCGCGTTCGGCACGAAGGCGTAGTGCTCGTACTGGAGGTAGTTCACCGCGGCGTGCTGGACGCTGACGGTGAAGAGGACGGTGGTGAGGATGTCCACCAGGTCGGAGACGCGCGTCAATTCCGTGCAGGGCAGCTTCTCCACGGGCAGCCCGTGCGTGATGAGGTCGGTCCACCAGCGCTGCATCTCCGCATCGTTCACGAGGTCCGTGTCGGACCTGTAGAAGTGCCCGAGTACCCCACCGACGTACTCCTCGAACGCGTCCCACAAGGGCAGCGCGTCGTCACGGTAGGGATAGTGCGGGAGCACCGCCGGGTCGAGCACGCCGCGACGCTCGATGTCCGAGCGCGGCTTGTTGTCCGTCAGCTTCCAGCGCTGGTAGCCCTTTTTGCCCAGGAACACGTGTCCCTTGTCGGGGCCGCCGGTGGCGATGATGTCGTCGAACACGCCGCCCTCGGCGAGCAGACCCTTGCGAGCCCCCTCGTTGATGGCGAGCGTGTACCGGAAGTGGCGGCGCAGCAGCTTGTAGACGGGATGCGGATCCGGGAGGTTGCGCATCGTCGCCATGACGAACGGCTCCGCGACGAAGTGGGTCCGCAGCGCGTGCCCCACCATCTGGTGCGTGTTGCCCTCGCTGCACCGGACGTAGATCTTCGCCGCCAGCCAGTCGTATTGACTGTCATTGGGCGTGAAGACCGGATCCTGCTCCGGGTCCCGACCGAGCTGGATGGCGAGGGGCCGGAGCTGCCAGGTGTCGTCGAGGTACAGGAGGCACCGGGACGCGGGCGACCAGCGGCGCTCCTCGACGCCCTCCTTGTCGACCTTCCGGAACATCGGCACGTCGTCGAGGATCTCGAAGTCGAGCAGGAAGAGGCGCTTCGCCTCCAGCGCCTGGGCCAGCGTGGTGCCCGGCGACAGCAGGCCGTGCACGTCGGCATCCGCAAGCGGCAGGCCCGTGGGCAGCGCGGTGATGCTCTGGATGTGGACGGGGGTGATGCCCTGGACGGCCTGCCGCGCGAACTCGTAGTCGTCCTTCCAGCGGTTGGCGAGCTGGGGCAGCTCGATGCCCTTGAAGAAGTCGAAGATGTCCACCAGTCCGTTCCAGGCCTTGCTCAACACCGGCATGTTCAGCTTGATGGCCGCCAGGGTCTTGGCGATGACGACCTCGTAGTTGCCATCCACCAGCCCCCGGTAGAGTTCGTCCTTCGGGAGCGGGCGCGCCTCGCTGATGTCGAACGCGCCAGGCAGGCCGGCGGTCGCCTCCGGTGCACGCCAGCCATACATCCGCTGGCGGGCCTGGAGCTGTTCCATCCGGGCCGAGGCGTCACGTTCGCTGCGCACCTGGTGAGCGAACCGCGCCGTGCCTTCGAGGACCTCGGACGTGGAATGGCCCAGCACCCACCGGTGGTGCGGGAAGAACCAACTCTTTTCACCGGCGGTGACACGCACGGAGTCGAGCAACCAATCGCTCGCGACGCCTCCGGCGTTGGAGAAGCGGAGCAGGAGCAGTTCGCCCAGGTCGTGGGTCTTGACCGTGTAGGAGTCCTCCGCGCCGGCCTCGAAGTCGTTGTGGAAGCGCTTGTCCAGCTTCGCGGGAGTGCTCTCGCCCTGGGTGCCCACCAGGACGACGGAGATCGCGGCGTTGGTCCCCGCGCCAAGCCGTGAGCTCGTGCGAATCGTTAGCGTGTACTCGGAATTCATGGGGGTCCCCACTACCACGGGCCCGTCACGGTAGGCCGGCGAATCTGGGAGCTGCAAGCCATGCTAGCGTCCGGGTGCGATGACCCCCGCCACACACAGTTCATGTCATGAAAGCGATTCCGGAATGCCCCCCTGGGTGGGCTTGCCGGCGAAGTATGGGATTGAGGCGCGGGAATGATGTTCGCAGCCTGGCGCCGCCTGAAATCCTCCCTGGGCATCAAGACTCAAGAGCCCGATCTCCTGGAGCCTGAGGAACTGGCCCGCTGGTACGCGGGCCTGGATCTGCCGCAGCGGCTCGCGGTCAGCCGCAAGCTGGCCTCGCGCGTCCGAGCCCCCCGCGTGTCGCGGGACAGCGCCACCCTTCCCGCCGTCGCCACCGGCCGGCTCGTGTTCCAGCAGGACGGTCCCCAGGGGCCCATCCCGCTGCACCACGTGAAGGTGGAGCTGTGGGACCGGGACATGGGCACGCCGGATGATTTCCTGGGAGAGGGCTTCACGGACCCGGAGGGGTCGTTCTCCATCCGGTACGACCCTGCCGATGCAGGTGAAGGCGACGTGCCGGACCTGGAGCTTCGCTACTTCGAACCCCACCACACGTTCCGCAAGGACGGGCGGGTGGTGGAGAGCTGGCGGCGCATCGGTTCGGAGCGGGGGCCCGACGACCACGGCGGGCTCCATCACGACTTCGGCACGGTGCGGGTGCCGTATTGGGAATACGACCCGGCGACGCCGCTGGCGCGACTGCTCGTGGTGGAGGAAGGCACTCCGCCGACGGCGTATGCGCCGGGGCGTTCGCTGGCGATGCTGAAGGCTGTCGCACCCATCGAGCTCGTCAAACGACAGCATCTGCTCCAGGGCCGCCTGGGGCAGGCGCCCAGCCTCGCGAAGATCCAGGCGGACTATCCGGAGGCAACGACGGTCCGGCTGGAGCGGGAGTCTCCTGGTTCGACGCGCAGTGATGCGTATTTTGGCGAACGCCTGCTCAACGGCATGTTCTCCACCATCCTGGACCGGGATCCCGAGGCGCCCGGTGATGCACAGGCATTCCGGCTGTACCAACCGTGGAATGCGTATGAACAGGACGGCATCCACTGTCTGCCGGACGTGGACGTGCGGCTGCGGCTCGTGGAGGGAAAGCTCTTCCCCGTGCGCATCATCCTGGGGATGCGCGAGCCTGGAGCGACAGCGCCCGGCTCACCGGTGACGCGGCGGACCTTCACGCCTGGGGATGGCGCGGACTGGGAGGCCGCCAAGCGGATGGCGCGGGTGGGCGCGACGCTGGACACGGAGTTGGGCAATCACCTGGGTCAATGTCACTTCAACGTCGAACAGTACGCCATCGCCGCGAACCGGAACCTGCGACGCAATCCCTTGCGCTGGTTGCTGATGCCGCATTTGCGAGAGGTGGTGTTGATCAACCACGCGGCGAGCGGTTTCCTGGTGGGGCCCACGGGATACATCACGCGCGCCAGCGCCTTGACGGAGCACGGAATCAACCAGCGGCTGGAACACCTGATGGGCAGCTATGACTGGAAGGGCTTCGCGCCCGCGATGCCTGTCTGTGAAGGCCACCGGTACGCCCAGGCAGGACAGCTCTTCTGGCGGCTGCTGGGCGATCACATCGACGCGTTCTTCGCGGAGCATGGGGCGGAGATCGAAGCGCAGTGGCGCGAGGTGCGCAGGTTCTCGGATGACCTCGTCGCGCATTCAGCGCCTGCCTTTGTCTGTCGGTATTTGAGAGCGAAGGTGCCGGGGAAGGATGCACCGTGGTTCGTGCGCTCCGAACGCATGGACCTGGACACGAAGGCCGCGGAGCCACCGCCCAAGGCGGTGAGCGCGGTGACCCACACGGACACGCCGCGGGCCGGCGAGGTGGAGGCGCTGAAGAACCTCTGCCGTTACGTCATCTTCTTCGCGACGTTCCGGCACGCCTGGGCGAACAACCTCCAGTGGGAGGATGCGGGCGAGGTGCTGTACTCGTGTCTGGGGCTTCTCTGGGGCCAGGATGGCACGCTGCCGACGGAGGACGACCTGGACGTCGCGCCGAAGCCGGACGAGGCGACGGAGATGCTGTGGATCTCCTGGATGCTGTCGAAGACGAACTACGGGTTCATTCTCTCCAACGAGGAGGAGGACATGCACCCCCGCCTGCTGGAGTTGCTCCGGACCCACGCGGCGCAGTTCGCCGCGCTGGGCCTGGACGTGCGGACGGTCAGCTCCCGCATCAACATCTGAGCCCTTCAGGGCTCGTCCACTTGAGCCATCTCATCGGGCAGGGGCGTGCGCAGGAACATCCGTCCACTCCCCTTCCGCTCCCGGATGATCCGGAAGCCCTTTCCCGCGATACGAACGAGGTCCCCTTCATTCCCCTGCCCCTGGGCCAGCCAGACATCGGCCTCCTCGGACGTCGGGAATGACCGGACCGCGACGACCGATTCCGTTGCGGGCACAAAGAACCTCCGGAAGTACTCGCGGTAGTCCTCCAACTGCTCGCGGTCACGGATGTAGAGCAAAGCCACCGCGGCGATCCGGAGGGCCTCGTCCTCGGGCGTCCCCTCCTGGAAGCGCTCACCCACCGTTCCCAGAACGGCCATCACGGCATCGACGTCGAAGTTCGAGCCCGGTTTGATAGGCATCACGCCCCCCTGAAATCCAGGATGCCTGCGCTCAGTACGTCCAGGGGAAGCGCTTGAAGTCGCGCTTCCGCTTGTTGACGAACGCGTCGCGGCCTTCCTGTGCTTCCTCCGTGCCGTAACCCAGACGCGTGGCCTCTCCCGCGAAGAGCTGCTGGCCCACGAGCCCGTCGTCCGGGAGGTTGAAGGCATACTTCAACATCTTGATGGCCGTGGGGCTCTTGGTGTTGATCTCCGCCGCCCACTCCAGCGCGAACTTCTCCAGGTCCGCGTGCGGCACCGACGCGTTGATGGCATTCATCTGGAACGCCTCGTCCGCCGTGTAGGACTGGCCCAGGAAGAAGATCTCCCGCGCCCGCTTCTGTCCCACCTGCCGCGCCAGCAGCGCGGAGCCGTAGCCGGCATCGAAGCTCGCCACGTCCGCGTCCGTCTGCTTGAACATCCCGTGCTCCTTGCTCGCGATGGTCATGTCACACACCACGTGCAAGCTGTGCCCGCCTCCCGCCGTCCAGCCCGGCACCACCGCGATCACCACCTTGGGCAGGAAGCGGATCTGCCGCTGCACCTCCAGGATGTGCAGCCGCCCCAGTCGCGCCGGATCCGCGGCCTCCTCGCCGGGCTCATATTTGTAGCCGTCCTTGCCCCGGATGCGCTGGTCTCCTCCGGAGCAGAACGCCCACCCGCCATCCTTCGGCGACGGCCCGTTGCCCGTGAGCAGCACCACGCCCACGTCCGTCATGAACCGCGTGGCCTCCAGCGCGCGGGACAGCTCGTCCACCGTCTTCGGACGGAACGCGTTGCGCACCTCCGGCCGGTTGAACGCGATGCGCACTGTGCCCTGATCCACCGCGCGGTGGAACGTGATGTCCTTGAACTTGAAGCCTTCCACCGCCTGCCAGCGGGACGCGTCGAAGAGGGCCGAAACCATGCGCAGTCATGCTCCGAAAATGAGGGAGTGAACGGCCGCGGACCCTACCAGTTTCCCGCTCCCAGACGCCCGCGCTACCGTGCGCCCATGCCCACGAGCCTGCTCGTCGTCCATGTCCACGTGCACGTGCTTCCCCAGCACGTCGACGCCTTCCTCCAGGCCACCCTCGCCAACGCCCGCGCCAGCGTGAAGGAGCCCGGCATCGCCCGCTTCGACGTCGTGCAGGACAACGAGGACCCCACCCGCTTCGTCCTCGTCGAGGCCTACCGCTCCCCGGACGCTCCCGCCGCGCACAAGGAGACCGCGCACTACCTCACGTGGCGCGACACCGTCACCCCGATGATGGCCGAGCCCCGCACCAGCCGCCGCTACACCAACCGCTTCCCCGACGACGCGGGCTGGTGACATGCCCCCCGTGAGCTTCGAGTTCGCCACCGCGAACCGCGTCCTCTTCGGCCCCGGCCGCCTCGCCGAAGTCCCCGACCTGGTGCGCGCGCTCGGCGGTCACAAGGTCCTGCTCGTCACCGGCACGAACCCCGCCCGCGCCGAGCCCCTCCGCGCCGGACTCGAACGCCTGGGCATTCCTTCCGCCTCCTTCCGCGTCTCCGGCGAGCCCACCGTCGACACCGCGCGCGAAGGCACCGCCGTCGCCGTGGACCACGCCTGCGATGCCGTGGTCGCCATCGGCGGGGGCAGCGCGCTCGACGCGGGCAAGGCCATCGCCGCGCTCGCCGCCAACGGGGGCGACCCGCTGGACTACCTGGAAGTCATTGGCCGTGCACAGGCGCTCACGAAGCCGCCGCTGCCGTTCGTGGCCATTCCCACCACCGCGGGCACCGGCTCGGAAGTCACGCGCAACGCGGTGCTGGGCTCGAAGGAGGCCGGCGTGAAGGCCAGCCTGCGCAGCCCGCTGATGCTGCCTCGCGTGGCCCTGGTGGATCCCGACCTGCTGGAGCACGTCCCATCAGCCGTGCTCGCCGCGGGCGGCCTGGACGCGCTCTCCCAGCTCATCGAACCCTTCGTGTCCGTGCGCGCCCAACCGCTCACGGACGCGCTCGCCCGCGAAGGCATGCAGCGCTCGGCGCGCTCGCTGCGCAAGGCGGTGCTCCACGGTCCCGGCCCCTCGGAGCGCGAGGACCTGGCCATCGCCAGCCTCTTCGGTGGCCTGTGCCTCGCCAACGCGGGCCTGGGCGCGGTGCATGGCTTCGCGGCGCCGCTGGGCGGGATGCTCGGTGCGGCCCATGGCGCGCTGTGCGCCGCGCTGCTCGGCGCCACGCTGGAGGTGAACCTCGCGGCCCTTCGCGCCCACGCTCCGGACCACCCCGCCCTGCCCCGCTTCCGCGAGCTGGCCGTGCTGCTCACCGGCCAGCCGGAGGCCCGCGCCGAGGACGGCATCGCCTGGGTGAAGGCCCTGGTCCACGACGTGCGCATCCGGGGCCTGCGCGACATGGGCCTTGCCGACGCGGACGTGCCGGGGCTCGTGGCGAAGGCCCGCGCGGCCAGCAGCATGAAGGGCAATCCGCTGGTGCTCACCGATGCGGAGTTGACGACGCTCGTCGAACGGTCGATGTGAGGGTCCACCCATGAAAGCCTCTTCGCTCATCCCCGTGGTGCTCGACCGCCTTCGCGAGAAGTATCCCGACGCGAAGTACGAGCTGAACTGGAACACGCCCTTCGAACTCCTGGTGGCCACCATCCTGGCCGCGCAGTGCACCGACGAGCGCGTCAACCGCGTCACCGCCGAGCTGTGGAAGAAGTACGACGGCCCCCAGGCCCTCGCGGACGCCGACACCGCGGAGCTGGAGGAGGACCTGAAGCCCACCGGCTTCTACAAGCAGAAGACCAAGACGGTGCAGGCCATGAGCCGCGCGCTGCTCGACGCCTTCAAGGGCGAGGTGCCGCCGCGCATGGAGGACCTGGTGACGCTGCCCGGCGTGGCGCGCAAGACGGCCAACGTGGTGCTCAACACCGCCTTCCAGCAGGCCTCCGGCGTCATCGTGGACACGCACGTCGCCCGCGTCAGCCAGCGGCTGGGCCTGACGAAGCAGGAGAAGCCGGAGGCCATCGAGACGGACCTGATGAAGCTCGTGCCCAAGGACGACTGGACCTTCTTCGGCCCCGCCGTGGTGCTGCACGGCCGCTACACCTGCGTGGCCAAGAAGCCGAAGTGCACCGAGTGCCTGCTCAACGACGTGTGCCCCAAGCTGGGCGTCGCCGCCTGAGCCGGCGGCATCACATGTGCGCGAGCACCACCAGCGCCAGCACCCAGTCCAGCCCCGCTTCGATGACCGTGTACGTGGAGCCGTCGAACGAGGTGCCCAGCGCGACGCCCAGGTGACCGACGGGGCCGGCGAAGAACTTCACGCCCGCCTCGGCGCCCAGGTTGAGCGGGTTGCGCTGGCTGCCCAGATAGGGGCCCACGAGCACGCGGGCGTAGGGCGCCATCCAGTTCGTGACGAAGTGCTGGTAGCCCACGGTGGCGTTCAGCGACGCCGCCTGATCCTCGAAGGAAAGGTTCGCGCCCAGCGTCAGCCGACGGGCCCCCAGCCCCATGGGCTGCACGTTGATGTCCAGCCCTGCGCCCAGCCCGCCCTGCCACAGGATGCGCCACCCCAGGGCGACCTCCACCGTCGACTTGTCGATGGCGAGCGCCTCCCAGCGCAGCCGCGAGGCCCCCACCGCATCGCCTCGCGCCTCCTGGAGCTCCGCGAGCGCCAGCGCGCCCTCCTCCAGGTCGTCGTCGTAGGCCTTGCGCAGCGGCGGCTCCGCGCCGTCCAGGTCGCCCCGCTCCATCCGGAGCCGTCCCTGCTCCAGGCAGGACGAGTTCGCCCCCATCGCGCACGCCAGCCCGAACGCGCGGTCCGCTTCCTCCGTCCGGTGGTCCACCGTGAGCTGCTGCCCCCACGCCTCGCAGGACGACGAGCTTCCGCCCTCGCACTGCTCCTGCAACGTGGGGATCCGCACGTTCGACGACGTGGTCGCGCAGGCCACCGTCAGCAGGCAGGGCCACAGGCACCGCCAGCGACGCAGGGACGCGAAGAGACCACGGAGGGCTGGGGCCACATCCATGGTCGACATTCAAACACAACGCGGGGGACGCTGGTGGCGTCGACTCAGCGCGTCTTCAGTGTTCTTCGAGCGGCCCTTCACCGTCGTTGATGACGCCCGGGTTGCGGCCAACGTCCGGCCCGTCCCCGCTGCGCTCATCGGCCTTCTGCTCCTCGGAGGCGGTGTCGCCCGAACCGCCCACGCCTTCGCGGAAGCCCCGGGCGGCTTCGCGGCTGGATTCGCTGAGGCTCTCGGCGGCCTTGCTCGCGCCGTGCTTCACGTCCTTGGCGGCCTCGCCTACCTCCTGCCCCACCTGGCGGGCGTTGTCGTTGACGGACTGCTGCTGGCGTTCATTGCAACCCGCCGTAAAGCCCACCGTCCCAATCACTCCCAGCACGACGAGCCCGTTGAAGCGGCGTGTCCACATGGTGGTCTCCCTGGAGGGACCCTGCCCTCACCGGGGAAAAAGTAGGCACGGTCCCGTCCTGACGAAGTCCCGCTCCCCTGCCAGGACGGCCGCGAGTCCACGCCTGCCTGTCAGCCCCCCGCCGCGCTTCAATGGCCCGTGTCTTCTGGCGAATCCGAATACGGCTCATCCTCCTCCACGGGGCGCTCGTCCGGCACGTCCACCACGGCGTCGGGGTTGTCCGGATCCAGCTCCGGCTCTCCGGCCACGTCGGTGAGCTCCCGTGGCTCACGGAACGCGTCGGGCTTGTCGATCTTGAAGCCGACGTTCGTGGCGTCCGCCGCGTCCCCGCAGCCCGTCGCGCTCGCGAAGAGTCGCAGCACCTTCACGTCGTCCCAGTGCTTCTCGTCGTCGAAGAAGATCTGATCCTTGATCGTCTCCGACCCACCCGCAGGCAGGCTGAACTCGCCGCTCAGCGTCTCCTCCACGTGGCAGGGGCACCCCTCGCCGGTGTACGCGCGCAGGCACGCGGTCCCCGATGCGCGCCGGCCGCTCAGGTTCTTCACCGTGTAGGTGATGAAGTAGCCGGTACCCTCTTCGTCCTGGCTCAACTCGACGTTCGAGAGCGCGAAGTCCTCCACCTGCGCCTCCTCCACGTTCCGGGGCGCAGGCCCGCCCGGTGGCACCGGCTGACCTGTCGTCAGGACGTGCAGCATCTCGCTGGTCACCTCGGGTGGCGAGCGCTGGCAGTAGCTGGTCGTCGTGAACAGCTGCACCGACCGGGCCTGCTTCCAGAACTTGCGCGCCACCGTCGGGTGGTCCTGGAACGTGTCGGACGTGCCGCCCTTCAGGCTGAAGACGCCCAGAGTCAGCGTATCGATGACCACACCCTTGTCGTCGTGCAGCCACAGGCACGTCTGGCCCCGCCCCTGCGCCGTGCCCGGGTTGTCGAGCGTGTAGGAGACCTTCAGGTCGTCGTCCTTGTAGGCGAACGTCACGCCCGAGAACCGCAGCGGCTTGCGCACCTCCGCGACCGGGCCCGCGTCACGCACGGCCACCGCCACCGGGGCCACGCCCGCATCCAGCGACGCCACGGCCGCGGGCTCCTGCTTCTTGCAGCCCGGACCCCACACCACCGCGCACCCCAGCACGAGCACACCCAGGGCGCGCACGCGCCGCTTGTCCTTCCGCATCATGAACTCCCCCTCCGCGAACGACCCGCCCGGTCTCATATGGGACTCCGCCACGACGCGGCAAGCCGTGCCCGGCCCGGGTTCCCGCACGACCCGAATGCCGGGTCCTCCGCATCCGCCTTCGCGCGTGCTTGACGGAGCATGCCTGGAGCGCTCGGATGCGCGCCCTATGCCCATCCCCCAGTTGCGCACCCGTGCGGAAGCCACCGACTACCAGGAAACCTCTCGCAGCGCGGACGTGGTCGCGTTCGTCGACGCGCTCTGCGCCCAGACGAAGCTCGCGAAGCGCGTGGACTTCGGCCAGAGCGGCGAAGGTCAGCCGCTCATGTCGCTCGTCATCAGTGATCGCAACTGCTTCACGCCGGAGCTGGCGCGCAAGCAGAAGAAGATCATCGTGATGGTGGAGGCCAACATCCACGCCGGGGAGGTGGAGGGCAAGGAGACGCTGATGGGGCTCGCGCGCGACCTCACCCTCACGTCGCTGGGCAAGAAGCTGCTCGACCGGCTCTGCCTCGTCTTCATCCCCAACTTCAACCCGGACGGCAATGATCGCATCAGCCCGGGGAACCGCGCGCTCGACCTGAAGAACCTGGAGGGCCAGGTGAACCCGGCGGGCGGCGTGGGCATGCGCTACACCGGCGAGGGCTGGAACCTCAACCGCGACAACATGAAGCAGGAGGCGCCAGAGACGCGCGCGATGGCGAAGCTGTACCAGACGTGGTGGCCGCACCTCTTCGTGGACTGCCACACCACCGACGGCAGCATCCACGCCTTCGATCTCACCTTCGACATCCCGCACGGCAACGCGGACCTGCTCTCCACCTCGCGCGACTACAACCGCGAGCTGGCCTTGCGCGTGTCCGCCGCCGTGAAGAAGAAGCACGGCTTCGACAGCCACTGGTACGGCAACTTCCTCAAGGAGGGCGACCCGCGCTCCGGCTGGCACACGTACCCCGCGCTGCCCCGCTTCGGCAGCCACTACCGGGGCCTGCTGGGCCGGCTGGACGTGCTGCTGGAGACGTACAGCTACATCGACTTCCCCCGCCGCTGCGCCGTCACCCGCGCGTGGGTGCTGGAGCTGATCCGCGACGCCGCCCGCTACGCCAAGGGCTACCGCGCCGCCACCGACTTCGAGGAGGCCGCCATCATCGCCCGCGGCAAGAGCCCCGACGTGCTGGAGCGCGTGGGCGTCAACTTCGGCGTCGCCCAGCGGGACGCGGAAGGCGCGCTGGTGTTCGACTACCCCGCCTACGTGCTGGGCAAGGACACCGCCGTCATCAACTCCTTCGACGAGGCCAGCATCGAGGGCCGGCGCTACCCGGGCAAGCGGCGCAAGGTCTACAAGATGCCGCACTACCGCACCTTCGTGCCCACCCAGGCGGTGAGCACGCCGACCGCGTACCTGGTGCCCGCGTCGCTCGCGTCGCGGCTGGAAGGCCACGGCATCCGCTTCGAGAAGCTCGCCACCGCGCAGCGCTTCCAGGTGGACAGCTACCGCATCGCCCGCCGCGAGCAGACCTTCAGCCCGGACGTCGCCGCCAACGTGCCGGCGCCGGGCCAGAACGAAGTGCCTCTCAGCCAGAAGCCGAAGCCCGTGCGCTTCGAGACCGTCCTCACCGTGGCCCCCGAGCGCTCCGAGCGCGAGTTCCCCGCCGGCACCCTCAAGGTCCCCACCGACCAGCGCACCGGCACCCTCATCACCTACCTGCTGGAGCCGCATTCGGACGACGGCTTCTGCCGCTGGCAGTTCCTCGACGACACCCTGACGGTGGGGGAGCTGTACCCCATCCACCGGGTCGTGGAGGCCACGCGCGCCCCCCTGAAGGTCGAGTAGAGCGTCCGGCCGCGAACGTCTGGGAGCCCTCCGGTCTGCCCCCGGGTCTGTCAGCCCCGGGGGAATTGGCCCTAGACTGTTGGGCGCAGGACCCGCGGAGGTCGGCGGGGGCACGCGGGAGGCCCCGGATGGCTGACAGGCAGGACTCGCCCCAAGGCACGCGCCCTCCACGGCGCACGGGCCTGGGGCGCGCCGGGTTCTGGTTGGGACTCGCGCTCTGCATGGCCGTGGGCTTTGGCGCCGTGCGCTATGGGAAGCAGCGCGGCGCCGGTCCGGAGGCGGCCTCGCTGTGGCTGTCGGATCTGCCCACGCGTCCCCTGGAGGTGCGCCTGGCCCACCCCGCGGCGGACGTGCACCGCCGCTTCGTCGCCCCGGTCGAGCCAGGGCTCGCGGCCCGCCCGGTGCCGCTCGGGGCGCTGTCCCGGCTGGAGGACCGGGGCGACGCGTACGGGGTCGCGATCAGCTACCTGCTGCATGGCTACACGGAGCAGGCGCTCGCGCACCTGTCGCACGTGCCGCCGTCGCCGGACAAGGACACCGCCCACGCCGCCGCCGCCCTCCTGCGCGGACATCACGACGAGGCCCTGGAGCTGCTGGACAGCACGCTCGAAGCGGAGCCCCAGCACCCGCAGGCGCGCTGGAACCGGGCCGTGTTGATGCGCGAGCTGGGCCTGTCGCTCGTCGCCGCCACCACGTTCGAAGAGGTGGCCGCGCAGGGCGAGCCCGGCTGGAGCGACGAAGCGCGCGAACAGGCCCGGAGCCTGCGCGCCCGCTTCCAGGAGCGTGCGGATGCGTGGAAGGCCACCCGCGAGGTGCTCCTCGCCCGGCTGCGCACGCCGGACGCGCCGCTGCCGGTGGAGTCCATCAGCCGCTTCCCGGGGCTCGCGCGCGAGCGCGTCTACGACCTGCTCGGAGCCGCGGAGGACGCGGCGCGGGTGCGGGAGCTGCTGCCGCTCGCCCAGGCGCTGGACCACGTGTCCGGAGGCCGCGCGCTGGAGGACACCGTGCAGCGGATGGCCGCGCTGGACTTCACGCGCCGGGCCCCGCTCGCGCGGGAGTACGCGAAGCTGGTGCTGGAGGAGCATCCGTCGCCCGCGAGCCTCATCGAGCGCCTGCGCCAGGAGGAGACGGCGCGCGACCTGCTGCTGGGCGCGCTCTTGCGCACGCCGAGCGTGGCGCGCACGCAGGAGGAGCTGCGGGCCCTGACGCGCGATGTGACCGACCCGTGGATCCTCTCGCGCGTGGAGCAGGAGGGGGCACGGCTGGACGACCTCGCGGGGCAAGGAGCGCAGGCCGGGGATCGGCTGCGCGCGGCGCTGACGGGATGCCGCGAGAACAAGCTGCCCCTGCGCTGCGTGGACGTGTTGATGCGGCTGAGCCAGCGCGCCACGGCGTCGAACCGGATGGTGGAGGGCGAGGAGTCCGCGCGCGCCGCCTGGCAGGAGGCCGCCGCGCTCGGTGAATGGGAGCGCGAAGGCGCGGCGCTCGTGATGCTGGCCAACGCGACGCGCTTCCAGCGGCGGGTGGCCGTGTCGCGTGCCTACCTCAACGAGTCCCTGGCCCGGCAGCCCGACGACTGCATGGCGCGCACGCAGGCGCACCGCAACCTGGCCTCGCTCGCGCTGATGCGCTTCCGCCCGCAGGAGGCGCGCAACGAGCTGGAGGCCGCGCTGGCCTGCGGGCAGACGCCCGGGTTGCAGGGCGCGTGGATCCTCGCGGACCTCGCGCGGTTGGATCCGCGGCCGTCCGACGAAGCACGCCTGCGCGCGGAGCTGGCGCGGGTGACGCCGCTGACGGAGAACCCGGGCCGTCGCGTGCTGGCCACGCTCATCGAGGGGCGCTTCGCGGTGGCCCGCGACTGGCGCCAGGGCCAGCAGGTGCTCCGCCGCGCCATCGCCGAAGCGGAGCCGCTGCTGCGCGCCTCCGCGGATGCGCGCGACGCGCGGGTCGTGGCCTTCCAGACGCTGGCGGTGAGCGCGGGCCACGCGGGCGCCTTCCGTGAAGCCCTGGACGTGGTGGCGGAGAGCCTCCAGGTGCCCGTGCCAGAGGGCTGCGTGCTGGCGGCGGCGGTGGAGGACGAGCGCACGGTGACGGTGGTGCGCGGGCTCCAGGGCCAGGTGCGGGGTCACTACGACGCGTCCCGCACGCGCCCCCTGCGCGACGACCTGACGGGGCTGGTGCCTCCGGAGCTGGTGGCCCTGCTGCGCGACTGCCCCCGCGTCGCCGTGCTGGCCGCGCCGCCCCTGGACAGCCGCGCGGGCATCCTGCCGCCGGATCTCGCGTGGAGCTACCGCGTGGGCACGGGCGCCCAGGCCCCTCCTCCCACGAAGCCACCGCTGCACGTCGTCGTCTCGGACGTGGAGCCGCCCGCGTCGCTGCGGCTGGCGCGGCTGCCCTCGGCGGCGGACTCGGACCTGGAGGGAGCGCAGCGCCTGCTGCGCCTCAAGGGCGCGCAGGCCACGCCCGAGCGCGTGCTGGAGGCCATGGAGCAGGCCACCGACATCGACATCCACGCGCACGGCGTGGTGGACCGCGCGCTGTCGGATGCCACGGTCATCGCGCTGTCGCCGCAGCAGGACGGCCACTACGCGCTCACCGCGGAGGAGCTGCGCCGCCGGCACCTGCACGGCGCGCCGCTGGTGGTGCTGGGCGCATGCAGCGCGGCCCGGCTCGCCCCCATCCTCCACCAGACGTCGTCCCTGCCGCAGGCGTTCCTCGCGTCAGGCGCGAGGGCCGTCTTCGCGGCCACGGCGGACATCCCCAACGACGCGGGCGCCTTCTTCCGCGGGGTGCGCGAGCGCATCCAGGCCGGCACGGAGCCCTCCCAGGCCCTGCGCGCCGAGCGCCTCGAGTGGCGCCGGCAGCAGCCCGGCACGAGCTGGGTGGACAAGGTCCTGCTCTACCAGTAGCCCGTCACTCCACCGGAGGCAGCGCGGAGGGCAGCGGCTCCGCGTCGGACTCCCACGTCACGTTCGGCACCGGCAACGCGAACGCCTCGAATGACACGGCGAGCCCGCCCTCCGGCGCGTGGAAGCCGTACCACCACCCCACCGGCACCAGCAGCAGCTCCCCGGGCGACAGCGTCACGTCCAGGCGCAGCGGGGCCTTGTCGTCCGTGGCCGACGCCACGCGCCGCAGCTCGAAGGCCGGGATGAGCTGGAGCTGGCGCACGCCCCGCACCTGGGCGAGCAACACATTGCGCCGGGCGGCCCGCAGTGGAACCTCGGCCTCCGCGGGCTCCCACCACAGGCGGGAATCGCAGGCGCGCGCATCCTCCGCCGCCAGTCCCCGGGGCGTGGCCAGCCCCTGCGTCAGTGACTCCAGCCGCGCATCCCCGAACAGCGGCACGCAGCACGCGTGTCGCGCCTCGCGCTCACCCAGCAGGGTGGCCACGCGGGAGGAGGCCCACGCCCCCGGCTCCAGCGTGGAGGCCCAGGCATCGCGCAGCACCACGGGCAGGTTCTGGAAGTAGTAGCGCTCGAAGAACGCGGAGGGCGTGAGCGCCTCGTGACGGTCCACCCGGGGCGGGGTGTCCGTCTGTTGGAACAGCTCGGCATAGACATCCAGCAGCCCCTCCAGCTTGCGCTGCATGCCCACCGCGCCCAGGGCACCGACGACGAAGGGCTCCCGCTGCTCCGCCGCCACCGCCCGCCGCGCCGCCTCCGCCGCCACGCCCGCCTTCTCCAGCGCGGCCACCAGGTCGCGCGGCGCCGTGCCGCGCAGCAGGTTCTCCACCAGCCACCGCCGCCACTCGGGCGTCAGCGGCGAGCCCTCTCCTCCCACTTCGCGCGACGCACTCATCGGTCCTCCTCCTGGGGCGTGGCGCCCAACCAACCCTCCCGCCAGAAGGAGTTGAGGCCGGGAGTCTGCTCGAAGTTCACGAACGTGACGGACAGGCTCGGATCCAGCGCGCGCAGCGCATGCCACCAGCCCACCGGCAGGAAGAGCACGTCCCCCGGCCCCACCTCCACCGTGTGCAGGGCCACGCGGGCGAAGTCCGGGAAGCGCGCGGTGTCCGGCGCCATCACGTCCACCGCGCTGTAGAAGCCGCGCACGTTGGACATCCACGGCGTCTCCCAGGACGGCGCGAGCCACACCTGCTTGCGGCCCCACACCTGGCAGAAGAGGACGTTGAGATGATCATGGTGCAGGTTGGACAGCGTCCCCGCGGGCCCCAGCCACACGTGCACGCGGTCAGGTCCGTCCAGGTCCGGATGGATATAGCCCTCCGGGGCACGTAGGTCCTCCAGCAGCGGACGGAAGGCGTCGCGCAAGAGCAGGCTGTTGCGCGCCACCAGATACATGTCGTTCGTCGGCGCACCTTCGAAGCGCGAGAGCAATTCGCGCAGGGACACCTCGCGGCGCAGGCGGTCGGCGTGGAAGTCCGGCAGCGCCTGCGCATCGCGCCCCGCCATCACCTCCACCCGTTCGTCACCGAAGCGCTCGGCCATCCACGCGGGCGTCCACCGCTTCAGCGCGGGCCAGTCCTCCAACAGCCCTTCAATGACCACCGGCCGGTTGCGCCGATAGTAGTCGGTGAAGAACTCCGCTGGGTCCAGCCGGTGACGCCGCTCCACCCGTGGCGCCGCATGCGCCTGTCGGTACAGCGCCGACCGCGTCGCGAGCAGTGACGCCAACACCTCCAGACGTTCCGCATGGCTCCGGCCGCCTACCACCGCGGGGTGAGCCTCCGCGGCGCGCACCCCGTCCCGGGCGACCTCCGGGTCCAGACCCGCGGCTTCCAGAATGGCCACAAGTCTCGCGGAAGCCACCCCACGCACAAGGTTCTCCGCGAGCCACGTTTTCAATTCAGGGGGGAGGGCGTTCTTCATCTACGGTCCCCCCGCCTCGGGCTGAACGTTTCGGGTTGTCCACATCCACCTTGAGCGGACTGCAATGACTTCTTCTTCGAACTCGCACCAGATCGTCCCGAATCCACCGCCAAACCCTCCCGGAGAGGAGTGCGACCCGCTCCGGCGCAAGACGCCCGAGCCCACGCCGCCGCCGCCCACGCCGCCCCTTCCTGAAACGCCCACGAAGTAGAACCTCGACGAATCACCGACCCGCGCGGGGGCATCCCTCATCTGGAGGTGTGCCACCGCGCGTTGCCGCCCGGCAGGTCCAGGGACTGGAACGTCACCGACACGCTCACGTCGAGCGCATGCACCTGGTGCCACCACCCCACCGGGATGAAGAGCAGCTCCCCGGGCCCCAGCACCACCTCGTGCACGTGCGCCGTGCCGAACGCGGGGAAGCGCTCCAGGTCCGGCGCGGACGCGTCCACCGCGCTCCACACATGCGTGCGGTTGTACACGCGCGGCGTCTCGAACGAGGGGATCAACCAGAACCGCTTGCGCCCGTGGACCTGGCCGAACAGCACGGAGTCCACGTCGTGGTGCAACGCCGTGCGAGTACCAGCCGGTCCAATCCACAGCTTGATGCCCCCGGGCTCCGGATGCGGATGCAGGAAGCCGGGAGGAAAGCGCACGTCGTCCAACAGCCCGCGCAGCTCCGACCGCTCCAGCGCGAAGTTGCGCGCGGTGAGGTACAGGTCGTTGGTGGGCCCGCCGTGCTCCAGCCGGTGGAGGAACTCCGAAAGCCGCATCACCGTGCGGCACGCATCCGGGGACAGGTCGTGGTCCGCGCGGGACTCACGACCCGTCATCACCTCCACCTCCACCTCGCCATGCGTCCTCGCGAGCGCCTCCGGCCGCCAGCGCTCCAGCAGCGGCCAGCCCTCCAGGAAGTCCTCCAGGATGACGGGCCGGTGCGCGCGGTAGTAGCCGTCGCGGAACGCCTCGGCGGACACGCCCCGCCGCCGCTCCACGCGGAAGCCCGCCTGCGCATGCAGCGCGGCCCGCACGTCCAACAGCGACGCCACCTCCGCGCCTGCGCCCATCTGTCGGGCGCCCGCCTCCACCGCCGGGTGCCGCCGCGCGAGCTCCACTTCCGCGCGAGCATCCTCCGGGGCCACCCCGCCAGCGACCAGGGCCCGGGCCAGCGCGTCCGCCGCCACGCCGCGCAGCAGGTTCTCCGACAGCCACGCATGCCACGTGGGCGACAGGGCCATGGCGTCGAGTCTAGGCCACGCCCGCATCCGCGCGGCAGGGGGCGTTTGCCCCACATGCCCTAGAGGCTCAACGCGCCCTTGAGCCCCAGCACGATGACGTCACGCGCGCTCTCGTCGGCGCCCGGGCGGATGTACTGGAAGTTCGGACGCAGCACGAGCCACGGCGTCGCGTGCAGGCTGTAGTACAGCTCGCCCAGGTACTCCGAGCGGGGCACCGCCGCCGTGGGGTCCTGCAACTGCTCCAATTGCTGGGCCGTGACGTAGCGCCCGTTGGAGTGCGTGCGGCCCAGCGCGAAGCCCACGTCGTCATCCGGTCGGCCGAAGAGGCCCGTGTAGCCCAGGCCCACGGTGTACTGGCTGTCCACGGTGGAGGTGTCGCGGTCCGTGTGCGTCAGGCGCACGAACAGGTTGAGCCCCTGCGCCTCGTTCTCCGCGCCTCGCACGTGCGTGAGCTGCTGACGCGCCACGAAGTACGCGCCGTAGCGCCCGTTGCGCTCCACGCCTTCCAGCAGCACGTCGTTCGCGTTGGACGTGTCGTACCAGGCGCCCAGCTTGTAGAGCCCCTCCAGCCGATCCCCGTCGAACTTCGGGTTCCACCCCAGCTCCAGCGGCAGCATCACCCCGGTCGCTCCGGAGAAGCGCCCCAGGTAGAAGGACGGGTCCAGGTTGCGCGGGTTGATCTCATAGGCGGCGAGCTGCACGTAGGCCACCTTCATCGTGTCCAGCCGCAGCCGCGTGCCCCACTGGCTCACCGGCCAGTTGAACCAGTAGTTGCCCACGAGGTTGCCGGGCTGCGCGCCGCAGAAGGACAGGTTCTGGAAGTCGCATTTGAAGTCCGCCGTGTCCTCGCCCACGGTGACGCGGCCCAGCTTCCAGTGCAGTCGACCGCCCAGGAAGAGCTGCTCGTACCAGAGCTGGGTGAGGCGCCCCACGTTGCCGCGGCCGTACACCTCCTGCACGAGCTGCAGCGTGCCCAGCTCCATGTCCGCGCCCAGGTCGTTGCCGTTGCGGTGCGTGAACGTGAACTGGAAGGTGCCCCCGGGCAGGCCGAACAGCTTCTGCGTGTCCAGGCCCAACCCCACGTCGAGCTGGCCCGCCTGCCGCAGCGCATGCCCCTTGCCGCCGCGCGCGTTGTAGGCGAGTTCCGTGACGTAGCGGACCTGGAGCGACACCCCCAGCTCGAACAGCAACCCGCGCACGCCGCTCCAGCCACCCGTCAGCCCTGGAGGCATCTTCGTCTCGGCCGCCAGCGCCGGGCCCGAGCACAGCAGGGCCCACCCCAGCATCCACCCCACCCAGGTCTGTCGTCGCGTCGCCATCCGGACCATCCCCTCGCACGCCACCGCTCCTCAATGGCAACGGACGTGGGGATGTCCACCCGGCCACCGAGGCCGGCGTCGCATTCCCGCCACTCGCCCCAGCCTCCCAAGGGGCCAGAGGTGCGGCGCGCGACGGTGCGGGACGCCAGGAGTGTTGCCCCCGGCGCCTCCGCCTTCCCTGCCCGTCCGGGGCAGGGCCTTACGGCAGGCTACTTCTGCGGCAGCGGGACGGAGCGCACGTGCAGCTCGCGCAGCTGCTTCTCGTCCACGTCGCCGGGGGCGCCCGTCATCGTGTCCGTGCCCGTCTTCGTCTTCGGGAACGGGATGACGTCGCGCAGGGACTCGGCGCCGGTCAGCAGCATCACCAGGCGGTCCATGCCCAGCGCGATGCCGCCGTGCGGGGGCGCGCCGTACTTGAGCGCGTCCAGCAGGAAGCCGAACTTGGTGCGCGCCTCCTCCTCCTGGATGCCCAGCGCCTGGAACACCTCCGACTGCACCTTGGGGTCATGCAGGCGGATGGAGCCGCCGCCGATCTCGAAGCCGTTGAGCACCACGTCGTAGCGGTGGCACTTCACGCGGCCCGGATCCGACAGCAGGTACTGCACGTCCTCGTCGTGCGGACGCGTGAAGGCATGGTGCGCCGCGGCCCAGGTGTTGGACTCCTCGTCGAACTCGAACAGGGGCGGGTTCACCACCCAGAGGAACCTCCACTGGCCGCCGCTGCCGTACTCCGGGATGAGGCCCAGCTTCTTCGCCACGTGCACGCGCAGGTTCGCCATCACCGTGTGCACCAGCGACTCGCGGCCGAACTGGAACAGCAAGAGGTCGCCCGGCTTCGCGTTGCACGCCTGGTTGATGGCCAGCCGCAGCGCCGGCGTAATCGTCTTGGACAGCGGGGACTGGGTCCACTCACCGCCCTCGCCCACCTTCGCGCGCGCCAGGCCCCGGGCCCCCGCCTGCTTCGCGAAGTCCTCCAGCTTGTCGCTCTCCGCGCGCGACAGCGCCTTCTCCGCGGGGACGACCATCGCCTTGACGATGCCCTTCTCCTGCACCGCGTCCCACATCATGGGCACGCCACCCGCGGCGCCGTGCTCGCGGATGAGGTCGGTGAGCACGGTGTGCTCCAGCCCGAAGCGCAGGTCCGGCTTGTCGTTGCCGTACTTCGCCATGGACTCGTAGAAGTCCATCCGCTGGAACGGCGTGGGGATGTCCAGGCCCAGCACCTCGCCCCACAGCTTCTTCAAGAGCCCTTCGATGATGGTGAAGATGTCGTCCTGGGTGACGAAGCTCATCTCCACGTCGATCTGCGTGAACTCCGGCTGCCGGTCCAGGCGCAGGTCCTCGTCGCGGAAGCACTTCACGATCTGGAAGTACCGGTCGAAGCCCGCGACCATGAACAGCTGCTTGTACAGCTGCGGGCTCTCCGCCAGCGCGTAGAACTTCCCCGGGTTCAGCCGGCTGGGCACCAGGAAGTTGCGCGCCCCACCCGGCGTGTACTTGCCCATGAAGGGCGTCTCCAGTTCCAGGAAGTTGTTGCCGTGCATGTACGCGCGCGTGAGCGCGTTCATCTTCGAGCGCGTCATCAACGTGCGCTGCAGGGGCCCCCGGCGCAGGTCCAGATAGCGGTGCGCCAGCCGCTTCTCCTCGGACGTGTCCACGTTGTCCTCGATGAGGAACGGCGTGGCCTCCGAGCGGTTGAAGATGGTCAGGTCCGAGGCCTTCACCTCGATCTCCCCCGTCTTCATCTTCGGGTTCACGTTCTTGCCGCGCGACAGCACCTTGCCCTTGATGCCGACGCAGAACTCCAGGCGCAGGGTGCCGGCGATTTCGTGGGCCTCCTTCGCGTCCGGCTCGAACACCACCTGGGTCAACCCGTCGCGGTCCCGCAGGTCGATGAACACCGCGCCGCCGTGGTCACGGCGGTTGTGCACCCAGCCGAAGAGGACGACCTCTTCGCCGACGTTCGCGGCCGTGAGCTGACCGCAGGTATGGGTACGCTTGACCTCGGAGATGAATGGGACCGCCATGGAGACCGCCTGCGTTTTGTTCGGGAAGGAAGGCCGGGCACCATACCGGATCGTGGAAACAGCGCGTCAAGGAATCCGTGGCTCCCGGCCCCCCCTTCCTCCCTCGGAAGACGGGCATCGGAGCGACCCCGTTGGCACCTCCCCGCAACCCGGAATCCCATCTCGGGTTGGAGGAGCCATGGGCATGCGCGTCGGCGTGTACGTGGGCTTCTTCCTGGCCCTGCTCGGGGCCGGCGCCGTCCAGGCGGAGGAGTCCGCGGAGAGCTCCCTCACCCTCGAGGCGAGCGCGGGCCACGGCTACGGGCTCTGGAGCCTGCTGGGTGACGTGGGCGTGGGCGAGACGACCTTCCTCACGCTCGGCTACACCGGCGCGCGTCCGGAGGCCGGCACCGCCCCCATCCACCAGCTCTCCGTGGGGGTGGACCATCTGGCCGGGGAGCACTGGCTCCTGTCCGGCGCCATCAGCCTGGGGCTGCCCAAGGGCTCCGACACGCAGCTGACCCCGGAGCTGCCCCGGCGGAACATCCCCGGCCTCACCGCCCGGACGGGCTACGGCAGCCAGGGCCTCCAGCTCGCGGCGGGCTACGACTCGGCGGGCTTCGGCGCGGTGGAGTACGGCGTGGACGCGGGCCTGGGCTTGAGCCGCTACCCGCTGCGCCGCCAGCTGCTCACCGTGTCCGATGGCGCCACGAGCGTGCGGTACGCGCGGGAGGACCTGCTCTGGGTGGCCCGGCCCACGCTGGGCGCGCGCCTCATCTGGGACGGCCGCTGGGAGCTGGGCCTGCGCGCGGGGCTGTCCCTCTACAGCGAGGACCCGCTCACCGCGGGCCAGTTCACCGACGCGGAATGGACGGCCCTGGAGGCCCAGCTCGAGGACCGGCTCGCCGCCCGGAAGCTGCTCGCGGGCCTGCGTGAGCGCCAGCTCCGCGACCTGGGTGCGGCCGTGACGCGTCGCATGGCGGATGTCAACGCCGGCTCGGGCTTCCCCTCCGCCCCCGCCCGGTTCGACCTGAAGCCGTCCCTCTCCTGGCGGCTGAACGCCCGGGTCCGGGGCCAGCTCTCCTACGCCTTCACCCGGTACGTGCCCACCCAGGGCGTGGCCCACGTGCTGGCCACCCGGTGGACGGTCCGCCTGGGGGAGCCCGTGCGCGTCTGGGCCTCCGTGGCCGTCCAGCGGGACGTCCCGGAGGACCTGCCCGCGGAAGCCTCCGGCCTGCTCACACTGGGAGGGGAATACACGTTCTGAGCGGTCCGGAGTAAAACGGCGTCATGCTCCGAACAGTCATCACCGCCGCCGTCGGGCTGGGACTGGCCGCAGGCTGCGCGCCCGACAGCGAGGCGCCGGTCAAGGTCTCCGTCCTCGCCCGCTCCAGCAATGGCCAGTACGTCCCCACGCAAGTCGAACTCACCACCATCACGGACGTCGTCGGCCTCAAGGGCACCGTCGGTGACCTCCAGGGAGGCGCGCGCATCGTCATCGACATCAACGACCCGGCGCTCGGCAACGCGACCGAGGACACCATCGCCGACGTGCTGCTCAAGAAGTCCGGCCACGACGTGAAGGCCAGCTACATCAGCCAGAAGGACGCGAAGACGGGCGAGGACGTCCTCTGGCCCGCGGACTTCCACTCCTGGAACATGGTGACGTCGTATTACAACCTCGAGCGCGCCAACGAGTACTTCCGCGTCGTCGGCAACGTGAAGACGACGGACTTCGAACCCGTCCCCACGCTCTACTACTTCCCGGAGTTCATCCAGGCGGCGCAAAGCAAGGATCCGGCGCGCGACAACGCCATCTTCTACCCGGTGCTCCAGTCCTTCCTGGTGCTGCCGTTCGAGCAGATCCAACGCGCGCCGCTGCCGCTCAACGCGGCGGTGATGGCGCACGAGTACGGGCACCTCGTCTTCAACCGGCTGGCCTACGCCACCCAGTCGCTGCCGGTGTCGCTGTCGCTCTGGTCGCAGGAGTCGCCCAGCATGGGCGCCAACATCCTCAAGGCCCTGGACGAAGGGCTGGCGGACTACCACGCCTACGGCGCCACCTGCCGCAGCCCCAGCGGGTGTGATCCGCGCTTCCTCGCGTCCTCCTTCGACGGCGGCCCCTTCTCCGCGGTGACGGACGAGCGGGACCTGTCGCGCGGCGACCGCTGCATGAGCGCGCTGCTGTACACGAACATGGTGACCCAGGACGTGGGCAGCTGGTCGGGCAACGGCAACGAGTACAAGCTGGGCACGCTGCTGGCCACCGCGCTCTACCAGGCGGGCCGCTCCTCCGGGCAGGAGGCGGTGCTCCAGCGCGCCATCGTCGCCTCCTACTACGACACGACGCCCGCCACGCCGGGCATCTACCAGATCACCCAGCTCGTCCTGGGGGACCAGAGCAAGTTCACCCTGTCCGCGGCGGTGAGCCCCATCCTCAGCCACATCACGGACCTGGAGCTGCGCAAGGCCGTGTGCAACGAGTTCATCGACCACCTGCAGATTCCCAGCGCGGAGCTCCACGAGCTCGGCGTCTGCCCTGCCAGCGCGACGGGCGGCGCCACCTGCCCCAACATCTTCCAATGAGGCCCGCTCCCTTGAACACCTGGCTCAAGGCCTGCCTCGCCGGCAGCCTGCTCCTCTCCGCCCCCGCGCTCGCGCAAGCCGACGAGGATGATCCGTACGCCTATCCGGACGACGAGGCCGCGCGCGCCACGGAGAAGGCCACGAAGGAAGACGACGACGCCTACGAGCGCCGCCGCAAGCTGGTGGACGAAACCGACGAGTTCCGCGAAGCCGCGGAACGGGAGAACGACGACGGCTTCGACAAGCTCTCCCGCCTGGACGACCCCAACCTGGGCGTCGCGGTGGAGCTGGGCGGCGGCCTGCTGCTGGTGGACAGCGCCCGCGGAGACTTCTCCGACAACCGGCCCGGGCTGGGCGTGCGCGCCACCTGGGAGTTCGGTCGTTCACTCGACAGCGAGATGCTCCGCGAGGCCCTCTTCGCGGACCTGCGGTGGCTCTTCGCCAGCCTCAGTGACGGCACGGATTTCATCAAGGGGGACACGCGGCTTCACTACTTCACCCTCGCGCCCGCGTACCTGTTCCGCTTCGGTCAGTCCGACTTCGGCTTCTACGTGCAGGCCGGCGCGGGGCTCGCCTACCAGAACACCGGCATCACCGTGGGCGACAGTGAGACGAAGGTGAACGGCCTCAAGCCCGTCGTGCAGTACGGCGTCGGTCTGCGAGGGCGCCCCGCCCTCTCCCGCTCCCTGCACCTCACCTTCCGCCTGGAGGCCATGGGCCTGCGCCGCGGCTACGCCAACGACATCTTCTTCGGCGGCAGCGCGGGCATCGGCTTCTGAACGACTCGCGCCGGGGGCTGAACTTTCTTCCCGTCCCCCGCCCCCGGCGCGAGT